>JBGSIB010000057.1:0-76280 GCA_041751955.1 Crocinitomicaceae bacterium
TGAAAAACTGCGTCAAGCCATTAAGGAAGTAGACAAAGCAAAAGCAGAAAAATTAGTAAAAGAATTTATTACAAAAGATTGGTATAAAAATCATAAAGATGCAGGTTGGTACAACAGTCACAAAAGTAAACACGATACTTATTTTGGCTACTGGAGTTTTGAAACAGCAGCAGTAGTAAAAATTATGGGGTTGGATGATAGTAGTTTTATTGATCGCCAGTACTATCCAAAAGATTTGGTACATCAGGAAAATTGTTAACGGGTTTACTTCAACAAATACTCCTCATAATCTTAGGCTAGAACCATTAGTGGTTGCAAGTTGGTTGGCGTTATCTTTTATAACGAATCCAATAATACAATACAGTATGAAATCCATGCTCAAAATAGCTTTTTCCTCTCTCCTACTTTTCTGGAGCCTTTTGGCAATTAGTCAGAGAGAAAAGACCCCGTATCTTGAAAAAGAAATAAAATGTTTCGCATCAAACTCGGATTTCGAGGCGAGAAAATGGAACGATCCAATAAATCTGTCACGAAATTCGAAAGGAAAGGAATGCCTCTTTAACGACGAAGGTCTCATTATAGCTAACTCTCAACGCTTTGTGCCAACATTCCCAGCTACTACGAAGTAATAGAAAACATTGGCGAATATGCCCTGCAGGTGGGTGAAAATGACGTTTCTGAGTTCGTAACGGTGCTTGTGTTTCGGAAGAATGGGGGGCGTTTATTGGGTCAGGAGGGAGCGGCACGGCTAAAGTTTTAACTTTCCAACCTAGTTATTTGCCAAATCGAGTCATTGCAGGAAATCTGTCGAATCCAAAAGGTCTTATTGGAGTTTATGATAAACTATTACCAAATGGCAAGCGGATACGAGATACAAAAAATGCGCTGGAAGATCTAAATTTTCCTGAAACATACGCTTCGAATTTTTTAGATGCGTCGGCAGACGGATTCAAAATGCTCAGAACAAATCCTTTTTATTGGAGTGAGATTGATCAATTTTGGATTGAATTCAATCTTCCATGGCTCAATGGACTAAAAAATAATGGAGCCGATGTTGTTGTTTTGAGTGATAAGTCGAATGACCTACTTATTTATATTCTGAATGCAGATGGAACATTTCAAGAAATGGAGAATGGTGCAAGAATTTTGACATGTTTTGGCAGAGAAATTGAATTTATGGATAATCTTGTAAGTCTAGGTATTTATCAATGGGATGAGATAAATGGCTTATACAAGTATATCTGGAATTGAATATACATCCCAATTTTCAAAGAAATTCATTTCATTATTTGAAGCTCTGAGAACTAATTTATTTTCAAATATGACTCCATCAAATTTTAATGTTCCTATTGCAACAGGAATATTTATTTCCAATTTGTTACCTCTTTCGATAATAAAATTTCCTTTCGAATAAAACGCTTCGGTGTTATCAATTGAAAACCAACCTAAATCGTTCGGTTTTCCAATGGACGAGGTATAAATCACCGTTCCATCTTTATAAAACTTAATATATTTCCACAAGTATTTCCAAACTACTGTATCAGCATGCCACTCCGCTGAAACTTTTTTTAGTGATTGATAGAGAGTATTGTGTTTTATCATAAAACATTTTTTACAAAAGTAACAATAATTGAATTTGGACCGGAAAACATTTTACTTAATTGGTTTACAACAAATTCAATATAAGCATATCTCTTGTGAAATAAATAGAGACCTTTTTAAAAGCTCAATACCAAGCTAGCGCATGCTTCCAAGCCCTTAACTTCAATTCTGAATCAGAATAGACAATTCATCTCTTTTTGAAGAAATTCTTCTGAAACATCTTTACTTTTTTCCTAACTTTAAGTGAATGAGTAGAAAAAATAAAATCATAAAGCAAGAAGCGGCCTGTTTTATTTAAGTTAATTAAGGATTTTGGAAATTGAAATTTGTTGGAATTTTAAATTGGAAATACACGAGCTTGGAAGCATGCGCCAACTATGGGATTTCTTGAAACAATTATTATATTTAGCCCCAAAATTAATACGAACCTTTCTCAACCATTTTAAAATGAAACCATCTATTTTTCTTTGCCTTTTTATTGGACTTGTCGCTTTTAACAAGAGCGAGATTGATCATGCCAAAGTATTACCCAACCAAATTGCGTATATCGTAAACGGTGGAGAATTGAATCTGGCTACACCGGAAAAAGCAAGTATTTCTGCCGGGGCAAACATGTCGCGAATCGCTTTTAAAGGCACAGAATGTCCACGCAAATTTAAAGTGGGCGACAAAATTGAATTCTACGCACGCGAAGTGAAAACGGCACAGTTTTTCACCTTTAGCATCGTGAAATTAGAAGTGAACGAAAAGAAAAGATTTGCCAGTTACAATTCACTGAATGGCAACACCATCAAAAGTTTTCCTACAAAATCCAGTTCCATCGGTCATCCTGGTGTTTTTCATATTGCTTTAAATGAACCTTTGAGCCCTGGACATTATGCAGCTGTATTTAAATCGGTCACAAAAAGTGGTAATTTCATGATTTCAAATGGCTATCGAAATAACCCGATTTCTTTTGAGGTCTTAGAATAGAGAATTGCTGCCAAAGTAATTTCTTGTTTTCATAAGATGAAGGAAACACCAGCTCATCTCAGAAATACGAATCGACTCGCTTGGGAAATAGGTGCGAAAATCTTTTGGCAAATCACTAAAAATCGTTCCCTTTCCAATTCTGCTTTCCCTTCTTAATTTTCACCTTATTTATTGTGACAAAGTACATTAGGTCAAAAAACTGTTTCTATTTAACATATTTAGCCTACCTTTGCCTCCTTTTAAATAACCATACATGAAAAAATCTATTTTATTGGTGACGTTGTTGTTGATGACAACTGCCACTTTTGCACAGAACATTGAGACGGAGGCTGTAAAATTTGACTCCGAAAGGTTACCTTTGAAGCCTATTGCTGATTTGAAAGGTTACTCTTTTACAGTAGAAACGCCCTACAAAGTAAATAACGATGCGCTTGTGGCTGATGCCAAAGCTAAATTTGACGCGGATGTTGCCAATTACCCGAACACGGTTGCAGAATCTGAACAAAAACATCAACAAGCTTTGGTACAGTATGACGCGGATGTTATTACGGCTAGAGAAAACTATAAAATGCAAGCTGAGGAGTACGATAAATTGTCAGCAGTGGAAAAAATTGCCTTGAAAGCAAAAGCTCCTGTATTGCAAATGCCGAGCAAACCAACTTATTATAAACCTGCATTTCCTGTTTATTATGAGCCAAATACATCCAATATAATTACGTTTGACCCTGAAGTATTGGCAGGTTCATATTTAAAACTTGCTGGTTACAACAAGGCCACTGAAGGTAAAGTATTGGTCGGTAAAGTTGTTTTGAATGAGTTCCAATCCGACAGTCCAATTTCGCGTTTTACGACGAAAAAAGTATACAATACTTCTACGAAAACATACGTTGACCAAAAGACGTATTACTTCATCACGAAATACAGTCGCCCTGTTTACCTTAAATTACAAGTAGGTAACGAAATTCTTTTCGAAGGTATGATAGAGTCTTCAACGGTTCAAGACAGTTTGAGATCAGATCAACAGCCAAACATGAAGACACTTGAAAAAGAGTCGGTACGTCAAGCAATGGAGTTGGCTAATGATTTCATCAATTCCAATCATGCTTATTCACAGGTGAATCGTTCAATTGAAGTAGATTATGTGAAAAATATAAAAAAATGAATACGACGATCTTGAGTCTGCAAAGGATTTAGCTCTAGCCGCTTACAAAAATTTTAATGGTGGAAAAAACAAAGAAGGTTTAATGAAAGCTGTAGAAGTTTGGGAGAAAACTTTGGAGCAATCTGATGTAGAGTCAAACAAAGCAAGAATTGACAGAAAAGTTACTGCATCGATTTTATTGAATTTGATCAATGCATATTTGGTATTGGAGAACCCGGCTGATGCAGACAAACACTTGGTTGCATTGAAAAAAGTTAAAGCTCCATACCGTATTGAAGTATTGATTCCAAAGTTTGAAGCAGCGGTAAGTGATTTACGAATGAGAATAGATGCGAAAATCTAATCAACCATACATTTGAAATAAATTGAAGAGCTTAACAATGTTAGGCTCTTTTTTTTGTCAACGTAAATTGGTCTCTAATCTCGGTTCTCTATTCTCAGCTCTCTATTATACTTAAAAAAGTTTCCAAACAGTCAACCAAACCCACCAAAGAATACAATAGAACTAGAAATTGTGGCTTTCACTTTCATTTTTCGTAACTTTACTTTTTAATTGTGAACATGAGATTCTGGATATTATTTTTCGCTTTCTTTTTTGTGACTTCAGGAGTAACTGCTGGAGAAAAAAAATTGCGTGTTTACTTGGATACCAAACAGTTCTACGCACCTGGTTTGGGCCATTTATTGGAAGTGAATTTGCAATTTTCTGCGTCCACATTGTATTACAAAGGACATTCAGGCGGTCTTATTGCTGACCTTGCTGTTTTTTTAACCATCGAACAAAATGGAATTATCGTCAAGGAGGACGCACATCGTTTGGAGTCACCTTTGATGAAAGATAGTATCATTGAGGACTTTTTTGACCTAAAACGATTTGTTCTCGAACCGGGTGAATATGTTTTGAAACTGGAAATTCGAGATTTGCTTTCTGAGTATGAACCGGTAAAAGGATCGTCGAAAATTAATATTATTGATGTATCCGAAAGAACAGTTATCAGCAACCTGCAGATTGCGGAAGTAGCCATACCTGGCAAAGAAACGAGCATGTTTTACAAATCGGGATATGAGATTATTCCGAAAATCACCAATTATTTTCCACCACAATTGGAGCGCATTCCGTATTACATTGAGATTTACAATACCAATTTATTGAACACACCTCAATTTGGGGTCAAACAAGCCATAATCGATGCGGAAACCGATGAGGAATTGGAAGATTATACTACTTTTTATCGATTGACAAGTGCTGAAGTTGTTCCCGTCTTGAAACAAGTAGACATTTCTACTTTGCCAACAGGAAATTACTATCTTCAACTTACTTTACTGGCTCAAGACATGTCTGAAATTCACAAGGAGGCTTATGTTTTTGAACGTTACAAAGAAATTGAAATTGAGTTCGACGAAAACACAACCGTTCTTGACCCTGCCTTTGCAGAAAGTTGCGGTTTGGACAGCGCCAAATATTATCTAGGAAGTTTGATTCCAATCTCGACACCAGAAGTATCCCGCAGAATATTAACACTGTTAAAAAATGGCGAAAACAATGAATGTGCGTTGTTGCTTCAGTCTTTTTGGAAAGCTACCTCTGGAGCTAAAGCCTACGAAGATTGGTTAAAATACAAAGCGCAAGTGCAAATGGTTGAGCGACTTTACGCTACTAATTTTCAAGATGGTTATGAAACAGATCGCGGTCGGGTTTATCTACAATATGGTAATCCATCAGCGACAATAGTGCGAGAAGCCTCTGCATCCGAGTATCCTTACGAAATATGGCAATACTACAAAATTGGTCGTTTCTCCAATAAACGCTTTATCTTTTACAATACAGATTTGATCGGCAACAATTATCGCTTACTCCATTCTGATATGGTTGGCGAAATCAAAAACCAAAATTGGTCGCGTGCATTGAATGTTCGAAACTCAACCAATGGTGACGTTGACAATGGCAATGGCGGGGTTGAAGATCATTGGGGAGGCAACAGCAACACTTTATTCAAAAACAATTAATCGTTTCCGTTGCTTTGAATCAACTTTCAATCGTTATTTTGAATTACAACGGAAAAGGCTTTCTTGAAAAGTTTTTGCCTTTGGTTATTCAACATGCTGACGGACACGAAATAATTGTTGCAGATAACTGCTCAACCGATGAATCCATTTCCTTTCTAAACGAAAACTTTCCGAATATTCGTCTGATTCAGAATGAAAGCAATGGTGGTTTTGCCAAAGGATATAACGACGCCTTAAAACAAGTCGACAGCGAGTTTTACCTGCTTTTGAACAGCGACATTGAAGTGACCGAAAACTGGATCCAACCGCTGTTAGAAGTGATGAAAAATCCTCAGGTAGCGGGTTGTCAACCCAAAATTCGATCCTATCAAAACAAAACTTTTTTCGAGCACGCCGGTGCAAGCGGTGGATTTTTGGACAAAGATTATTTTCCCTTTTGCCGTGGACGAATTTTTCAAAAAATAGAGGAAGATAATGGTCAATACGATGACCAAATGGAAGTTTTTTGGGCAACAGGAGCGGCTTTGCTCATCCGTGCCGATCTGTATCATCACGCTGGTGGATTAGATGAGGATTTCTTTGCACACATGGAAGAAATAGATTTGTGCTGGCGATTGAAAAAACAAAATTTTCAATTTATGGTCGTTCCTCAATCCGTTGTATATCATGTGGGTGGTGGAACTTTGGACTACTCCTCCCCATTCAAAACTTATCTGAATTTCCGAAACAGTTTGTTTATGATTATTAAAAATCACGATGGATGGTTGTTTCCACAATTATTCAGACGATTAATTTTAGATGGAATTGCGGGTGTACGCTTTTTGGTTCTGGGTGAAATGAAACAATTGGGAAGCATACTCAAAGCGCATCGTGATGTGTATATGAAATTCGGCAAAACCTTAAAAAAGAGAAAGTTAATCAAATCTCAATCCACGGAATTCAATCAGCAAGGATTGTTCAAAGGCAGTATACTTTGGGAAAGATATGTGCTCAAAAAAGATGAATTTCACCTTTTGCCAAAATCGAAATTTTAGCCTCTAGCGCTCACAAAATAGTGAATGGCCATTCGATAACTTTCCATCCCAAACCCCAATATACAACCAACACAAACTGGCGATAAGTACGATTCATGTCGGAAAGATTCACGTGCTGTGATATTAGACAAATGCACCTCAATAACAGGAATTTTGATGGCCGAAATGGCATCGCGCAAGGCTACACTCGTATGTGTGTAAGCACCCGCATTGAAAACAACGCCATCCACTTGGGCATTTTGCAAAACGCTTACCAACTCCCCTTCCACATTGGACTGAAAGTAACTCAGGTCAGCGGAGAATTCTGTATTCCAATTCGCCAAAGCATCATCAAAGGAAAGATTCCCGTAAATTTCAGGCTCTCTTTGACCAATTAAGTTTAAATTCGGACCGTTGAGTATCAATATCTTCATGGAATGTCAAATTCAGAACGCTATATTAAGCAATTTGTCTCGTACTTGAAAATCGAAAAAGGTTTAGCCGACAATTCCATTTTTGCTTATCAACGTGATGTAGAAAAACTTCTCAGTTTTTGTGAAGCGGAAAAGAAAGATGTGCTAAAATTAAAGTACCAAGATCTCAATCTTTTTGTCGGTATGCTTTACGATTTGGGCTTGAACCCACGTAGTCAAGCCAGAATTATAAGTGGAATAAAGCAGTTTTTTTCCTTTCTATTGATGGATGACCTTATCTTTGAAGACCCAGCTGAGCGATTAGAATTGCCCAAGTTAGGCCGAAAATTACCTGAAGTTTTGTCCATCGAAGAAATCGATGCTTTGATAGCCGCCATCGACTTAAGCAAACCCGAAGGACATCGCAACAAAGCCATTTTAGAAACACTTTACAGTTGCGGATTGCGGGTTTCGGAATTGGTCAATTTAAAATTTGGTGATTTATACTTTGACGAAGGTTTTATTCGAGTCATCGGAAAAGGAAATAAACAACGTTTGGTGCCTGTTAGTCCGAGTGTAGAGAAAGAAATAAATTTTTACAAACTGCACACGAGAAACCACCTGAACGTAGTCAAAGGAAGCGAGAACATTGTTTTTCTGAACAGAAGAGGTGCGCAACTCACCCGAGAAATGATTTTCACCATTGTCAAAAACCTATCCAAGGAAATTGGTTTAAACAAAACTGTTTCTCCGCACACGTTTCGACATTCGTTCGCCACGCACTTGTTAGAAGGTGGAGCAAATCTACGTGCAATTCAGGAAATGTTAGGTCACGAATCCATTACGACAACCGAAATTTATACCCATCTAGACCAAGGATTCCTGAGAGAAGCTATTTTGAGCTATCACCCAAGGAATATGAATTAATCTTCCTTTTTAGGTTTGACGAACATATTAATCCATATTATTTTGGACAAAGCATACATGTACGGTCCTAATGCAAAAGTCGCAATCGCGATGATGGTAATAGTTAGCCACACATTGAAATCGGGAACAAAAAGCACAAAACTCCAATAAATCGTTGCAAATAAGGCGACACCCATGCCATAAGAAATATACAATGCACCGAAATAATAGCCAGGTTCTCGTCTAAAATCTAAATCACAATTGGGACATCGCTGTGGTGTTTTTCCCGCATTTTTCAAATCGTAGGGATGCGAAATAAAGAAATCAGCCTCCAAACATTGGGGACATTTCATCTTGAATATGCTTTTCAATTTATCTTTCAACATGCGATATTAATTGCTATAGGATACTGGAAAATCTTCTGGAACAATGAATATGTAGTCCGCAAGTCCTTTTAAATCAGCCGGTAGCTTGGTTCCTTTTTGACGAACGATTGAAATGGTAACACTTTTGGTATTCGGGCGATAATAATTGACGTACCACAAAATACTTTGCTTGAAATCAGAATGGTATCGACCGTTGAGATGAAAAACTTTTTTACCCGTATTTAATTCTCTAACGATGGATTCCGCCATTGTTGCATCTTTGATAGCTTGGGCCTCGACAAAGTTTTTACCAGACAAATGTTGTTCAATTTCAATCAATTGTCTGTATTGGGAAAGTTCGCGATCAACAGGAAAATCCAAAGGACAAAACCACTTTTTTTCTTCTGGAGACAACTTTGCTAATGAATCTCTGCCATTTTTAAATAAGACAGACGCATAATTTCTTGGAATATTGGAGGCAACAATGGGAATATTTTTGGTCAAGGCGAATTCAAGAAAAATTTCGTAGTCGCTTAAATAATTGGACCATGTTCGTGTATGTTTGCTTAAATCTTTCAATTCAAATTGTTTCGCCATCAAACTGTCCAAACTTGCTTGTTGATCGCGTTCAAACATTTCTAAGGCAAAGGTTTTGTTGACACTATCACTTTTTGTCCATTCTTTCAACATTTGAAGCGTCAACCAATGCGCCATAATACAATTGTGTTCCTCTCCAAAAAAGACCAACTCACTTGTTTGCAGACTTTTACTTAGTTTTTTCCAAGACGTTTTTTTTTCATTTCCGTTCAAAAGCACATATGCATCGGATGATTGTGCCTGTGTCTGAGCCGAAAAGAGCAGAAGAAAAAATAAACCTAAAACGATAAAAAAGTTGCTTTTTGACATATCGAAATTTTAAGCAAATTTAATCTTTTATTACCTTTTGAGACGTTCTCCATGGCGGTTTAATCACTATTTTTGAACTCTAGATGATGAAGAATTGGATCAAGCAGTTACGAGCCACTCACGTCCGCAATTTTTGGTGGATGCTTTTAGTGAGTGCCCTCGTGCTATCTGTTCTTCGCCTTATCTTTTATTTTATCCATAAAAATGCGTTCAATGACATTGCCATTACAGATTGGTTTGTTGGTTTTGTTTTCGATTGGATGACGGTCAGCATCTATTTTTTACCCTACGCCATTCTACATTTTTTGCCCCTATTTCATCGAAACAATAGAATTTATAGGATTTGGAGCTGGACCTATTTTTTCGCAGTAAACATCATTTTAATCGCTCTAAATCTAATTGATTTAGAATATTTCAGTTTTACGAGCAAGCGATCCACCGCCGATTTATTTGCGATAACTTCGGCCGGAAGCGATATCAAACAACTTTTGACAACTTTTCTAGTGGAATTTTGGTGGATGTGGATTATACTTATTGGCTTGATATTCATTTTGCGATGGGCTTATAAAAAAGGCATGCAAGCTGAGGCCGCCATGACAAAAAGAGAAATTCTTCCGCATACTTTGATCATGTTGTTGAATTTGACTTTCCTTGTACTCATTGGTCGTGGTGGTTGGGGATTGCGTCCCATTGGAACCATAGAGGCAGCTCAATACACGCAACCAAAAAATACAGCATTGATCTTGAACACTGGATTTACTATGATTAAGTCCTATGGAAATCAAGGAATTAGTGAAGTGGGATATTTTACTGAGAAAAAAGCCAACTCCCTTTTCAATCCCATTCGCAAAACGAATCCTGTACATCTTTTACCTGAAAAAACCAACGTGGTCATCATCATATTGGAAAGTTTTGGAAACGAATGGATGGCATTTAACAATCCAGAATTGCAAACATCTTTCACACCATTTCTCGACTCATTAGCAGGTGAAAGCATGAATTTCGTTAACGGATTTGCGAATGGAAAAAAATCAATCGAAGCCGTTCCATCTATTATTTCTTCTATTCCAAGTTTAATGGACAATCCCTATATTTCCTCATCTTACGGGAATAATACAGTTGAATCACTTCCTGAAATTTTAAAATCTGAGGGATACAGTTCTGGATTTTATCATGGCGCCACGAACGGCTCCATGCGTTTTGATGGATACGCGGCACAAGCCGGATTTGACGGATATTATGGAAGAACAGAATACAACAACGACGACCATTTTGACAAGACTTGGGGAATTTTAGACGAATATTTCAATCCTTGGTCGGCTAAAAAAATGAGTGAATTGAAGGCACCATTCTTTGCAACTTTGTTTACCCTTTCTTCCCATCATCCTTATTTCATTCCTGCGAATCGAAAAAAATATGTCGTACAAGGACCCGAACCCATTTGCGCTTCTTTGAGTTATGGCGATTATGCTTTACGTGAATTTTTCAAAGAAGCAAAGAAACAGCCTTGGTACAAAAACACACTTTTTGTGCTATGTGCCGATCATACTCCTGCGACCAATTCACCAGTTTACAGCCAGCGCGGCGAAATGTATCGGATTCCTATTCTTTTCTATCATCCAGCTGGTAACTTGCCAAAAGGAAACCGGGCAGAACTATTTCAGCAGCTGGACATTATGCCAACCATTCTCGATTTATTGAACATCGAAACAAAATATTATGCCATTGGAAATTCCTTTTATCAAAATCAACCGAGGGAAGTCATTACCTATTTGGAAGGAATTTATTGTTATTTTCGCGGCCCAAGTATGATAGAATTCTCGAATTCAGAGGTCTGCAACATATACGCTTTGAAAGGTAAAGCATATTATGAAAACGAATTTTTTGAATCGATGAAAAAAGACAACAAAGATTTGGAATTACGTTTAAAGGCCATAATACAGCGGTATAACAACGATTTGATTAAGAATCAAACCAGTGTAAAATGAAGCGGAAAATTCGATTTATAGTCAATCCCAAATCGGGTATCCAAAGCAAGAAGAATATTCCAGGGTTGATTGAGCTTCATTTGGACAAATCTCAATTCGACTTTGATATAATAGAAACACAGCACCGTCATCATGCTGTAGAGATTACAAAATCGGCCATTGAAGAAGGTTTCGATATTGTTTGTGCGGTTGGGGGTGATGGATCGGTTCATGAAGTAGGAACGGCTTTAATTGGCACCAATATCCATTTGGCGATTATTCCCGCTGGTTCAGGAAATGGTCTGGCGAGACATTTGAAAATTCCAATGGAACCAAAAGAGGCTATTATAGCCCTCAATCAGTCGGTTTCTGATCAAATGGATACTGTTCTTGTTAACGATAGATATTTTCTTAATGTATGTGGTTACGGCTTCGATGCGTTGATTGCAAAAGAATTTGACAGCGACCAAAGAAGGGGATTTTGGGGATATGTAAAATTGATTTCAAAAGAATTTTTCGGATACAAGGCTTCTCATTTCGACATTGACGTAAACGGAGAGAAATCGAAAAAAAGACTCGTACTTTGTACGGTAGCCAATGCATCGGAGTACGGTAACGGATTCTTTATTTCACCAGATTCTGATCTCTCAGACGGTAAGATAGAGTTGTGTTTAATGCATCCCTTCAAATTTTGGCATATTCCCTCGATGATTCGCGTATTCTTCAAAAAGACACACAAAGATTCTCGATTCATCGAAATCATACCTTTCCAAAAAGCAAAAATCACCTTAGAAAAAGCTGTTGGACATTATGATGGCGAGCCCTTTGAGGTTAAAAATGAATTGAACATCGAAGTGGTACCCAAAAGTCTTCATATCTTAGTAAGAAAAAAATAGCCATGTCATATCGTTGGAATCTTGAAAATATTATTGAAACATTAGGCCACTTGGACACCAATGCAAAACCACAATGGGGACAGATGTCAGCCCAAAGAATGGTAGAGCATTTGACCGATACTTTGCGCATCGCTACGGGTAAAAACCCACAACCTTTGCTTATTCCTATAGATAAAATCGAGCGCATGCAAGGATTTCTGGAAACGGACAAACCTATGGCAAGAGGAATAGAAGTACCGCACGCCAAAGCAGGAACACCAGAAAGAAACGACGAATTGGATGTAGCGATAGATGAATTCGTAGAAGAATGGTTGGTGTTTGAAGATCTTTATGAAGTAAATCCAAGCTTGAGAACAACCCATTCTTTTTACGGCGATTTGAACTTCGACCAATGGAGAAAACTCAACGATAAACATTTGAATCATCATTTTGAGCAGTTTGGGTTGATATAGATTGAAATCATTTTAAAAAAAATGGCGCATAAAAAAGCCCCAATCGAATTCGATTGGGGCTTTTTATTTATCGTTTATTTTCTAGTTTTTCACGACTCTTTCCAAAGTTGTTCCTTGTTCAGAATTTAATCGAACAAAGTACACACCTCTTTCCAAGTTGCGGAAATCAATCAACTCACCATTTGAAATTGGAGTTGAAGCAACCACTATTTTTCCTGTTGCATCCATCACAAGGAAAGATACATCATTCAAATTCGTGTAGGCAACTTTTACAAAATCATTTGTCGGATTTGGTGCTAAAACAACTTCTATGGCCGCATTTAAACTTTCCAATCCAACATTGGCAACCGTTGCGCAAGCTGAGGTTTCAGTACAGTTATTTTTCGTAACGATAACTGCATAAGTTCCATTGGCTGTTGCCGTGTAGGTAACAAATGTAGCTCCTGCAATCGGTGCATTGCCATTTCCGCAATCAATCCATTGGTAAGTTGTACCTACCGCTGTTTCGTTACATGTCAAAGTAGGACTCAAATTGGTAATTGTTGCATTCACCGTGTTGATTGTTAAATTCAAGGTCACGATAGAATCACAACCATTAGCCGCAACTAAAGTATTGGTGTAAACACCACTCGTTGTGTACGTTTGACCATTTGATGCCCATGTGTAAGTAGCACATTCAGTTAAACTCAAAGAACTAGATGACGTTGGTAAAATTGTCAAAACCAATGTAGCTGTTGAATCACAACCATTTGCTCCTATCAAGACATCATAATATGTTCCGCTCGCAGTATACGTTACGCCATTCGTCCATGTGTAAGACGAACATGCCGTTGCACTTTCACTTCCTGTTGTTGGTTGAAGAATTGTTAAATTCAAAGTAACGACTGAATCACAACCATTCGCTGCAGTTAAAGTATGTGTATATGCACCTGTTGCGGTATACGACTGTCCATTCAAAGGCCAAGTATAGATCGTACAAGCAGTTTCACTCACTGAAGCTGTAGTTGGAAGATTGATGGTAAGAACCAAAGTTATTACTGAATCACAACCATTTGAACCAATTACTGTGTCATTGTAAGAACCGCTGTTCGTATAAGTCATTCCATTGGAAGACCATGTATAAGAAGAACAAGCTGTTACGTTAACTGACGATGCAGTAGGTTGGTTTATTGTCAAATTCAAAATAGAAATAGAGTCACAACCATTAGCTGCAACCAAAGTATCCGAGTATGAACCAGAAGTCGTGTATGTTAAACCTGTTGAAGCCCATGCATATGAACTACAAGCTGTAACTGCTGTTGATGAAGTCACTGGCAAATTGATAGTCAAATTCAGGGTGATAACAGAATCACAACCCGCAGCATTCAATATCGTATTTGTGTAAGTTCCCGATGCTGTGTAAGTTTGACCATTTTGAGCCCACGTATAAGAAGAACAAGCTGTTGCTGATTGTGATGAACTTGTTGCGTTCAAAATCGTTAAGTTCAAAGTTGAAGGAGGACAACCACCCGTTGTTGAATAACTTCCTGACGCTGTATATGTTTGACCATTAACTGCCCAAGTATAAGAAGTACAAGCCGTAATTACATCTGCAACAGGAGTGAAACATGCTACGTTAACGGTATAATCTTCCGTTTCTCCGTAACTGAAAGTTCCACATGCCGGAGAAGTTGCGTTTCCTGACTCATTTAAGACAACACGCATGGTTGTTGTTCCTGGCAAAGCCGAAAAAGGAACTAAAATATTACCAATTTGCGTTGGTGCAGTTCCTGTTGTTGAAAATGGTGATGTGAACACACGTTCCGTAACGTTGTCATAGGCTCCATCTTGATTCCAATCGATAAATACGTTGAACCACGCTGAATAGAAAGTCGTACCCGATGTAATTTGACTCAAAGAAATTGGGTAAGTTGAACCAATAACTACGTTAGCTGGTGTTCCTGTTGTGTTATCCGTATACAAACCAGTCGCTGTAGGATTGCTCAATATCGGCGTTGCTACACCTTGATCAATTCCTGCAAAATTTACGTTTCCTATGTCCGTATCGGCAGTGACAGTCGCACCAGATGCACATTGACTAACGACAACATAACTCACTTTTATAGTATCATCTGAACCAGCAATATTGCTCGCTGTCAATTGAATCGTGTATGTGCCCGCATTATTGAATTGTATACTAGGATTTTGAGACGTTGATGTACCAGCCGTATAAACAACTCCTGCTGAAGGTGTAACTGTCCAAGCCCACGCCGAAGGAATATTGGTTGATAAATCCGTAAAGGCAACTGTTCCTCCTGCCGTTAGAATCAATGGTGTTCCTGAAAAATCAGCTACTGGAGGAGTCGGTACAATCGCCGTTACTGATGCAGAATCCGTAACAGAACATATACCATCCGAATATGTCGCATAATATCAAACCACTCCACCTGCAGTTGGCGTAACTGTAATTGAAGATCCAGATATGTTTCCTGGATTCCAAACTATAGATGTCGTTGGCGTTACAGATGTAAAGGGAACATTTAATACTTGTGGTGTAGACAAATTGGTTGCATCTGTCAAAATCCAGTCGCTTGCCAAGTTATTATCTGTCAAAGCTGTGCGAATAAAACCAGCACGACCCGAACCGGAAGGTGTTGTTCCAGACCAATCAGTTGAAGTTACACCTGATGTAGCTGGGAAAACGTAACCATTAGCAGAAAATGCATCTTCCACTTTGTTGAAATTGTTTCTCAAAACTAAACCCATTGTGCTAGACGAACTCCAAGGTGCAGAAGCACCCAAAGAATAAAAATTACTCGCTGGCACAGAAGCTTCACCAACTACAAAACCAAAAAATGCAGTTGAATTTGGTGCAATGATAATGTTTGAAGGCAAAGTATAAGTTGTATTTCCTACACCTAATAATTGCAATTTCCAGCCACCAACGTCTACAGGCGATGTTCCTGTATTGGTCAATTCTACATAATCATTGTCCAATGTACCAATATAGCCAGGATAAGTTCCAACTCCTGTTCCTGTTTTGAACAAGATAACCTCTGAGATAATAACAGATGTTGATGCAGGATCACTCACCGTTGCCGTTAAAGTTGCAGGTGAGTTGATATTTACTACTTGATTTGCTCCAGCATCAATAACTAATGCGCCATCGATATAAGGAGTTCCAGCAATAGAAGAACTAGAGTTGTTATTTGCATCCAGCGCTTGAACACTGAAAGTAACATTCTCATTAACCGCTGCGCTAGGAAGTACCGCAGTCCATGTTCCTGAAGCAGCAGTTCCTGTTGTCAAAGTCATAGCAATTGGAGTTTGAGCTATTCCTTCAAAACTGTAAGATAACAAAACTGAAGTCACACCAACGTTATCCGTTGCATTAGCAGAGATGGTGCGTGCCGTTGGAACGCAAAGATTTCCCGTAGGAGAAACAACTACGTTACTTGCTACCGGTGCTGTAAAATCACCCAATAAACCATCAATCTCATATGCACCGATGTCTGGGGCAGATCCTGTTCCTGCAGGACGAGCAATTCCCGTAAAGTCAATATTTGGTAAACCCAAAGAAGCCACTGCAACCCCACCACTTTCTATGGCCGTAACGGTTGCTGGTGCAATATTAAGTAGCGTTGTACTAACAAAAGGTGCAACACCTGCGCTTGCCGGTTGTGATGCCGTTTCATTAGCTGCATTACCAACTTGCGCAGCTGCTTTCCATGCATTGATGTCAGCATAATTATTCGTACCTGACGCTATACCTACTTTACCTATCTTATGATCCGCATCATTTATACTACCGTAAAAATTATTGTTCAACGTGGCATTGGCAAAGTTGTACGATGCTGGAAACCAAATACAAAAGAAATCACGGAAACCAGTTGTTGAAGAAGTCATTTGATTGTTAAAAATGTTATTGGTCGCTGACAAAGTCACTGCCGTACTTGTAACCACAAAAGCTGCACTCGACGTATTGGATGTTAAAGCTGTGATGTAAGCACCATACATATTCACAGAATTATAGTGAATCGCATAACCTGTTCCCGCAGTTAAACGTATACCAAAAGCATTAAACGTTGTTGATGTATTGGAATAATTCGTTGTTATTACACCATGAATTACATTGTTGGCAATAACATGATTGGAACCACCTAGACAGTTAATTCCATACGCTCCCCAACCACCGTAGAAATAGATTCCACTTTATCAATTTCGTTTCTACGAACTTGACATGCAGAAGAAGCAGTCCCTGCAACCTCAATTGCTGCTGGACTAATAGAAGTATTTGCAGCAATATTTTGAATCTTATTTAAAGAGATAACCGTTCCCACATTTTGGTTGATATAAATACCACGCAAACCACAAGAAACAGCTGTCGTTGCGGAACCAACAAGGTTATTGGTAATAATATTGTTATCCGCTGTGTTTGGAGCGGTAGTTCCACTTATTGCAATTCCAATATAACAATTGGTAACTTCATTGTTGTCAATCGTAATGTTGTCATAATCTCCACCTGCTGTTGTATAGGTTGAGGTAGCTGTCGCACCAGAAGCTAAAATACCATAGGAAGTTGTCATCGTCGATCCAGAGTAACCTGTGTTTCCAGCTGTCGAACCAACGATTATACAATTTTTAATCATCACATCCGTAACTCCTAGTCCTAATGTAGTTCTCGCGATGAATCGGATAACAGACTGATAAGTCAAGGTATTTGCAGCCAAATTCTGTATCGTCATATCTCTAGTTGTGCCCCCATTAGAAATACTTCCATCGATGATAACATTGTCCGCACCGTCTAATAAAAACACGGATGAATTAGTAGCCGTAGGTGTTGAAGCAACAGTGACTACCGCAGTCGGTTTGATCAAAATGTCTGAATAAACTGACGAACCTTGACCAGAAGCCAAAAGGGCTACAGGAACTGCAGGTTCTGTAGTACTGGCGTTCACGAAAATTTGAATTGAGCCTTGATGCGTACCAGCATTAATAGCTGCAAAAGCATCATTTACGTTTAAATAACTGGCCGAAATTGTTCCAGCAGTTGCGTTCACAGAAACTTGAGAGTGAACATTTTGCACGAGTATAAATGCAAAAAGTAAAAAAAAGAACTTTAGTCGTCCTCCTTTTAGAGTAGATTGATTCATAGATAAAAATTTTAATTTATTTTCGGCAAAAGTGAGTCAAAAAAATGAATATAAAAATTACTTGAAAAAACTTATTTTTATATAATTAACATTTGATAATTATAATATTATCAAATGTTAATTATGTGTTGCTTTTGGTTAATAATAGACTTTTCCATACCTTTGATATATGATAAAATCATTGCTTTTTTTAACCACAATTTGTGCCTTTCAACTGACCGCTCAATTCAATTTTGAGTTCAATGATGGTATCACTATTTCAAAAAATGGAAGTGATTTACAAAACCCTTGGGCAGGTGGATTAAACTTCGTTCAATTTTCAGAAATCGATTATGATTTTGACGGTGATATGGACTTGGTTGTCTTTGACAGAACGAGCGATAATATCAGACTTTTTGAACATCTTCAAGTAGGTCCAACAGGCAATTATCGCTACAAATACAGAGGTCACGAACTTTTCCCAAATGATGTTCGCTACAGAGTATTTCTGGCGGATTATGACTTGGACGGCAAAAACGACATGTTTACTTATGGTATTGGTGGCGTAAAAGTTTATCGCAATGTTGGTGATGCAACTACTGGTCTGCAATGGCAATTGGCTTCCAACCTTCTGTATTCTCAATTTCCTTTTAGCTACTCCAATTTGTATGTTAGTTCGGCTGATATCCCAGCCATTCACGATATCGACAACGATGGTGATTTGGACATTCTTACCTTCAGCCTCGGCGGCTCACATTTGGAATACCATAAAAATTTAAGTCAAGAAACCTATGGAAACTCCGACTCATTGATTTTCGAGCTACGAAACGATTGTTGGGGAAAGTTTGGTGAAGATCCAAATAACAGTCAAATCGTACTCAACGACCCACTAGCTCCTTGTTCAGGCAGTGCTATTGTGAATCCTGAATCCATTAAGGAAATAGATCCAAAAGCGCATTCTGGCTCTACTATTTTAGCTCTTGACATGAATAATAATGGCGTGAAGGACCTCATAATTGGCGACATTTCTTCCGCAAATATGGTGAAATTGATCAACGGAGGATTAACCGTAAATTCTAATTCTGCCATGATTTCAGTGGAATACAATTTTCCCATCAATACTACACCGGTCGAAATGCAATTGTTTCCAGCAGGCTATTATTTGGACGTCGATTTTGATGGTGTAAAAGATTTGATTGTCGGGGCAAATGCCAAAAGCGCTTCTGAAGATGAAAAAAGTGTGCTTTTCTATAAAAATACGGGACAAAACAATCAGCCGAATTTCATTTTTCAGCAAAATGATTTTTTACAAAGCGAAATGATTGATCATGGTTCAGGAAGTATTCCCATGTTTTTCGATCAAAATAACGACGGCAAAGAAGACTTGATTGTTGCGAATAATTTTCGATACAAACCTATTTTGGACAAAGAAAGCACCATTGCTTTGTACCGAAATACAAGTTCAGGTTCAATTACAGAATTCACTTATGTTGATGACAACTATCTAAATTTAAGCAATTTAAACCTTGGGCTTCGCTCCGTCCCGACTTTCGGTGATTTGGACAATGACGGCGACAAAGATTTAATTGTTGCCCGTGAAAATGGAACTTTGATGTATTTTGAAAACACAGGAACAACAGGAAATGCTTCCTTTGCAGCGCCAGTTCAACCTATGCTTGATGGTGTGGGCAACACTATTTATCATGAGACTTTCAGCTTTCCTCAACTTTTCGACTTGAATAAAGACAACAAACTCGATTTGATCATAGGAAAGAGAAATGGCACTATCGTGTATTATGAAAATACAGGAACGCAGCAAAATCCTGTTTTTACGCTGAAAAACACCCAACTTGGGAATGTCAACGTTTCCAATATTTCACCTGATGGTTACACAGCACCTCATTTTTTTAGAAACCAAGACACAACTTATTTATTTTGTGGAGCATTTGATGGTAAGTTGCACTACTACAATAAAATTGATGGCAAGCTCGCCCAAGATTCAAGTTTCAATTTATTTTCCAGTAATTTCTTGAATATTGATTCCAAAGGATACAGCTCATTTCACGTAAATGATATTGATAATGATGGTTTATTGGACTTATTTGTCGGCAATGATTTGGGTGGAATCATGCATTTGGAAGTTGACCCGAACAGCACGTCCGGACTGGGTGAAAAAAAGTTACCCAAATTGATCATTTATCCAAATCCTTCTCAAGGTTCTTTTAAAATTGGCAATTATGCACAAGAGGTTAAATCCATTGATTTGTTCGATGCTTTGGGCAAAAAAGTGGAACTGGAATGGAGAAAAACTGGTTCAGAAATCGAACTCAATACGAATGAAATGGACAAAGGAATTTTCTTTTTAAAAGTTGAACTTTCAAATGGAACGGTTTTGAACGAAAGAATCCTTATTGCTCCAAAAAACTAGAGTTGTAAAATATATTGCGATTCCAATTCTGGTCTAATCGCTTTTGGCTTAGTGTCAAATATTCCGAAAACAGAACTCCCACTGCCCGACATCGAAGCATAAATTGCACCATTAGCATACATTTCCTTTTTAAGTTCTCCTATGAAAGGATGTTGCTCAAAAACAGATGTTTCGAAATTATTCAACAGATTTTTTTTCCATTGAGAAAAATCTAACTTTTTTAACGATTTCCAATCAAAATTCGAATCATTTGGTGTCACTTTCGCATAGGCATCCGCAGTGCTCACATGAATATTCGGATGAATCAAATACAAATATTTCCCCTTCAAATTCAAATCAAAGGGGTGTAAAACATCTCCTTTTCCCAAAGCCAGTTGAGGCGTATTTTCAACAAAAAAAGGACAATCACTACCCAATTGACCTGCATATTCGCGCAAGACATCTTTGCTCAAATTGAGTTTAAAATAGGTATTCAAGGCAGTTAATGTAAATGTTGCATTGGCCGAACCGCCGCCCAAACCTGCACCTGTCGGAATATTTTTCTGCAAAACAATTTTCACAGCCCCAATTCTGTGCTTCTTTTTCAAAATCGAATAAGCCTTGAAAATCAGATTGTCATCCAATTTCCCATCGATTTTTTTACCCAAAATTTTAAGCTCGAAATTCTCTGACGGCAAAAACTCTATTACATCCAACAGAGGAATGGGATATTTCAAAGAAGCTATATTGTGATACCCATCCTCTCTTTTCGAAAGAATAAACAGTCCCAAATTGATTTTTGCATTGGCAAAGGTGATCATGGGTGTAAATTTAATGTTTCTATTTTGGATATTAGGACTTTGAGACTATAGGACAATCAGACAATGGGATTTTAAGACTTTAGGACTTTGTGCTTAGTGCTTAGTACTTATATGACGTGAAAATCAAAATAATATGGTAAATGTCTTAAGGTCCTCATGTCCTATTGTCCTTATGTCCTGAATCCAAAAATCACTTTTCTAATCAATTCACATCACACAAGCGAACTATTTTTGTAACTTTCGACCCTCAAATAAAATTCTATGGCAACCTATTTAGATTTTGAAGAACCTCTTTTGGAATTAGAAGAACAAATCGAACAAACAAGAGAAATTGGCGCCTCGACTGAGGTTGATATGACAGACAAAATCACAGAGCTAGAGAAAAAATTGGCGGCAAAAACCAAAGAGATTTTTGGTAATCTCACGCCATGGCAACGTGTTCAATTGTCTCGTCACCCAGATAGACCGTACACTTTAGCGTATATCGATGCGTTAACACACGGTGAATTTCAAGAATTACACGGCGACAGAAGTGTAAAAGACGACAAAGCAATTGTTGGTGGATTCGGCATGTTGGATGGAAGATCAGTAATGTTCATCGGTCAGCAAAAAGGAGTTAACACCAAAATGCGTCAGTACCGAAATTTTGGAATGCCCAACCCAGAAGGTTATCGAAAAGCTTTGCGTTTGATGCGCATGGCAGAAAAATTCAACAAACCGATTGTCACGCTAATTGACACACCCGGAGCTTACCCAGGATTGGAAGCGGAAGAACGTGGTCAAGGAGAAGCCATCGCACGTAACATATACGAAATGATGCGATTGAAAGTACCTGTAATTTGCATCGTTATCGGTGAAGGAGCATCAGGTGGTGCTTTGGGAATCGGTGTTGGCGACAAAGTTGTGATGATGGAAAATACATGGTATTCCGTTATTTCCCCTGAATCTTGCTCCTCTATTTTGTGGCGTTCTTGGGAATACAAAGAAATTGCAGCCGACGCATTGAAGTTGACCTCAACGGACATGAAGAAAAACAAATTAATAGATGATGTCATCAAAGAACCATTAAATGGTGCTCACCGCGATCCAGAAATGGCATTTCAATTGGTTAAAAAAGCAATTTTAGGCTACTTGAAAGAATTGGATCCGATTGAACCAACGAAGCGTATCAACAGTAGAATAGATAAGTTTAGTAAGATGGGGGTTTGGAAATAATTTCTCCTGAAATAAAATTATAAAATCCGAAAGCCCGAAGCGTTTTCGGATTTTTTTTGTCAATGACATGGTATCCTTGTTGCGTAAAAAAACTTTTTTCATTTTCGCCTTATTTTCATTTAACTTAATTTTTTGCTCAAAGCTTGAGCATTGCCAATCAAAAAGCAGTGGCCACTTTGAATGAAAATGACGATTTGTGGGGCGTGGAAATTTCTAAATCAGATGGACACATCATTCAACAAAAAGTAATTGATTCATAGGACGACAATCGCTTTCTTTTTGCTAATAAAGCATATTCCCCTTCGATCCTGATAAATAAAACCAAGACCATAAGCGGGAGCCAAAACGATCATCCTACTTCACAAGCATTTTTCCAAAATCACAATAAATTTCAAATCAAATTCAACATTTAATTTAGGTTCATCATCCTATAATCTGCATTGAAAACGAGCTAGTCATAACTTTTTTTGTAAGTTTATCCAAGCATAAACATCTAAGCTCCGAAAACAAGCGTAAGTAACTTAAATGGAAAAAAAAGTAGTCATCATTGGTAATGGAATTTCAGGAATAACTGCAGCGCGCGAAATTCGTAAAAAGAGCAATTGCCAGATTACAATTATCAGTGAAGAAAGTACGTATTTCTTTTCTCGCACCGCTCTCATGTATGTCTATATGGGACACATGCGATTCAAAGATATTCAACCATATGAAGACCATTTTTGGAAAAAAAACAGACTGGAAATTCTCGAAGATTCCGTTCTTTCCGTTCATCCTGAAAACAGTACATTACAACTCGAAAAAGGTGGCGAATTGTTTTTTGATGAGCTCATCATTGCCTCCGGCTCCAAATCCAATGTTTTTAACTGGCCAGGAACCCATTTCGAAGGTGTTCAAGGCATGTATTTCAAACAAGATTTAGAAATTCTGGAAAAGCGCACGCCTATTATCAAAAAAGCGGCCATTGTTGGAGGCGGTTTAATCGGAATAGAATTAGCAGAAATGCTTTTGACAAGAGGAATTGAAGTCTATTTCCTGGTACGTGAAAAACGTTTTTGGAACGGTATTTTACCGGATGCAGATGCAGATTTTGTTGGCGAACACCTAAAAAAACATCACGGATTACATATGTTGTACGAACAAGAATTGGATGAAATTCTTGGTGACGAGGTGAATGGCGTGAAAGGAATTAAATTGAAATCTGGCGAAAAACTAGATGTTCAATTCGTTGGTTTGACAGTTGGCGTTAGCCCAAATATTGAATTCTTGAAATCCTCTTCGATTGAAACAGATAGAGGTGTGATGGTAAATGAATATTTGCAAACCAATCACCCAAATATTTATGCTATTGGCGATTGCGCTCAGTTTCGCGAAGCAATAGGAAAACGCAGGCCAATTGAACAAGTTTGGTACACAGGTAGAATGATGGGCGAAACCATTGCCAATTCGATTGTTGGAAAACCAACACCATATACACCAGGACACTGGTTCAATTCAGCAAAATTCTTTGATTTAGAATATCAAACCTATGGCTGGGTTTTTGCTCGACGCGAAGAAAATGAAGACGAATTGATTTGGCAAGATGCAAGAAAAGAGCGCATGCTTCATTTTGTGTTTTCAAAAGAAACCCACGAATTTATGGGCATCAATACTTTTGGAATACGTCTTCGTCATGAAATATTTGACAATTGGCTCAATGAAAAAAGAGACATGAAATTTATCCTTCAAAATCTGAGAGGAGCTAATTTTGACCCAGAATTTTTCAGACCTTTCGAAGCCGAGATAATAAAAACCTACAATTCAAAATTCAATCAAAATGTTGCCTTGTCCAAAAAAGTTTGGTGGCAAAAACTCTTGACCCATGCAGAATAAAGAAAAATTAGTTAACCTTTCTATTGCTGGCGAAAAAAGTCAGATGCTGAGTCTTTTTCAAAAAATTGGTTCTGCTGTTTTTGTTTTGGGATTACTGGTCCTGTATTTTGCCTACAAAGAAGATGGGCCTCAAAAAATTCTTTTAGCAAGTGTCTCTTACAGTGCGCAGTTGATTGGGGCATTCCTATTTACCTACAACGGCGGAAAATTTAGCTTTTTATCTGGAGGCCGAAAATATTTCTCTACTTGGAAAATCATCTCCTACCTTTTGGCTGGACTTGGTTTTTCAGTTATGATGTCGGCCTATTTTGGATGGTTACCAGAAGGAAAAAGCGGGTTTTATTTTCTGATGATGATGATTCCTTATACGCTTTCAATTGCAAGCTATACGTATGCGCAGTACGCAGGTCATGTCAACGGTATCAAAAACAACTACGTTTGGGCGTCAACATTAACGGGAAAAGGTTTATTGGGTTGGATCATGGGAATTTTGCTGACCGTTTTTTACATTCAATTGTATTGGGATAAAAACCCATTCCCTCAATTTATTTCTCTCTTCGATTCCCTTTCCATGGCCATCAAAGGCAAAGCTGCCGATAGATGGTTTTTATACGGAACATTTTACACCTTCGTCATTCTATTTCTTGGAATAAAATTCATTTACAAATACCGACACAATCGCTATCAACTCATTCGAACAATAGTCGTCATTTTTTCGCAAGTCGTTCTCGCTTACTTCATTCCTCAAATGATGGAAGCCATGAGTTTAAACGCCACAGAAAACGGTTATTTTGATGCCAATATTGTCGCTTCTTGGCCTTTGGATTATGATGCATTTCAGCCGTACACATTAAAAGCTTATGCAAGTGAAGCGTATCAACCCATTGGAATGGCTTATTTCTTTTGGGCCATCATGATGTTTTTGATTATCACACCAGTTGTGACTTATTTCGTTGGAAAAAGATGGTACTGCAGCTGGTTTTGCGGATGCGGTGGTTTAGCTGAAACGGCTGGCGATTCTTTCCGACATTTGTCGAATAAAACCGTAAAAGCATGGAAAATAGAGCGTTGGGTAATTCATTCTGTTATGGTTTTCGTACTTCTAATGACTTTAGCCGCCATCATTCCTTTCCTCACGGGAAAAGAATTTGGAATCGGATTTTTTACATTGTCTCCAACTTTGTTTTATGTTTTCGCTTCCATCGTTATGCTGGCAGCCATGACTTTTATTTATTTGTTTTCAAAAAGATCAGGTCATAAAAACAAATACTTGCTCATCGGTTTGATTACCTTATTGATGATTTTTCTTTTCTTCAATTTCTCCTACTTTGCCGGTTCCAAAAACACCTTCGTCATTGAAAGTGGAACCTTGAAAAAAGTTTATGCTTTCTTTATTGGTGGCGCATTTTCTGGCGTAATTGGTGTTGGATTTTATCCTATACTAGGAAACAGAATTTGGTGTCGATTTGGTTGTCCAATGGCAGGGTATATGGGCATCATTCAACGATTTAAATCCCGATTTAGAATCACAACCAACGGTGGACAATGCATTTCTTGCGGAAATTGTTCGACCTATTGTGAACAAGGAATTGATGTTAGAGCTTATGCTCAAAAAGGACAAAACATCGTTCGGGCAAGTTGTGTTGGTTGTGGAATTTGCTCGGCTGTTTGTCCACGAGGTGTATTGAAATTAGAAAATGGTCCAGAAGAAGGACGAATCACAGACAACCCAATTTTGATTGGTAAAGAAGGTATTCGCCTTTCAGAATTTGATGCCAAATAATCGTTTTAAAACACAATGACGCAACCGATAATAACCGTTATCATTCCAGCTTTTAACGAAGAAAAATCAATAGGAAAAGTAATCGATGCTATTTCCAAGGAAGTGGTAAACCATGTAATTGTTGTAAGCAATACATCAACTGACAATACAGTGGAAGTTGCTAAACAAGCTGGTGCCATTGTCCTGGAAGAAAGCAGAAAGGGATATGGATGGGCTTGTTTGCTTGGAATAGAGAAAGCGAACGAATTAAAAACGGACATCGTCGTTTTCTTGGATGGCGATTTTTCCGATTTTCCAGAAGAAATTCCAAATGTCATTGCGCCTATTCTCAAGCAAGATGTGGATCTTGTCATCGGTTCTCGGGTATTGGGGCAGCGTGAAAAAGGTTCCTTAACACCTCAACAAATTTTCGGCAATTGGTTGGCCACGAGATTAATTCAGCTTTTTTACCGAGCGAAATTTACCGACCTGGGACCATTTCGCGCGATGAAGATGGACTCCCTCAATCAACTTGAAATGTCGGATAAAACCTACGGTTGGACGATTGAAATGCAAATCAAAGCGGTAAAAAAGAAAATGAAGTTTGTTGAAGTTCCTGTTAACTATAAGAAGCGAATTGGTGTTTCAAAGGTTTCTGGAACAGTAAAGGGAACAATTATGGCAGGAATAAAGATTCTATCAGCCGTTTTTAAATATCTATTTTAGTTACATTTGTTTTCGAAAATTGAAATGTAATGAATTGTCACATATTATGGTAAAGTACTCTTTTGTTCTCTTGATGTTTCTTTTTAGTCTAACGGCTATGTCACAAGTTGCTAAATCTGTGAATGGAACAGTCATTGACTTGAAAACGAAACGAACTTTGGACGACATTGAAGTCCAATTGAAGAATAAAAGTGATCAATCTGTTTTTACCACAAAAACAGATGAAGAGGGTCGTTTTGATTTCAAAAACATTCCTCTAGGAAACTATACCTTCAACGTTACCGATGGAGATTATAATCCTAATCCATTTCCAGTAACACTGGACTCAGCCCACCTTGATCATTTCACGTTTGGATCACCGATTACAACTTCGCTTGAAGTTAGTTGGATGTTCAACTGGGGCGACAGTGGCGATCAAGAACATTATTGGTCACATTTCACGGCAAAAATAATTTTGATCATTTATGCGTTTTGTCTTGTCCTTATTTTCTTTTATAGTGTTTTACAAGTTTCATTGGCCATCACGTACGCCAGAAACAGAAAGAAAAAAGCAGCCGAAGTTCACCCTTTATTAGACGATGCCAACGCACCTTTCGTTACTGTTCAATTGCCCATGTACAATGAATTGTATGTTGCCGAACGTATCATCGAAAAAGCAGCAGAATTTGACTATCCTTGGGACAAAATGCAAATTCAGGTCTTGGACGATTCAACTGACGAAACGGTTGATGTAATTGCCAAAAAAGTTGCCGAAATTGCAGCAAGAGGAATTAATATTCAACATGTTCACCGTACGGACCGAACAGGTTACAAAGCTGGAGCTTTAGATGCAGCAATGGATCAAGTACAAGGTGATTTCATCGCCATTTTTGATGCCGATTTCGTTCCTGAAAAAGATTGGTTACGCAACGCAATGGCCTATTTCACCGATGATAATATTGGTGTTGTACAAACGCGCTGGGGACATTTGAACAAAGATTATTCTTTGTTGACTGAACTGCAAGCTTTTGGTTTGAACGGACACTTTGCCATTGAGCAAGGAGGACGAACAGCGAGTGGACACTTCATCAATTTCAATGGAACTGGTGGAGTTTGGCGCAGAACGTGTATCGAAGATGCAGGTGGTTGGGAACACGATACCTTGACAGAAGATTTGGATTTGAGTTACCGTGCCCAATTGAAAGGTTGGAAATTCAAATATTGTGAGCACATTATCGCACCAGCCGAATTACCGATTACCATGTCTGCATTGAAAAACCAACAACATCGTTGGATGAAAGGTGGAGCAGAGTGTTTTATCAAAATGTGGAAAACCATTTTATTGGCCAAAGGTGTGAAAACTTCCGATAAAATTCATGGACTTTCGCATCTTTTCAACTCATCTGTATTTGTTTTCATCTTGACTTTGAGTTTGTTGTCGCTTCCTGTTTTGCACATCAAAGACAGTTTCGAAGACTTGAATGCTTTCATCGCAATTGGGTCGGTATTCATCTTGTCAACCATATTCTTGATGTATTACTATTGGATGTCTTTCCGCGATAAAACAGAGAATACCTTGAAGTCTTTTGGTCGCTTTCTGGTTCGATTCTTCCAGTTCTTAATCGTTTCCATGGGACTTTCGCTGTCCAACACAGTTGCGGTAATCGAAGGTTATTTGGGCATCAAAAGTTCATTTGTACGTACACCAAAATTCAATGTTTTGAAGAAAGGTGAAAAAATGAAAGCTAACAAATACGATAAGAAAAGTTTGAATATCATTAACATTGGAGAGCTTTTCCTTTTCCTTTTATTCGGTTTTACTGCTGTCAACAGAGCGATCTACGGCGATTTAGGAATGGTTCCTTTCCACGCCATGCTTGCCATCGGATACGGCGTTGTATTTTATCATACCGTTAAAGAGCTTCGCCAATCCAATCGAGGATAATTTTGAGCACCACAGTCAGAAGAAATAGCATCTTTTTACTGGCTTGGATTGCACTTTCAGTTTGCATTTTCTTTTTGACTCAATTGAGTCAATCTCGGGATCTTGTGCTGGTTTCTATTCTCTATTCCTGTGGCTTCTTAAGTTATCTGTGTATTCTTTTTTATGCGCATCATTTTCCCAAAAAAGTACTGTACGGCGGAACGCTTTTCGTTGCTTTACTGTGTTTTCTGCAGTTTCCCTATTTGTCGAATGATTTTTATCGCTTTTTGTGGGACGGAGAAATGATTCAAATAGGTATAAATCCCTATGATTTTACACCAGAACAATTCATCCAAACCCATACCATTCAAAACTGCTACATGCTGGATTTGTATGGTGGAATGGGAAATTTATCGCGGATGAACTACAGCTGTTACCCAACTGGAAATCAATTTTACTTTTTCCTTTCAACTTTGTTTTCAAACGATCTCGCGACAAATATTTTGATGATGCGCTTGAGCCTGCTCATCACGTCAATTGTGGGAATAATCTATTTAGAAAAGTTGCTCTTGCTCTTTCAGTTTCAAGTCAAACGAGTTTTCATTTTTTTATTGAATCCGCTCATAATCATAGAATCTTTCGCAAATGTTCATTTTGAACTGGTCATGGTCTGTTTTCTTATTCTATCCCTCTATTTTCTTTTGACCAAAAAGTTACTCCTGTCTGCCCTATTTTTCGCTGTTAGCATTCATATCAAACTGATTCCATTGGTTTTATTGCCTTTTGTGCTTCCTTATCTTTCAAGAAATAAGTCTCTGAAATTCTATACTTACGTTGGTGTGTTCACCTTTCTACTGTTCATCGTATTTATTCGCCCAGACAACGTAGGAAATTTCTTCATGAGCCTCAAACTCTATTTCAAACAATTTGAGTTCAATTCCTTTGTGCTTTATCCTTATTTACAGTATGGCATGGAAAAATACGGTTGGAATCTGTATTACTTGTACAGCCCACGGTTGGCCAAACTGGCGCTTCTTCTCATAGTTGCCATCGCTTGGAATAGAAAAAAAATAGACGCTAAAGACATGTTGAGAAGAATGTTTCTAGGCATTATGGCGTATTATTTCCTGACCAGCACTGTGCATCCTTGGTATTGGATTCTTCCTTTGAGTTTAACGATTTTCCATTTTTCTTGGAGCTTGATATTCATGAGCCTGTTCGCGATTTTTTCCTACGGAATTTACATGTACGGCAATCACTCCGAATACAGAGATGTGCTCACAGCCATTAATTTGCTCTTACTTGGACTTTTCTGTTTGGAAACTTTTCGCCCACAGTTGTTTAGAAAAATACAACTACCGATTTTACATTAGACTTTCTTTTTCTTCTCAGGCACAGGGTCATACCCCATTCCACCCCAGGGATGACATCTTGAAATCCTGCGAATAGCCAAATAAGTTCCTACAAATATTCCGCGTTTTTTTATGGCCTCGGTTGCGTAGTGTGAACAGGTCGGTTCATACCGGCAGGAGGCTGGCCAAATAGGACTCAAAACATACTGATAAATCTTGATGGCGAAAAGGAACGGAAATTGTATGATCTTCTTTAAAATGTTCATTTTGGACAGAAAAACGCTATCAAAAAGTTAAAAAACGATCATTTCGCGTTAAAAACGTAACGTTTTATCCAAAATTACATATATTTAAGGACCTGCAATACAATAAACCCATGCGAAAATTAATTTTCTCCTTACTCTTCATTAGTCCTAGTATAGGATATGGACAAGTATCACACGATTATTCCGACGAACAAGTTGAAGTGCAAATGAATCACCATTTTGGGGTCATCATGGGTGCGCACAAACTTTATGAGGACCAATGGAGTGAATTAGCTCAACCTGTTTTTTGGAAACAAGTGATGACCATGTCGCCCGACTCTGTATTGATCAATGTAGCGGAAACCAGACAAATCATGTGTAAAATGTCGATGGGTGATTGGCAATCGCTAGGAACGAAGGGCAAGGAAACTTTTAAAGATGACCTTCGCGCTGAGTATGGTATTACTGCGGATAAGGAAATTTACGTTACTTCAGGCAAAAGTGATTTCTATAAATTTGATGTCGTATATCCTGATCTTTCGAAGGGAATTGATGCTTTTGAAAGAGCAGGTGTTGATCCGTGGTATGCACAAGCTATTCTATTGATTGAAAGTCCAGGGCAATTAAAAATGTCGAGAACGGGCGCTTACGGTGCTTTTCAGTTGATGCCAAGTGTGGCAAGAGCACAAGGCTTGACCGTTAGTAAATATAGAGACGATCGAACGGATTTTGATAAATCTGCATATGGTGCATCTCGTTTGATTTCACGAATTTGTATACCTGAAGCAAAAAAGATTTTGGACGCACACAACATCGAATACAAAGAATCAGATGTTTGGTTTCGCTTGTTCGTTTTGCATATTTATCATGCCGGAGCCAGCAATGTCGCAGCCGTAGTTCGAAAAATAAATCCCAACGAAGGCGGACAAGAGTTGATCAAAGAAATGTGGCAAAATAAAGCGGCTTCTTTTGGGAACAATTCTCAAAATTACTCGCAAATTGCCTTAGCCTCCCAGCTGATATTGCACGAAATGGTGCAAAGCGAATGTCAGGAAATTTATTTCTGTCGGTTTCCCTAAATACAGGTTCATCTTTTCTTGGTGAGTATTGTAAAAATAACCGGGATTAAGCGGATTCAAGGATTTTCAGGATATCTAGTTCTAAATCCCTTAATGTTGTTTTGATGCACAACACACTTTAGACACTTCAACAAAAGAAATTTCTTTTGGTATTCAAAAGCTGGATAATTTTGAAAAATTCAGGGATTTAGAAAAACTTGATGCTGTTATTGTGCGAAAATTTAGAATCAAACTTAGCGGTTTTTTTAAGACCAAATCCAATAAGATGAAGTACTCCTTAACGCCACAGGCGACCTAAATTCTTTGACCCACGTCAATCACAAAACACTTAATTCCTTAATCTCTTAATGTTTGAATCATTCCGAAACGATCACCATTTTTCATAGGCAATTGTCCTGCTGGATAAATTAAACATTTAGGAGTTTAGAAGGTTGATTTATTCTCTTATCCCTCCTAATTACCAGATTTTTACTTGACGACGAATTTAATCGAAACAGAATTCACACAATGACGGGTATTTTTGGCTGTGAAACGCTCCCCTTCGAAAACGTGACCCAAATGTCCTTTGCAATTTTTGCAGATGATTTCCACACGACGTCCATCGGCATCGGGCACGCGCTCCACAAACTCTGAAGCATCATCAAACGATGGCCAACCGCAGCCTGAATCAAATTTATCCTCAGATGTATACAAAGGCGCTTCGCATTGACGACACACAAAAGTACCTTCCGCTTTGAATTTATTGTACTCGCCCGTTCCTGGGTATTCCGTTCCCTTGCTAAGGATGACGCGTTGTTCATCCTTTGAGAGTTGATTCCAATTTTCTTTGTCTTTTAACATAGATATAAAGCTACAAGTTTTATTAGAAAGCAATGGAACTAATGTATCTTTGAATACAAAAATATTCAAGTGTCCAAATCCCACGAAGAAATAGCATTAAAAACGACTTACTATAGCTTGGTTTCCAACTTCTGCTTGGCAACTGCGAAGGGATTTGCTGGATTTTTCGGAAACTCTTATGCACTAATTGCTGATGCAATTGAATCAATAACAGACGTTTTCGCTTCCCTATTGGTCTGGTTTGGAATAAAATATGCCAGTAAACCAGCTGATGAAAATCATCCATATGGACATGGTCGAATTGAACCGCTCATCACTTTTATCGTTGTTGGTTTACTTTTGGCATCTGCCCTATTCATTGCTCATGAAAGTATCTTAAATATTCAAACGCCACATGATTTGCCAAAAAGTTGGACACTTTACGTCTTGTTGTTGATTATTCTTTGGAAAGAACTGTCCTATCGATATGTTATGAAAAAAGGTAAAGAAACCAATAGTTCGTCCTTGAAAGCTGATGCTTGGCACCACCGCAGCGACGCAATAACTTCAGTGGCGGCTTTCGTTGGAATTTCTATTGCACTGTTTTTTGGAGAAGGCTATGAAATGGCAGATGATTGGGCAGCGCTTTTCGCTTCGACTTTCATCATTTACAACAGTTACAAAATTTTCCGTCCAGCATTAGGTGAAATCATGGACGAACATGTTTATGAAGATTTGGTGGCAGAAATCCGAAAAAAAGCCTTACAAGTAGATGGAATTATCACCACTGAAAAATGTTTTATCCGCAAATCGGGCATCAGATATCATGTGGATTTACACGCTGTAGTTGATGCGCAGGTGAGCGTTAAAGTTGGACATGATTTGTCCCATGAATTGAAGGATTTCCTCAAACGAGAGCTTCCTGAGCTTGGTCAAGTTTTGATTCATATCGAACCGTCAAAATAAATACACTAAAATATCGTTACCTTTGCACGAGTCAATTTGACTCAATTTACCTTTTAAATTAAATTAGAAAAAATGAAAAACAAACTAAACCTTTTCGTTTTTCTATTTTTTATCGTGGCCTTTTTAGGAGCATGTAAAAAAGTGAAAACGAAAAACGTAGAAAAAGAAATTACCTCTGGAACTTGGAAAATCACGCAGTATACTGAAGATGGGGTAAGCGATAATCCACAATTTCAAAATTATACCTTCACCTTCAGCGATGGGGGAACTGTAACTGCGGTATATAATTCATTGACAATCTCCGGAACATGGTCAGTTAAGAAAGATAATAGCAATGATGATAGTGCTAGCGATGTTGATTTCGTACTAAATTTTCCTGCAACAGATGATTTCGATGAAATGAATGACGATTGGGACATTGTTAGTCAGTCTGACACAAAACTGGAACTCAAAGACGTTTCAGGAGGAAATGGCGGAACGGATTTGTTGACTTTCGAGAAGAAATAAAATAAAGCATACAAAGTAAAAAGGCTACTTCCGTAATGGAGGTAGCCTTTTTTAATGATTGACAATTCGATGATTAGATCGACAATTCCCCAATCTTCCCTTCAAACTCTTTGATCATATGCTTCACGGATTGTTTCAAGACATTTTCAGAATCGCTTTTCGTTTTTATCAAGATTTCTCCACCTTCTAATCCAAAAGAGAAGTTCATGTATTTCACCAATTCGATGAGTTTTTGAGCTCCTTCTAGATCAAAGGCTTTGGTGTCTACTTTTTCGAGATTGATAAATCCAGAAATGGCTGTTTTTCCAAAAGACTCGCAACCCTGTGGTATGTCGATTTTAGAACCTGAAACGGCTCCATACAAGGGTGAAGAAGCCCCTGAAATGCCTTTTTCGTCTATTTTTAGTACCATGGTTCCTTTGTTTAAAAAGTTTTGCGCCATATCTGCCATTGGTTTACCGTTAGGACCAAATCCTGCATAAAATGTAAAGTCTGGAACGATTGCACCTGCTTTGGGTTCCCCGAACATAGCAAAAGCCATTTTTCCATTAACCAAATTACTCACCTTCCCTCCTGCCATTACCATAGCCATTTGCAAAGGTCCGCCTTCATTCGCCAAAACTTGTTCAAATCCACCTGGATAGAAATCATCAACCCAAGCTTGCATTTTTTCCATATCTATATTCGTTGCGATAGCCATTTTAGGTTCACCTTGTCCAATTTGAGATCGAATAGAAGCGTTTGCGTCCGTTTTAAACATTATACGTTTGGCTAGTTTGGCTGAGAATTCATTGTCTATAGCCACACGCATTTGACCTTTTTCAAAATGAATATTGGCTTGTCCGAAGGATTCTTTCATCATATCGGCTAATTGGTCTTTTTTGTCTTGTGGTAGATTGGCAGTTACTTTATTTGCCGTCACAAATTGATTGTACAAATGCGTATTAATAGAAATATCTCCTCTTTGAGCCAATAACTTAGCTCCATTTCCAGTCATTAAATCACCCGAAACCATTTCAAAAGCTTCTTTTGCCATCAATTGCTCATCAAATTCTTTCGATTGCGAGAAAAGAATCGCCAATTTGTTTTTTATTCCTACGGCTACATCGCCATCGCGAAAATATTGAATGCCGTTTTTTTCATCGAAGTCATAACCGTCTTTCATTAAGTTTTCTTTCAACTTATCGAAATCTTTGACCTCAGCAAACATATACGTTGTACCCGGATTTCCCTTTTCGAACGGTCCTTCCATCGCAAAATAGAAACCAGCATCTAGGTTCAATCCATCTTTCATTTTGTTCACTTGATCTTCAATAGCAACACCTATTTTTGGAATCGATTTGTATTCTGCCTTGTTTAAAATAGACATCACATCAATGGAACCAAAAACAATTACTTGGTCATTGTTTTGAATAAAGGCTGATGCGCTTTCTTCAAGACTTCTGTTCTCATCCTTTGAACAAGAAGAAATAACAAAAGTAAAAAGGACGATAAACGAGATTTTTAGGAACTGTTTCATACGTAATGTTTTCATTTTTATATGGGTCAAAAGTAAAATTTTATTTCCAGTCTTAACACCATAATTGTGCCAAGTTACCTTAAATTTGCCCATGCATTTTGTTGAACCTCATTTTCTATGGCGAGATTTCTATATCGCCGCCGAAGACCCTCAATCTCCGTTCTATGGGAACGTCTATTCTGAATTTGAATTTGAGAACAAAATCTACAACTATGTGATTCATCCGCAATGGGATTCCATAGGTTCTGAAACGCTTTTTATAAAGGTTTTGTACATTGATTATGACGATCAATATGCGATTATCGAATTTATAGGCGAATGGAACGACGCGATAGAAAACGATATCATGACCTTGAAGCGTGATATCATAGAACCTATTATGGAAACGGGCATCAACCAATTTATTTTAGTCGGCGAAAATGTTTTGAATTTCCATTATTCAGATGAAAGTTATTACGAAGAATGGTTTGATGAGTTGGAAGAAGGTTGGGTTGCCATGGTGAATTTCCATGACCACGTGCTCAAAGAATTTTCGAAGATTCACTTGGATCAATACTTTTTTAATGGTGGCGAATTAAACGATTTGGATTGGCGAACCTACACGCCCGATCAATTTTATTCCAAAGTAAAAGAAATCGTTGACGAAAGATTGGGATAAAAAAAATCCGATACCTCAGTGAAGCATCGGATTCTATGATTTATCAATATTCTTATCTCTGGATAGAAATCGTTTTTGACGAAGCTACGTTATCTACGAAATAGTGAACGACATACATGCCATTTTTGATGTTTTCTGGGATTCGAACCATTTCTTTGTTGGAACCTACGGTTGTTTCACCCAAATCAGCGAACAAAACGGAACGACCGCTCATATCCACTATATTAACCGTTGATTTTCCTGAAATCAGTGATCCATAAGAAATATAAACAGCAGAATTTTGTGCTGAAAAAGAAGCGTTGAAATTATTAACTTTTTCAATCACTTCTTCATTCAATCCCAATGAACTGCCAATTAAATGGCTGGAGGTAAAAATGATATCACCTGTATTTGCACCATTATTGTTCGCTGCATTTGATGCAACGTAAATTCTAACTGGGCCAACATCAGTCGCAGGAGCTACCCAAGACCATGCGAAAGCAGAACCTGAAGAACTACTCGCCAAAGTGTGACTTACATAACTTCTACCTCCACCAGAAAAGTTTTGCGTTCCACCTATTCCTGCTCCAATAGAGTTTCCAGCAGCCACATTGGTACCGTCTAAAACAGTTGCTGAAAAACCACGTTTGGATGGATTACTAGCGAGACTGAGCGTTATTGTATATGTCGAACCTGGTGTATATGATGTGACAGGCGTTGTACCGCTGAAGATCGCTACAACATTTTGGGTGGCACCACTTTGAACTGCGCCAACATGACATTGCGTGCAATTTGCCTCGCCTGGTGCACCTGTCAATCCTGATTGACCACCGCTAGATTGTTTATTTGAATTTACAGAATGAGATTTTTGGTTTTTCTGAATGACAAAATCACCTGATTTTTGCCAAGCAATTGTTAAAGAAGAAGCAACTAATGCTCCCAATAAAATGTACTGTTTTTTCATATCTTGTTGTTTTATAGTTTATTATTAGTCTATTTACCTGTTTCTAATCTTTATTTCCTTCTGATTTTAAAGTTTCTAGAAATACTAAAACCTAATCTAAATTGACCTTTTGCCCAATCCGATTGATTCAAAGCTATGTATTGAACGTCGCCAAAGCCTCGAGCGTTGGTTAAGTTAATGTGAAAATTATGCCCATTGGTGACAAACTCAAAGCCAAAAGCCAATGAATTGGTGAAATTCGGACGGATTTCCTCTTCAAAATTTAAGCTTTGAAAATATTCAACTATTACCCCGAAACTTTTTGTAAACTTATAATTAACGGCAATTCCAACCGCTCCAACCGTATTCAAGTCGTTGTATAAAACATAATTTCGGTGTGTCAAAGTTGGCATGAGGGCCATAGTAAAACGATCACTAAATTTTCTCGAAATAACAACTTGGTTCGAAAAAGCCATTCTTCTCAAAAAATTTCCATCGTAATTGGCGGCTGAATTGGGGTCGTTGACAGATTTCATATAGGTCAAATAGGTCGTTCCAATATAAGCCAATGAAATAGGCATACCTTTTTCTTTATTTTGTGTCAGTAATTTGCCTTTCACAAATCCGTCTATCAAAGAAGTATATGGCGCTCCAATTCCTTTCGACCTGCCTAAACCCAGCATCCATTTCTTGGTAAAACCATATTCAAAAGCCATACGGATATCTGCAGCTTGGTCAAAACCGAACGCAGATTGTACACCTCCTAAATCGCCAGCCATATCACCAAAACGATGCTCTATTCGATATTCCCAAGTTTTTGCACCCAAAACTTCTGGAGAATGAGAATTGATTATTCGGGTTGAGTTGAAGGTTTCTGTTATATCCTGCCCCCAACTTGTCAAACTGATTGAAGCGATTAAAACAAGGATTATTTTTTTCATAGTATAATTATTTCTGAGCTAGTTGGCGCAAATAGGCCATCAAATCCTCAATTTGCTGATCACTCATTTTTTCTTTTGTATATCTGGGCATGTATTGATTTCTACCCGGCATGGTGTAAGTTCCGTAGCGTGTGATTTGATAAAGAGTTCTATCCTCATAACCTTCCATGTGATGAACAAACATTCTTCCGCTCAATACATCGTTGTCCAATTTTAAAAAGGTAACCCTTCCATCTTTGTGGCAATATAAACACGCGTTTTCATATATAAATTTACCTTTTTCAATATTTCCACCTACGCCATATTTGCGGTTTTCACGTGGCATTGTGACATCGAAATGAGCAGAAAATCCTCGAACGAAGGAACTTTCCAAAACATTTAAAAGGTCTTTCTTTTCATCACTATTTAGTGCTTGCGGCAGACGAATTCGTTCTCTTTGTTCCTCGGTCAATTCTACATCTTTTAATTTCAATTCGTTTGCTTTGAAGTAGTGCATTATCGATTCAAGTTCCCAATCTTTCAAATGTCGACCGGCGGAACAATATTTAGCACAAACCTGAACAGATTCTTCTAATGAAGATTTTGCTTTTGTGATCAAATCACCATATTTTTTTACATAATCATCGTTGTAAAAAGCCCTTCTGTTGTAAATCCCCCAAAAAGTGGATCCTGGGAGAAAAGGTAGCTTGTTTTTCTGTGCATATTCCAAACGTTTTTCAGGACTTTGCTCGTTCGATTGTTCAAACTCTCGACCTAAATTATGGCAATCTGTGCAAACGAAATAAGGTGAAATCAGTTTGCTTTTGAAAAGACCTTTTTTTCTTCGACCCTTTTCAATTAACTCTTTGCCTATCAAAGCTTTTTGTTGGTCGACATTTTGAATGTGATGACTTGATTTTTGTCCTCCTAGGGCTATAATGGCATCTTCTACCGTCATTTCCTCTGCTAAAATGACCTTGTATGGGGCAATTTTACCATCTTGTTTTTGGAGGGACAACAAGAAGAATATGCCTAGAAGAAAAAGTACTCCGAAAGCTTTTGTCATATTTAAAATTTTCAGGACTAAAGATAAAAAAAATAATGAGGTGCAAGTGTCCACTTCTTTGACCATTATTGTGATGTCAAAAAAATGATTAGTTTAGCGGTAACATTGGCTTTCAGATGACAAAACAAGAATTACGATCTGTATTTAAAGATAAACGAAAAGGAATTTCCCCCGGTGAATTAAATTCACTTTCCGAGCAGATTATTGAACGTTTGTTGGCCACTTTTCAGCTGGAGAAAAAAACGGTAAGTGTTTTTCTACCTATTGAACGTCAAAAGGAAATCAACACCTATTCACTTTGGGAAAAAATCAGAAGTTTTGAAGGCAAAGTAGCCATTCCCAAGGTAAATGCACCCAAAGGTGATCTAAAACATTACATGCTTGTCAACCATAATCAATTGGCTACAAGCGAATTGGGAATTCCCGAACCACAAAGTGGAAAAATCATAGCTGCGCTTAAAATAGAAGTAGTTATTGTTCCTCTGCTCTGCTTTGATGAAAGTGGTCATCGTGTGGGATACGGTGGTGGATTTTACGACCGATTTTTGAGTAAATGTAATCCACAGTGCAAATTCATTGGACTTTCCTTGTTTCCACCTGTAGAAAAAATCGATGATATCAATTCAGACGATATCAAACTTCACGCTTGTATTACTCCAACAGAAGTTTTTCGTTTCTAAAAAAATTTCCATAACTTCCTGATTATTAATTTATCAGTTTGCAAGAACATTTGCGACTTGGCATACCCTTTGCCTTATCTCCTTCGGTGGAAATCAAACTTTTTTAAAGAATCCAACGTATAGAGGAATATGAGATGGCTTTTGCTTATTTCGTGGTTTATGTTCAGTTCCGTTTTATTCGCTCCGGCGGGAAGGGGAACTTTTGGCGTTTGTGTCAGTTATCAAGCTACAGGAAAGGTCACGACTTACATCGCTTGCATGAATAACGGTGGCCGTTACTCGCAGCGAAGAACCTTATTGGAAGATGAATTTGTAAAATACGCTTCGGGTTATTGGCCAAGTATTTACAATCCTGAACGTGAAAATTTGTTCGCAAAAGAGGAATTGTCTTGTGGCGTGATAATCGACTCCATCAACCGAAAACAGTATCCTTATTGTTCACCAATGGATTCTCTTTGGAAAATCAGATTTAGAGATTATCCTTGGCAAGGACGACAAGAACCAGGTTGGAGCAACAAGAATTATCGCCCGTCTTCTGGACAAGAAAAATATTTATACAAAGAATTTGGCATCTACAACATTGACAGAGATTTTTTTATCGACACCAACTTTTGGAAACTACTTCGTTCCGTAAATGATAAGGAATGGATTAATCATTATAAAAATTTACCATGAGACTATCATCAATAATTATCACAGCCGTTCTTCTTTCTTCTTGTTCAAGTAACGAAAAACAAAACGAGGATTCTACAAACGAAACAAAAATTCAAGAATCTACTGAAGTAACTATTCCAGAAAAGACTTTGCAAGGAGACCTTACGGAAACTAAATCTTCATCGAAGGAAATTGTATTGGAAGAAAATACAGGAGAAAAAAATTATCGAGATGTAAAGAAATACCTGAAGGATGAAACGAAAATAGAAACAAACACTGAGGTGAAAATTTCTGAAGACAATAAAGTCACGCCAAAGGAAGAAGTGAAAATGATCAAAGAAGATTTTTCTGGAGTTTACAATCAGATACTTACCAATTTTGTAAGTAGTTCAGGCAATGTGAATTATGCAGGAATTAAAACGAACCGAACGATGCTCAGCCAAGCAACAAAGCATTTTGAAGAAAATCCACCACAAAGTTCGTGGTCTAGCAATCAGAAATTGGCCTTTTGGATCAATGCGTATAATTTGTACACAATAGAATTGGTCGTTGACAATTATCCGGTTGCTTCCATAAAAGATATCAATGGAGGAAAACCTTGGGATAAGAAATTCATCAACTTAGACGGGCGAACCTTAAGTTTGAACGACATCGAAAACAACATCATCCGAAAAGATTTCAACGAACCGAGAATACATTTCGCTGTGAATTGCGCGAGTATTTCTTGTCCGAAGTTGTTGAACAAAGCTTATACATCTGGAAATTTAAATACCTTGTTGGAATCGCAAACCAAACGATTTATCAATGATAATGCGATGAATGCAATCAGTGAAAAATCGGCTCAAATTTCCAATATTTTTGATTGGTACAAAGTGGATTTCACAAAAAATGGTTCAGTAATAGATTTCTTGAATAAATATGTGAACACGACGATTAATTCAGATGCGAAAATTACGTACAAGGACTACAACTGGAATTTGAACAAATAAAAAAGTGGATTTCGACTACGCTCAACCCACTTTTAATTCTATTTAAAAATAGCGATATTTTATTCGCCGAATTTCTCGATTACTTGTTGCGTTACACCTGTGTTGCTGAATCCTCCGTCGTGGAAGAGGTTTTGCATGGTTACGTAACGTGTTAAATCTGAGAACATGGAAATACAATAATCTGCACATGCGATTGCTGGAGCGTTTCCAAGCGGCGACATTTGTTCTGAGAAATTGATAAATTCCGTGAAACCTTTGATTCCTTGTCCAGCGGTTGTTACTGTTGGCGATTGAGAAATCGTGTTGACGCGAACTTTGTTTTTGATTCCATAATGGTAACCGAAAGAGCGCGTGATGGATTCCAAAAGCGACTTCGCATCGGCCATGTCATTGTAATCAGGGAAAATTCTTTGTGCAGCAATATAGGTCAAAGCAACAACCGAACTCCATTCATTCAAGGCATCTTGTTTGTACAAAGAAGCCAATGTTTTGTGCAATGAAATAGCCGAAACATCCATCGTTTGTTGGTAAAACGCATAGTTGTTTTCCGTGTAATGTTTTCCTTTACGAACGTTTGGCGACATACCGATGGAATGTAGAACAAAGTCTAATTTTCCACCCAAAATCTCCATGGATTGAGCAATTAAATTGTCCAAATCTTCAACTGATGTTGCATCCGCAGGAATAACTTGACTGTTAGTTTCAGCTGCCAATGTGTTGATTTCACCCATGCGCATAGCGATTGGTGCGTTGGTCAACACAAAAGTAGCGCCTTCTTCATGCGCGCGCTGTGCAACTTTCCATGCAATGGATTGTTCGTTCAATGCACCGAATATGATGCCTCTTTTTCCTTTCAATAAATTATTAGCCATAACTGTATGTTCGTTGTTATACAAAGTTAATTATTTAATTCATTCACAAACAGACTTCAATCCATGAGGATTTCCATGCCATCGTGTGCAATTCTCACAAGAGGTGGTAAAATAGCTTCAACTTCTTCATGTTTCCCGAGCAGGTGCGAAATGTGCGTCAAATAAGCGCGTTCTGGTTTTATTTCCTCGATAAACGCGAGTGCTTCCTCCAAATTGAAATGAGAAATATGCTCTGAAATCCGCAAAGCATTAACTATCAATACTTTCGTCCCTTTTAGTTTTGCTTTTTCTTCGTCTGATACCGTTTTGGCATCCGTGATGTACGTGAAATCGCCAATGCGATAGCCGAAAACAGGCATCATGTAATGCATCACCTGAACCGGTTGAAAAGTGATTCCTTCAATAATAAAAGGTTGATTTTCAATCAAATTCACGTTTACCCGAGGAATACCTGGGTAAGGATTATCATCAAATACGTAACTGAATTCTCTTTTCAAGGCTGCTTCCACATTTCGTGTGCAATAAACTTGCATGTCGTGCTTTTGCTTGAAATTGAAGGCACGAACATCGTCCATTCCCGCCACGTGATCTTTGTGTTCGTGCGTAAAAACGACTGCATTCAAATGCTGAACATTGGCGCGCAACATTTGCTGACGAAAATCTGGTCCAGTGTCGATGACAAAATTTTTGTCTCCAATGGAGATAAGAATGGAACTGCGCAAACGATTATCTTTCGGGTCACTCGACGCACAAACAGCACAATCACATGCAATTACAGGCATACCTTGTGAGGTGCCTGAACCAAGAATTGTTATTTTCATGGGTTTATTCATTTCCTGACATTAGAATCTTCACCCCCAACCAAATCCATCCCACAACCAAAAGTGTACCTCCAAGCGGTGTGATGGGTCCCAAAAACTTCAATTCCATTCCTATAATCTCTTGTATGGCCAGACCGTAAATGGACAGCGAGAAAAGCAAGGTTCCAACAATCAACAAATTGATAGGAAGTCTAAAATTGAAACTCCATTTTTCTGCCAAAACAGCCAAAACCAGTAAGGCTATACCATGATACATTTGATATTTTACTCCCGTTTCAAAGGAAAGCAAGCGCTCTGAAGAAATTCGTTCTTTCAGCGCATGTGCACCAAATGCGCCCAGAATGATGGCAACAGAAATAAAGGCAATTGCCCAAAGTAAAATGCGTTTTTGTGTCATTGCTTTAAAGTTAAAGTATAATCTAAGACTTCCGACCATCCTTTCCATTTTCCATAGTCTGAAATGGTCTCGTTGTGCCAAATGAAACTAAACTGACCGCCCATTTGTTCAACTTCCTGATACAATTGATCGATTTTCTGTTTCGCTGCGGTTATGGTCAAATGCAAATATTCATGCAACGTTCCGTCCATGCAGGCAAAAGGATAAATCATCAAATCTGTCTTGGCATTTTTCGATAAATCAAACCAAGGAAAAGGATGAGCGGTGCCATTTCTGAAACCAACTGCATCCGCAAAACCCATGGAATAATCCTCTTGGATTCCATTTTTCAGAAGATTTTGATAGGTAGATGGAAAACGCAATTTAAGGAAATGTTGACGGGAAATTTCTACTTTATTTTCAGTAAACTGTTGTAGACGACTGATTTCTTTCGACAAAAGATCCATATGAGAATTGGACAAGTAACTGGGATGAATTCCAATCTGTACTTTAGCCTGAAATCGTTTAATTAATTGCTGAATTCCTTCCGTTTCAATGGAAATATTAAAGTCTTTGTTGCCGTAATCTCCAACCAACCAAAACATCCGAGTACTAAAATCCTCAGCAATTTTTTCGATTTTAGAATAACTGTCGTAAGGGTCTTTTTCCTTTCCTGAAAGGACATTTTTACGTTCTTTAAATCGATTAAAATCACCTGTAACTATATCTTTTACATTCGAAAGCAATCGTCTTTTACCCTCCTTAAATTGAAAAGCAAAAGCATTGTCGATATCGAAAGTTGGAATAATTTCGGTTGCTGACTTTTTTCGATTCAAAGAAGACCCAGTCAGCTTTTCAATCATGTCGATGAACTCATGTGCCCATCTGTCGCACACGCATTGTTCCAAACATTCATTTTGAAATTGCCAACTACTTTTGGCGGAGAATCGCTCCATGCTATCCAACTCTTTTGGTTGGTATTCCTCCATTCGGCTGAGCACAAAAAACAAACGAGAAAGAATGTCTTTTTCCTGCAATTCACTGTGAATTTCATTTCCGTTCAATAATTTTCCAAAAATACTTGGAAGCTGAAATTTCGTTTCGGGTGCATTTTCGAATATTTTATTGTCATCCGTTAATTCAAAATCAATACCGCGAAGGCCAAAAATAAACTCAAAAGTATATTTCCAGCGTGGTGTGACTTGATCAACGAATAGCAAAATCATCAGAGGAGTCGATTGATTTGTTCGCAAATGAATTCAGCTGCTTTTCCATCACCATAAAAGTCTGGAAAAGTGTAATCCGACTTCTCACTCAATGTTTTGTATGCCGCCAAAATTCTATTTTCATCACTATCGGCAAGTATGGCATTTCCGTTGTCAACTATTTCCACCCATTCCGTTTGTGGGCGCAAAATGATACACGGTTTTTTAAAGAAGAAAGCTTCTTTCTGCAATCCTCCGCTATCTGTCACCAACATCGCTGCATTTTTTTCCAGAGCGATAATATCTAAAAATCCAGCAGGATCTATGATCTGAATGGAAGCATTTTGATGCAATTTCTTGCGAAGCTCATCACTTAACAATTCAGACATTTGTTTTTTCGTACGCGGATGCAAAGGCAAAATGATTTGTAACCCGGATTGTTCTTGGATTTTCAAAAGCGCACTAAAAATTGCATTCAAATTTTCTGGAATATCTGTATTCGAATCGCGGTGTATGGTACACAAAATGAAGCTGTTGGCGGAAACTCCAAGTTCTTGCATCAAGGTTGATTTTTCGGCAGAAACTTCAGAGAAATACAAACTGTTGTCGTACATGATGTCACCACAATGAAAAACCAAGGGATGATTCATGTCGGCTTGATCTCTATTTTCAAGCGAAAAACCCTCTTTTGATAAATTGTCTAAACCTGTTTTAGTTGGTGTGAACAACAAGGCAGACATGTGGTCACAAGCGATACGATTGATTTCTTCGGGCATGTGTTTGTTGAAACTACGCAAGCCCGCTTCGACATGAATGACGGGAATATGAATTTTAGAAGCGGCCAATGCTCCAGCAATGGTTGAATTTGTATCGCCATATACCAAAACAGCGCTTGGCTTTTCATCTTGAAAAATTTTCTCAAGTCCTTCGAGCATTTTGGCGGTTTGCGCTCCATGTCCACCTGAACCAACATTCAAATTGTATTTTGGTCGTGGGATTTTCATTTCGTTAAAGAAAATATCCGACATGTTTTCGTCGTAATGTTGCCCAGTGTGAACGATGACTTCTTCTAATTCACCCTGAAATTTACCAGAAATGGCTCTTGAAATAGCGGAAGATTTTATGATTTGAGGTCTTGCCCCAACGATAGTTATAATTTTTTTCACGTGCTAAAATGCTATATTTTCTTCGGAGAAGCTAAGATAGCCATTATCTGTAAATATGACATGGTCGAGGACCTCAATCCCGATCAATTTGCCGAATTGTTGGAGGTTTTTCGTAAGTCGAACATCTGATTCACTCGCTTTCAAATTTCCGCTGGGATGGTTGTGCGCCAGTATAATCGCAGAAGCCTGATGCATCAACGCTGCTTTGAAAATTATTTTTCCATCGGCGATTGTGCCCGAAACTCCACCTTTAGAAACCTGTTCGTAAGCCAAAACCAAATTGGAGCGGTTGACATAAACGACATAGAATTCTTCGTGCGACAAATCCATGAAATACGGATTGAGCAATTCGTAAACATCTTTGGCCGTCATAACTTTCAATCGTTCTTTCTTTTCAGAATCGCGTCTACGTCGCCCCAATTCCAGTGCGGCCATTAAGGTTATGGATTTCGCTTCGCCCATACCTTTGTGTTTGGACAAATCTTTGACTCCTGACCGACTTAACATTTGCAGATCGTTATTGTGGGCTTGAAGAATTTCCTGAGCAAGTTCAACAGCAGTTTTTTCTCGCGTTCCTGAACCGAGTAAAATGGCGATGATTTCAGAATCTGACAGGGCATTTTTTCCTTTAAGCATCATCTTTTCTCTCGGGCGATCATCTTCCGCCCAAAGCTTAATTGTAGAATGGTTTTGCATTGTAAAAAGTTTGTATTCTACATTAAGTTAGTGAAAAATGTGATTTGGTTTTCAGCAGAAGTAAAAAATATTATCCTTTGAAAACAAAAAAAGGAAGCCTAACTGATGTCAAACTTCCTTTAAATATTTAGTGAAATGTATTTCTACAAAGCCTGTATCGCGCGAATTTTTGCTTTTATCGCTTCTTGATCTTGCGCTTCGTTTTCGTATTTTTCCTTTTCTTTTTCTAGTTCAGAAGCAGTTTTATCGATTTTCCCTTTTTTGCTTTCGATGTATTCTTTGTTCTTGCGGATATCGTTATCTGCACTCGTGATTTTGCTTTGTAATTTCTCAATACTAGCTGCATATTTTGCTTTGGACTTGTCAGCACTCGCAATTTTCTTTTCCGCTTTGGCAATGGCTTTTTCGTCTTTCGCTTTATCTTCGCTCAAACCATTCACTTCTTTTCCTTGTGAAGCGACTTCTTTGGTTTGATCATCCAATTGTTTTTGGAAGATTCCGACATAATAAGATTTAGAGAATTCTTTCATCACGACTTTTAAATTGGCACTTTCCGCTGCATATGCGCTGGAACTGACCAAAATATCGGCACCGAAAAGCATCCAAACTCGCAAATGTAGCCCGGAAGCATCTTTAACGACTCCAGATTTGATGGCAAATTGCTTATCGCTCCAAATGGGATTGTTTATTTCTTCTCCTTCAGCCGAACTTCCTTTCGATTTCAATTTGATATCGAATTTCTCGCTCATGTATTTCGTCCATGCGCTGATAATCGCTTTTTCCTCACCTTGCAAAATGATGTCGTATCCATTGCGATCAACACCGTCCAATTTGTACGATCCTTCCATTACGATCAATGATGAAGGGACTTTGATTTCTTGTGCAAATGAAACTGCAGTTATGAAAGTCAATAAAATGAGCAATACTTTTTTCATAATTTTTGATGTATTTATTTTTCTGTTTTTGGTTCTTCGGGTGGTAACAACTTCGCCTTTAAGTCTGCTATTTCCTTATTCTTTATTTTAAATTTTTTGTAATCGAATATAGAAGATAGAGCAAATCCAATACCTATACTAAGCAAAATAACCAGCGTTAATGGCATCTGAATTTTGAAAAACACCGGTATTACCGTTACAGATTGCCAATTGCGAAGCACAAATGTTAAAGCAAAAATGCCCAATATTATCTTCAATATTAATTTCGTTTTTTGCCCCCCAGAGAGGTCGTTCCAATATTCTTTCATACTTCAATTTATTGAAAGTAAAGATACTAATTTGGCGAAAAAAGGAATGTTATATTGACGTTAAAAGAAATTGAATCATCGAATCAACCATTTCAAAACATATTCTGTAGTTTCTGTTGAGGGTAATTTTATGAGGTATCGCCCTGCGGCTAACTCGGGCAGTTGGCAATATCCGTCGCCATCCGTTAAACCAGAATAGGATAATTGACCAGCGAAATCATACACTTCGACTTCAGCATATGGCAAATAGTAAACGAAACTTCCTTCGTCAGAAGGGTTTGGGAATAAAATGGGAAAGTAATCTTGATTCAGATTCAAGCTGAAAACGTTGCTTGTTCTGGAGATATCCGCATACAATCCACCGAGAAAATAAACGGTACCATTCCAGCTAAAAGTTGACATACCTCTCCAACCTTGAATGGGTGCACTTGGTGCTTCGTTCCAAGTCCCATTTAAAGAAAGTGTATAAAAATCCGTTCGAAAATAAGGCTCTTGACTCCATCCTCCGCCAACAAGAGCGTTCAAGCCAACACCTTGAGCACCTAGATATGAGCATGCGCCTCCTGGATAATCTGCTATTCGCGTCCAAGTGTCTGTTCGCCAATCATATTCATAAAATTCACTTGAAAAAGTCAGTGGATCGATGTTCAAACCTGTTCCAGCAAAACATTTGTTGCCCATGCTCACACCAACCACCTCACGCATTCGTCCACCTGGATAATCGGAAATTTGAGTCCAATCATCAATGATCGGATCATATTTCCAGCAATCGGCTAAACTTGAATCTGGGGAAGCTCCTGCCCCAACAAAACCTAAATTATTCGCTGTAAATTGAAAAAATGTCCATCGTGGCGCCCCTGCAAAATCTTTCATTTGTTTCCAAGAATCCGTTGTAGGTGAGTATTGCCAAACATCTTTTAATGGTTGATTGGCTGAAGAATAGCCACAAAAAACATACGCTTTATCGTTCAAAACCAAAGCTCCAGCGTACTGTCTTGCCTCTCCGGGAAAGGGACTTTTTTCAGTCCAAGAATTACTCGCAATATTGAAAGCCCAAAGTTGGTTACTTTGCGCGAAACCATTTTGATTTCCAGAAACGACATAGCCAATTCCGTTTATGCAAAAGGAAACTCCATCGTCCCTTCCAGGTGCTGGAATATCAGGTAGTTGTTGCCAAGTTTGACCAAATAGGAAGTTTGATAAAAAAAACAGAAAAAGGAAAGGGCTTTTCATTTGGGTTAAACGCAAAATCGGTCTAATTCGTATCAAGTTAGTTTTTTTAATTGAATTATCAGGTGAAGAAATGAGTTTTTACTGGACAGAATAAGTTGCTACTTGCTTCGAAACGAAATAACTATCTGATTATCACAACCAATTTGTCATTTCGCGAATTTACAAAAATTATAATTCGAGACTTTTCTTGGCACGGAAAGCATGGAAACGAATTTTCCTTAGAAGGAATGAGATAGTAATGGCTTCGCAACGAAATGAAGACCTGATTATCAACATCCATTCGTCATTTATCGAATTTGAAAAAATTCCCATTTGAGTTTGCAATTTGAACTGAAAGGAAAGAAACGAAATCTCCTTTGAAGCAATGAGACTGCATTAGCTTCGAAACGAAATAACTGTTTGAGTATCAAAACCAATTCGTCATTTTGCAAATTTGCAAAAAACTAAAATTTAATTTTTCCTAATTCTAAATTTATCAAAAACTAACTCACTCCTCCTTCTTCGTAATAATATGAATATCCCTTTGCGGAAATGGAATCGCAATATTCTCTTCACGCAATTTGCGGTGAATCGTTCGCCGAACATCTGATTTCAAATTTTCTACTGTAAAAGGATCACGGGTCCAAAAAATCAACTGAAAATCAAGTGAAGAATCTCCAAAGTTGATGAATCGAACGAAAGGTTCTGGCGTTTTTTCAATGAATTTATGCTCTTCCATGACCGTTTGAAGTACCTCAATCACACGTTCAACGTCGGAACCATATGCAACACCAATGTCTACTAAAAACCGAACACTATCTGCATTGTGACTCCAATTGATCACTTTTTCCGTCACAAACTTGCTATTCGGAATTATCATGACCACATTGTCGCGCGTTATTAATTCTGAACTGCGCAGGTTGATTTCACTTACTTTTCCTACAACACCTTCTGTTTCAATGACATCTCCAATTTTAATCGTACCCTCAAAAAGCAAAAACAAACCAGAAACTAAATCGGCAAAAATGGGTTGAAGTCCAAAACCAATACCAACCAATAATGCCGCAGAACCAGCCAACAAAATGGAGATTTTCACCCCTAACGCTTCCAAAATGAGTACGAATGAAATAACCCAAATGAAGTATTTGGCCAATAGATAAATGGAATGGCGTCGTTTTTTGTCGATATGGCTCAACAGTACTTTCGGACGTTCAATCATCCTTTGCACCAGCATTAAAAAGAATATGGTTCCAATTAAGATAATACTGGCAACAAACAAATTACCAGCTTCCAACTTGTAAGAACCAAAATGAAAAATCTCGTAAGTCAATACATCATTCCACGACATACCACAAATTTGCACATTTTGAAATGAAAACACATCAATTCAATCGAGCAATCTTTCAATTCAGATTAATTCTCTAAATTTGCGCAACTAAAAATTAAGAAATGGCAAATACATCCGATATAAAAAATGGCTTGTGTATCAAGTTCAACGACAAACTTTGTCAAATCATTGAATTTCAACACGTAAAACCAGGAAAAGGTCCTGCATTCGTGAGAACAAAAATGCGTCAAATCGAAACGGGTAAAGTATTGGATAATACTTTCTCTGCTGGTCATAAAATTGAAATTGTTCGAATTGAGAACCGTGAATATCAATATTTGTATGAAGAAGCAGATTATTTCATCTTCATGAACAACGAAACGTACGAGCAAGTGAGTATTCCGAAAAAATTGGTGGAGAAACCAGAATTTTTGATTGAAGGAATGAACTGTAGTATTTTATTTCATGCTGAAGAAGAATTGCCATTAGTAGTTGAATTGCCCATGCATATCATATCTGAAGTTACCTATACAGAACCCGGAATCAAAGGTGATACAGCAACCAACACCATGAAACCAGCGACTATCGCAACAGGTGCTGAGGTGAAAGTTCCCTTGTTCATCGACAACGGTGAAATCATCAAGGTGGATACCCGAACGGGTGTTTACGTGGAACGAGTAAAAAACTAGACTTCGACTACGCTCAGTCTACTTTTTAGCTACGCTCAGCCTGCGTTTAGTGAATGTACGAGGGCTTAGTCTCGGTAACTGTCGGGATCGAAGCCCGACACCACCCCATACAAATCATAATGATCTGCTGACGTGATTTCTACATCGGCATAATCACCGATGCGAACATAGGTGTTTTCATCTTTCTTTACCAAAACTTCATTGTCTACTTCTGGAGAATCAAATTCGGTGCGGCCGATGAAATAATCTCCTTCTGCTCTATCGAATAAAACTTTATAGGTTTTTCCAACTTTCTCTTGGTTCAAAGAATAACTGATATCCGATTGCAAAGCCATGATTTTATCGGCACGGCTTTTCTTTACTTTTTCGGGAACATCGTCCTCAAAATTGTAAGCATGTGTATTTTCTTCATGGGAATAAGTGAAAATTCCCAAACGCTCAAAGCGCATTTTTTCAACGAAATCATACATTTCTTGGAAATCCTCTTCTGTTTCGCCAGGATAACCCGCAATCAGTGTCGTTCGGATGGCAATACCCGGAACTTTCGCGCGGATATCGTTGACCAATTCTTCAGTTTTTTCTCTCGTAATTCCTCGACGCATGGCTTTCAACATATTTGTCGAACCGTGTTGCAAAGGCATGTCCAGGTAATTACAAATATTCGATTTTCGGTTCATCACTTCGAGCACGTCCATTGGGAAACCCGCTGGAAAAGCATAATGCAATCGAATCCATTCTATTCCTTCAACTTCCGAAAGTTGCTCCAACAAATCAGCCAAAGCTCTCTTCTTGTAAATGTCTAAACCGTAATACGTCAAATCTTGGGCAATCAGCATCAATTCTTTCACGCCTTTGGCAGCCAAACTTTGAGCAGATTTCACCAAATCTTCAATCGGTGTTGAAACATGTTTTCCACGCATCAAAGGAATGGCACAAAACGAACACGGTCGATCGCAACCTTCGGCAATTTTAAAATAGGCAAAGTGATTGGGCGTGGTCAACAAGCGTTCACCCACCAATTCGTGCTTGTAATCCGCTTTTAAGGTTTTGAGCAAACGCGGCAATTCTCTTGTGCCAAAATAAGCATCGACTTCTGGAATTTCCGTTTCCAACTCATCTCTGTATCGTTCAGATAAACAACCCGTTACATATACTTTGTCGACAAAACCAGCTGCTTTCGCATTGGCGTATTGCACAATTGTATTGATGGATTCTTCTTTGGCATTATCGATAAATCCACATGTATTGATGATTACGATTTCAGAGTCATCATTGGTGGATTCGTGTTCCACGTCAAAATTGTTCGCCTTCAGTTGCGCCATCATGACTTCTGAATCGAAAATATTCTTCGAACAACCCAAAGTCACTACATTGACCTTGTTTTTTTTAAGCGTTTTGGTCTTCATTGGGGCAAAGGTAGGGAAAAGTGAAGGTCGAAATAAGAAATAAGAAGTTAATTGTGAAGATTTCTGTTTTCTTCTTCAACCATTTGTCATTACACAACATACTTAAGATCACCGCAACAAAACCTTCTCCACCTCCAATTTCTTCTCCCCATCGAGCAAAACCGTCTGATACACCCTCGCTGAAAAGGGCACCCTTCGACAGGCTCAGGGTACCACAACTTAGATTACAATTACCTTCTCCACCTCCAATTCCTTACTACCGTCACGAAGTACAACTTGGTATACCCCTGATGAGAAGGGTATTACAATGATATTCGTGCTATGACTCAGTGCAATCCGATGTTCCAACACCACCTTTCCTCGTTCATCGTAAAACGAAAGTGTACAATTTTCACTCGGCAAATTCCCCACATACACCGCAATGCTTTCCCCACTTTGCACTGGGTTGGGACCGATGGCCATGTAATTGGTAATATTCGGATTAACAGGTTCTTCAGGCACATTTTTGCTTATGTGAATCGATGTTGTAAGCGTATCATTCGCCCCATTGCAGCCATAAGCGATAAGCGTGACTTCAAATATTCCTGTGTCTGAATAGGTGTGAAAAACCGCAGCCTGAGCGGAGTCGAAGGCAGCGGAGTCGAACTCACCTGTTAGCACCGAAGCCCCATCCCCAAAATCCCACAAATAACTACCGCCCATGAGGCTTGTGTTGGTAAAGTGGACACCCATGCTGTCATTGGGTACCGCTGTGAAACCTGCTTGCGGATCATCTAAAAACCCGAGGCAGTTGGTTTTGAGAACGTAGCCGAGCTGGCCAGGGGCGTTGGCGTTTAAGGAATCGAAGTTGGTAGATTCCCCTACAAAAATATAACCACCATCAATTGTGTTTTCTACATCGTGTATTTCATAATTTGCTATATAATTTTGACCAATTATGGGATAATAGCTATAATCGCGATTCCAGTTTACGGTACCATTCAGTTGGTTTCTATTGGTTATGCGCATTGTGTAATAAATGGATTGATTTGGTTCCCCTTCATTCTTAACATCAACATAACTGTGTGCTCCAACGAACGTGGAATCGCCTTGCAAAGCAAATTTATCTACGCAACCTCCGCAATATAATGTTGAACTAAAATAAGTTCTCAAAGTATCTTTCCAAACCACATTAAAATTAGAATCCAAGCGAGCGACTGTGGGTCGCACAGCATAGTAGGGTTGGTTGGTCACTGACATCAAGGTATCAGATTCGGTGTAGGAAATGAGTAAATCTTTTTCATCGTTGATGAAAGAAGCTCCAAAACCTGGCATGCTCCACGGGGTGTCTTGTAATTGTTTCGTGGAGATCACACTGCCATCCGAAGGGTCTATGGTTTTGAAGAGAATTTTACAATATTGTGAATTAAAGTTAGTATTATCATAGTCTTCGCCTTGGATTAGTAAATGTTTTCCGTTCGAATAAGGCAAATAATTATACATTATTCTTCTCGGTTTGTTAGTAGCATAGGTAGAAAAATTGTGCCGCTTTATATAAATTAGGCTATCGGTTATTATAGAATAGCAAAGTATGTTTGTGCCCGTATCCCATGGTAAATTTGAAGTTGTGTCTATATTTTCTGAATAATTATACTTCATGGCAAGAAAATATCTATCCGATTCTTCATCAACAATTAGTCTTGATCTATCAATACTTGTTAAATATAAGTCTACTAAAGTATCTATTTCCTTTTTGACTAAATTGTTCGTAATGTCGTGATACTTTAAAATTTTTGGATAACTCTCCCAGTTGGATTCGTTATAAGAAGTGTATACAAACCAAAACACAGAATTTTCATCCATATATATTTCAGATGCGCTAAAGCCTATCGATTCATCCCTTAAACTATCTTTAAAAGTGATTTTTTCAATTTCTTCGCCTAAAACATTTAATGTAACGATTGAGGCAGAAGTTCTATTATATCTTCCCGTACTTGCATCTATCAGATAGGTTGTGTCTGAATTAACGTAAACATTGGATATAATACCTAGAGTATCGTCAAATGCATATACCTTATGAAAACAAGTATTCTGTGCAACTCCTAACAAAGAAATAAGCAAAACGAATACAAAAAGAATTGTTTTCAAAATATACATACCTTAAATAAAAAACGAAGTGGCTAGCCAAAGGTTGGTTGCCACTTCGAATTTACGAGTTTTTAGTTTAATTTTTTAAAATACGTATATTCTGTGCTTCTCCATCCACATTCCAAATCCGTACGATATAGATACCCCGAACGGCACCCTTGAAATCTATCTCAGAGGTAAACGCATTTATTCTGGAAAGTTCAAAATGCAAGGTTTTACCATGAATGTCTTGAATTTCAATTTGGCTGATTTCAGTATCCTTCATTCCTTTGATGACAAAAGTACCTTCATTAGGGTTGGGGTAAAGGATGAATTCACCCTGATTTTCCAAAACTTCAAATGCCTTACCTTCTATGCCTTGTGCTACTTGACTTCTTCCAATTGCGCCCAATTCCATAGGGTCTCTTTCTTCACAAATGCTAGCGTAAAAGCATAAGATGTTCGACGCTTGAAAGCTAGCTCTGCCCTCGTAGGTGTCTCGGGCATTGAGCAAAAAGACAATGTTTTCAGGGGACAACTCAAGGTTTAAAACATGCGCAGCATTTATTTCGTCAAGAAGATAAATTTTCAAATCTATAAAATCCATTAATTCTTGACGTACGTCAACATTTGAGATAGAAGGCAATTCCTGTTGCAACAATACAATTTGTTCATTGGCTTCGTCAAACATACCTGCGCCTATATAATGGTCAATCATTTCAGCCCGTTTTATAGAATTATTTCGCGATTCAATCTGCACTGGTATAGAAACTTGATCATTCAGGTCGTTGGAAACCATTGCATTCGTTAAAAGTAAATTTTCAATTTTCGCTATGCGACAGGTCAAGTCTCCAATTTTTGCCATATCCAAACCGCGCTGTGAGATATTTGCTTTAGAAAAAGCATCTATGGAATTGTAAATTGCAGTTGGTAAAGGTTCTGTCTTGTTCAAGAGAAAACTTCTAAATCCGTTATCCAAAAACACTTCAATATTAGCCTCTACAGTCTCTTGGTACCACTCATGGGGGAAAATATTAGTAGAAATGGCACCCAACTCCGTCAAGAGCTCTATCGACAAATAAGGAGAAGCGTTGAGCAAGGTTTGTTTGACTGTTTGACGATTACCGATCGTTAATCCCTCTACCAAATCGTGCAAACTACTGAGATCGCCGCTTGTCAAATAGTTGGTGTAGTCATCGAAAAGAAGATCGTAATCCGTTTGTAGGAGCGTCAATTCGTCGCTTAAATTCACTTCCATTTGCTCGTTCAGCACGCTGTTCTCATCCAACATAACTATCGTACCATCGAAATTAGATGGGCAACCTGCTACATCTGGCGCATTATATTTGGAAAAATTACCACTAAATACTGTCGGTTCTTCTGCATTCGAATTCCAATAATATTTCAAATTTTGCAAGTCGTTGGTTCTGAAATGGTAACCACCTGCCTGCAAATTTTGCGAAAGATCGTTCAAAGTAGCTTGATTGGCAGAACCTTGGAACAAACGAACGCCTTGATCATTGGATCCATTGAATGCAAAAACAAACATGTCGTTTTGACTACCTATGTTTTTGTTGCACGTGAATTCAAGACCTTTAGCTAAATTCTGATCAAAAAACAAATCATTTGCATTTCTGCCAAAAGCCGCGTTAGCGGTACGCTGATTGTTAAATTTGTTTCGGTATATTTCATTTTCAGCGGTACCAATATCAAAATTAAGTATCCCTATGTTGGGTATGCCTAGGTCATTATCAAAGACATTTCCTTGAACTGTAAAGCCTGAAGAGGCAATTATATTTAAGTTTTGGGCATATTGAATATCTAATGGGCAATTGGCATCGTGATTGAAATAATTACGGGTCAAAATCGCGTTATCCACACTGTTGATCGTCAATCCTTCTTGACAGTTTAAAAATTTCACATGATCGACTCTGAACGGATAATAACTTTGAGAACTCAGGTGTTCGACACCTTTGTACAAGTTGATGAATTCACCAACATCGTAGTCTGTATCCTCATAGTAATCGTGGGTCGGTGGATTGACAAAGAGACTTTTTCCCCTCACGGAGTATCCGGCATCTATGCTGAATATTCCTCTGGCGCGATTGGTTACATCATCCACGTTTGTGCGTAAATCTTGGAAAGTACAACCGTAAATTTTCACACCTTTCACCCCGTTCAATGTGATTGCTGGGCGAGGCTGAGCTTCAAAGAAGGCATCGGTCCATTCGAAAGTACAATTGGTGAAAATTCCTATGTTGTCAAGTACTGTTCCTGATGCATTTACATTTTGGTAGGCCATGTATTGAATCGACCGTTTGTTATTTCTGAAAGTAGAATTTGTTGCAGAAATAATTCCACCCGTTTTAGACCAATCGTTGTAACTCCATGGCATGATAGCTTCGCGTGCATTTTCAATCGTTCCGTTCGTCATGCTCACTTTTCCTTGGTTGGCCGTGTTTTGGCGTAGAGAGCTGTTTCCGAGTAAATCTATTCCTTGCCAGTAGTCTCCACATTCAGTGGTTATTATTCCTCCTGAAATATTAAGATGACCCCCTGGTTCCACTATAATTTTTTGATCGCCATAAACGACAATACTCCCAGTAAGTGTTAAAGTTGCTCCATCTTTGATAATTAATGTACAAAACAGATTTGTACGGTCTGCCCATGTTTCGTTTTGTGCTATTTTCCATTCTAAGCGCGGAACATCTCTTATCAGCGGAGCTTTCCAAATACCTCTAGTACCAACAGTGGCATATATTTCTCCAGTACAATGAATGATATTTAAATCGGAAGTTGAACTTGGGATATTTGTGGAATATTTTTTCCACGTTTCATTAGCCCTATCCAAGTAATATATTCCGTTCGTAGCACCTATATATATAGAATACCCGTTTGTCTGTCCATTTCCATATCTGTAATTGAAACAAACCCCGGGAATTTGTTCGCTACACCGTTGTTGAAAATAGCATCTTCAGTTTTGTAGGTAATGTCTGTATATTCATTGTTTATAGGGTCAAATTCAACAATTCTATTGTTATGATATCCCCAATCCGAATAATTATTCAATAAAATCCAATGTTTTCCATTTCTTCTTGCATCGAATAGAATGGTCTTAAAGTGTGATTGTTCCCCGAGATTAGGGTCGAATAACAAACTCAACTCTATTGTTTGTGTTAAATTGGGGTTGGGGACTGTGGCATTCATACCATCAAAAAAATCTAGTTTTTCCAAGGTGTAACCACCGGTTGCAGTAGTTTTATAGTTTGAATAAACGATTAACTTGTCGGGTTCATTTGAAATCACTATCGGTTTAAATTTATGAGGCTGATAAGCTGGTACACCCGCAAATATTTGTGTAGTTGTGAAATCATCGTTAGAAAAAACTAAATCCGATCCAATAACTGGGAACGGATACACAGTAGAATGATATAATTTAGCACCATACGCTCGCCCTTGTCTGTTCTCTGAGGACGAAGTTTTAATATCGCCTGCTGAATAGTTAATGGTTAAATTATTAAAATCCTCAACAACGGTATAAATCGAATTTTGATCTGCAAAATTATATCTTTCTTTATTTAGAAAAAATATTTCACCATCTTGTCCATCTCTTAATACTCCATAATGCCATTTGTTTTCTTTTGGATTATAAATCTGCCAACCAGCATGCCAAAATCCTGATGCAACGTAAAAAGGAGGCTGCTGACTAACCGCCATTGCACTTGGATGCGACATTCCAAGACCTTCGCTCGAGATCAACCAAGATGTCCCGTTATTATCTGACTTATATACCCCTCCATCTGTACCAGCGAGTAATTCCCCATTTCTCAATACCAGAATATCTCTTAAATCGGCGTGGAAAGTTTTAGAATATCCTGAGCACATGTTTGTCATGAGGGAATTGGCCATTTTTCTATGGCAAGAGTTGGTGTAAAACCACCAATCATTGTCATCGCTTGGATTCAAAGCAAAACCATTTGCTTGAGTAACCATAAAATTATTGTCAAACCCATTATCTGTGGATGAAAGATCATTCCACCCACCTGTGGAAAGGACATATTGTAATAGATGATAGTTATTAGATGGCAAGACCGATCCACTTGCGCCTAAGACTTTAGTGCTCGCCACATAAATAAAATTTGGATTTTATTTATTAACCTCAATGTGTCCACTGATGAATCCCTTATTGTAAATTTCCAAACCTTGAGCGCCAACAGTTGGAGACCCGCCTAAAAAATACCAATTTGCACCATAACTATTACTTCTGAGTATGTATTGACGAGTGAGTCCCAGGGTATCTCCAGAACTATTTTGCTCGAAAACTTGTAAATAAACTAAATATGAAAAAGGACCTGTACCAGTTTGAAATTGTTCAAATTCCATATAATTTATTCTAAGGGTAGATCCCGTAAAATAAGTTGGTATCTGGGCTTCTATTGCGCTCATATCGAACTTTTTCCACTTCATTTGATTAATAACTTGATTAGATAAGATTGCGATTGATGCTTCGTAATTGTCTGAATAATATACCCCATCCTCCCTTGTTAATATTAGCCTCGAATAATCTCCACTATTTGCGTCTTTTTTTGTAAAAGTTGCCTCTCCATTCTTTACATCCTCACCGTTGTAAAAACTAAATGAATACGCATAATTTGGCAACGAAAATGGGTCAAGAGGGTTTTGCCCATAATTAAATGGATAAGGAGAACTGCCGTGAAAATTGCATTCTATCCATGTTAAGCCTGCATCGACTGATCTGTACATGGATCCCGAAGTTAACCCAATAAAAATGATTTCCTTAGACGTTTCAGGAGCAATTCCAATTGGTTTTATAGCAAAACTTGAAATGTTCAATTTAGGAATAAAATCTGTTCCCATTACTTCCCAGTTAAGGCCAGAATCATGACTCACAAAAAGTCCGCCGCCGCTATTGTCGATTTCTCCACCTATAGTGTAAATAATATTGTCTATTGTAGGGTGTTGGTATAATCGGTCAACTTTAGCGACGTGCATTCCAGATTTTATATTACCACTACCCAAAGAATGAGCTTGTATCCAATTCGAACCACTCTTTGTAAGTATTTCTGACATATTCTTAGGACCAATTTGCGACCATGCCATGGGATCAAAAGCTGTAGAATTGGATTGTACTTGCAAATTGTGATTATGATGTTGGATCTTTTGAAAATCCAATAACTCTTGGTGCATGTTTTGCGCATCATTATAATCACCAGTGTTGGGCATGATATTATCCCAATAAGCTTTCCAATTTCTAAATTCTTTCAAACCTGTACCTTTCATGCTTGAATCACCTATCGCCGTGAGAGCCGTGTGAACTGAATCGAAGTAATTCGTCCACTTTTCTTTTTCATCAAAGTAATTATTGGACAAATCAGGATTGAATTGAGCAGAAACATTTTGGGTTATTAAAAGGAAAAATGATATTAGTGGAAAATTAATCTTTTTCATCGTTTCATAAGTATAAGTTAGTAATTTGGACTTTCGTCCTCAATCTTACAAAGCAAAAAAAAAAAAAACGATTTACCAAAACTTATTTGGCTGTTAAAAAATTAACAAAAAAGTACATCATGCGCAATGTACGAAAGACAAAAAAATCAGGGATAATTTTAACATTTGAAGATGAAATGTTAAATATTGAACATTCCATAATAATAATAGATTTGGTCTATCCTACAACCGATACTTCTTAAAAAAAGCATCCCAATCCCAAAGGAAAAGCTCGGTGATTTCATTGAAGCGCTGCAAAAACATTGGATTGGGCGCGTTCATTTCACGGAAATATTGGTCTTGGTATTGTGCCAACTCGTATTTCGAAAAGATAGCTTTGGACATGCCGTAAACCAAATTTTTTGACGGGAAATTGATGTGATTGACAAAGGATTGGTACTCTTTCAAAAGAGGTGTGAATTCCGCTTCGTTCATTTCGAATACATTCGCCAGTTTGCGAACAACCAATTTATTCAACTTAGCGGCTGGTTCAACATCCAATACATTTTGAGCAAGCGTCATGTTGGCACCAAAAACAATTAATATCAAATGGTCCATACCCAAAGTTTCGGGTTTTGGTCGCGTTACAAATGCAAGATCATCTTTGATGAGATTCACAACTTCATCATAACTGGCATCAACAGAATCTAAAAGCATGTTGACGAATAAATTGGCTAGCTGGTCGTCAGTAAGTTTGCGTTTAAGTATTGTATTCAGCATATCGGAATTTGAACGTTAAACAAAGATACCCCAAGTAAGTGACCTTCAGTCATACCCAAAAATCTCTTTATCAACCGAGTTTTCAACAGACATTTTTGCAGATATCAACATTTCAACACTTCACCGATTACTTTTTTCTTTTTACCGATATGTGTTTTTTTAACAACTCAAATAAACCTCCAATGCTTATTTTTGTTCTTTGTAAAATCGTACAATGAAACGGAATCAAATTATCATTTTAGGGGCGTTACTACTCATTTTTGCTCTTATTTTTATTAGCATCGCCAGCAAGAAAAAACCGGCAGAAAAGGAAATGAAAGAGGAAGCGACGACCATTTATGTTCCAACGCGCTTGGTTGAAAATTCTGAAAAGGAAATGCAAATCATTTCTTATGGCCAGGTTACACCAATGTCGGAAATAGAAGTTGCCGTTGAGGTACAAGGAAAATTGAAAGAAGGTGCTTTGCGCATGAAACCGGGCGTGAATTTTTCAAAAGGACAAGTTTTATACCGTGTCGACAATGAAGAAGCTTTCTATTCCTTGAGTGCGAGAAAAACGCAATTGTCGAATTTGGTGGTTGGCGCTATGCCAGATATTGAGTTGGATTTTCCAAAAGAAAAGGACAAATGGTTGAATTTCATGAACGGAATAAAAGCCGAAAGTCGTTTGCCTGAATTACCAGCTATGAATTCGAGCAAAGAAAAAATGTTCTTAACCTCACGAGGTGTTACCGCAGAATATTACAACATACGTAGTCAAGAATCACGGATGGAAAAATACGTGTACATCGCACCTTTTTCGGGAACGGTGATAGAAACGTATTCAGAACCAGGAGCCATCGCCAATCCGGGTGCTCGTTTGGCGCGAATTGCCAAAACCAATGATTTTGAAATAAAAGTGCCCATCGCTTTGAATGACATTGCCAATTACCAAAAACAAGGTAGTGTTCAGTTCTACAATTCGGATGGCGATATGGTTGGAACGGGAACGATTAACAGAATCTCGGATGTGATCAATCAACAAACACAATCGGTTGATGTGTATTACGATGTTCGACCTAACTCTGGCCAAAAAATTTACAGTGGTTTGTTCCTGAATGTGGCCATCAATCAAAAAGCAATGAAGTCCAGTATTACATTGCCGAGAATGGCGGTAACGGGCAACAAAGTGAATATTTTGGTGGACGGAAAAATTGTTTCTCGAGATATTCAAATTGTGGGAAACAAACCTGATTCGCTTTATATATCGGGTCTAGAAAATGGTTCACATGTTATTTTAGAGAAAATAGAAGTGGACACCAAAGGCAAAGTTTTTAAAGGAATAATACGATAAACGATGCGGAAGTTCATTAATTTCTTTCTTGTACATCCCATTTGGGGAAATGCATTTATTGTTCTTATTCTGATTTTCGGGGTGTTCTCTATCGCCACGATGCGAAGATCTTTTTTTCCGGAATTGGATCCCAAAACGATCAATATCAATGTTTTCTATCCAGGTGCCTCCCCTACGGAAATGGAAGAAGGTGTCACGATTAAAATCGAACAAGCGGTAAAAGGTTTAGATGGAATAGACGAAATCAACTCCACTTCAGCAGAAAACACCGCAAATGTTTCCATCAAAGCTTTTCAGGATACAGACATCGATGAACTTTTGAGTGATGTGGAAAACACGGTGAATTCCATCAGTAGTTTTCCGCAAGGTTCTGAGCGCCCCATCATTACGAGAATAAAATCGGGTGGTATGGGAAGTACCGCTGCCTTTATCGGAATTGCTGCAAAAGATGACAACGCTTCAGGTGCAGAATTGACCGATTTGGCTTCTAAGGTGGAGCGCGATTTGCTGAATACAAAGGAGATTACCGAAATCAAGAAAAATGGTTTTCCTGAAAAAGAAATCGCCATTAATGTTCGTGAAAATGATTTACAACGTTACGGTCTTTCCATTCAAGAAGTTAGTCTGGCAGTAGCTTCTAAAAATTTAGATTTGACGGCAGGATTGATTCGAGGAGGTGTGCAAGAAATGAGCATACGATCCAACAGCCGCGGAACAACTGTCGAAGAAATCAATAAAATAATTGTTCGTACTTCGAGAACAGGCGAAAAAATTACGGTTGGTGATGTGGCCGAAGTTGCCATTGGTTATAGCGAGAATTCACAACAATCTGAATACAATGGTCGTCCTTCCGTTTCTTTCCAAATTGAAAAAACACCACAACAGGATATTGCCAAAATTACCGACGAACTCCATAAATACCAAGAGAAATTCAACAAAGACAATCCAGAACATGAGTTCGTGATTCTTTTCGAATTCAATGACATGTTGAACCAGCGCATCGATCTTTTGACCGGCAATGGCTTGTTTGGATTGATTCTTGTTCTGATTTTCTTGGGCTTGTTTTTGAACATCAAATTATCGGCTTGGGTAGCTTTCGGGATTCCCTTCTCCTTCTTGGGAATGTTTGTCATTGGCTCAGTTTACGGCATGTCCATCAACATGATTTCCCTTTTCGGGATGATATTGGTGGTCGGAATTTTGGTGGATGATGGAATTGTTATTGCTGAAAATATTTATTCGCATTTTGAACGAGGAAAAACAGCTAAACAAGCTGCTTTGGATGGAACGATGGAAGTTCTTCCTTCAGTTTTCTCGTCGGTTCTTACAACAATGGTGGCCTTTTCAGTTTTGCTTTACGTGGAAGGACTGGAAATGATGCGGGAAATGGCTTTCGTCGTATTGGCTTGTTTGGCGTTTAGTTTGTTTGAAGCTTTTATCATTCTTCCTGCCCATCTAGGACACAGAAACATTCTTTCTGAACCTAAAAATCCACGGTATTCCTTGCCAATTGGCGCTTTGCTCGTCGTAATAGGAATTGCAACAGTTTGGTTGGGCGCATTTCTCATTTCAACGGTAGACATCAGCCTCGGCACAATGCTATTCCCAATGGGATTATTTGCCTTGGGTGCAGTTCTCTTCTTACAAGGATTTTCGCAATCTCCTTTGGAAAAAATCATCCGTGGAAATGCGGACAAAGGCATCAAATATGTTCGCGATAATTTCTTCAAAACGGCAGTTGAAACCTTCGTTGGTAAGAACTTTAAAATGTACAATGTAACGTTTTTCATTCCAATGATTATCACCTTCCTTACCATTGGAATGATGGTGACCAAAACAATTGGATTTACATTTTTCCCAGATATTCCACCTGATTTCTTTAATGTGGAAGTTGCTTACAAACCGGGGGACAATATTGAAAAAACCGAACGTTTTATTGAAGTTGCCAGCCAAGTACTCAAAGAGGAAAACGAGAAAATACAGAAAGAAAATGGTGATTCCTTGGTACGCTACTCTACCTCAAATATTGGATTTACTTCCAATTTGGGGCAAGCAGGAAATCACACTGGTTCACTGATGGTGTTCTTGGACAATGAAGGTTCCAGCACTCCAGCGGATGCATTAATGAGCCGCGTTAACGAACGACTATTGCAACTTCCTGAAGGAAAATTAGCGCAAAATATTAATGTTGGAGGTTTCAATCGATTTGGTAAAGAAATTGAAATGGGTTTGACCTCATCGGATGAAAAAGCGCTTTTGGACGCAAAAGAAATGTTCAAAAATGAATTGAAAGCCATGCCTGGTGTTTTCAACGTGAAAGACAACATGCCTCCAGGTCGATTCGAGGTGTATTTGGAAATGCGCCCTGAAGCTGAAATCTATGGAATTTCGAAAAATGAAGTGTTGACACAAATTCGCCAAGGCTTTTTTGGTTCGGAAGCTCAACGTGTGATTATTGGAACAGATGAAGTAAAAGTTTGGGTGCGTTTTCCGCAAGAAGATAGAAACAGTTTGTCGGATTTAGAAAACATGCGCATTCGAACCCCAGCTGGTATTTCCATCCCATTGCAGGATATCTGTGATTTTGAATTAGGACGTGCACCGGAAAGTTTGAAAAGAAGAAACGGTCAGCGTATCATTAAAATAGATGCGGAATGTACCGATCCAGATAAGGTAGCCGACATCAACTCTGACATTCGTAAAAAGACCGTTGAAAAAATAAAACAAGTCTATCCGCAAGTTCAATCCGTTTCTTTGGGACAGTTTGAACGGAGTCAAAAAACGGGAAATTCCATGGTTTTTGTTGCACTAGTTGCTTTGGTCATCATGTTTATTGTGATTTCATTGCATTTCAACAGTCTAAGACAATCTTTCCTCATTATGCTTGTTATTCCAGCAGGTATTGCAGGAGCCATGCTTGGTCATGGTTTGATCGGCATTCCCGTTTCTATTTTATCTGTTTTCGGGATGATTGCTTTGACAGGAGTTTTGGTGAATGACGCCATTGTTTTCTTGGATAGATACAATGCTCTTTTGCTCGAAGGAATGACCGTAAAAGAAGCAGTTTTGGAAGCTGCTGTTTCTCGTTTTAGACCGATATTATTGACATCCGTAACCACAGTTGCCGGACTTTTACCCATGATTGCAGAAACGAGTATGCAAGCCCAATTCTTAATTCCCATGGCTTCATCGATAGCATTTGGCGTCTTGTTTGGAACCATTTTTATTTTGTTTTTCTATCCTTCAGCCATTTTATTTTGGAATGGATTTGGAAAAACAAGAACCTTATTGTGGACAGGTGAAAGAGTCGAAAGTTTGGACGTTGAGCCGGTCATAAAATTTCAAAGAAAAAAGAATGAAATTCACTAAATATATTTTCTTGTGCTTGCTTAGCCAATTCAGTTTTCTCGCTTTTTCTCAAGAAAAACTGAGTGCACAACAGGCTGTTTTCACGGCCTTGAAAAACAATTACGATATTCTTGTTAGCGAAAAACAGGAAGAAATTGCTGAAATCAATAACAAGTGGAGCGAGGCAGGTTTGTTTCCTACGGTTACCTTGCAAGTGGGACAAAACAATGTTATTCAGGACAATACGAACAACCCTTTTACCTTTACACCTGGTATCATTTTAAATCAAAGTTTCAGCCCGAGTTTGGTGGCTAGCGTGAATTTGTTTAGCGGTTTTCAAGTTCGCATGAATAAACAACGATTGGAACAAATCGAATTACAATCCAAAGGAAATACGGCGGTTGTGGTGGAAGCCATGATACAAGACGTACTCAAAATATATTATTCGGCGCTTTTGCAAAAAGAACGCACCAATTTGTTTGAAACTACTTTGGGTTATTCGAGTCGTCGCTTGCAATATGCTGAAATCAAGAACAAGTATAGCGCCTCCAATTCTTTGGAATTATTGCAATTGAAAAATCAGCATTTGACAGACAGCACGAATTATATTTTGCAGAAATTGTCTTACGAAAATTCAGTTCGCAACCTGATGCTTTTGATGAACAATAGCGAGGACAGCACCTTTACCAATTTACCTGAACTCAGCGACAATTTGGATTTCGTACTCGGAATGATCGACGAAACGAAAGCCATGAGCCAAGTTTTGGACAACAACATCAACCTCCAAAACCAATATTTGTCATTGGAATTGCAAAACACGAATGTTGAATTTCAAAAAAGCTTCCTCTATCCTACTTTGAATTTTCAATTGGCTGTCAATCCTGCTTACGGACGATTCAAACAAATCAGTGGCGGGCAACCGGGGGGACCCGAAAGCATCAGCACTCAGTCTCTCGCTTATACGGGAAACTTTACGCTACGCTACAACATTTACAACAATTGGAAAGGGAAAAGAGCTGTTGAAGTGGCCAAAATTCAAACAGAAATTGGAGCTTTCAACATTGAAAAACTAAAAAACACTTTACGCGTTAGCGTTCAAAATCAATTGAATTTATATGCTATTAGAAGCCAATTGGTGAATGTCTCTCGAGAAAATTTGGACTACGCCACCCAAGCCTACGAATTGGCACAAAAACGTTTTGATTTAGGCAGCATCAACTCCATTGACCTTTTGATTTTCCAAACCAATTATCAAAACACACTGCTCCAGCATTACGAGAATTTGTACAACAGAGTTGATACCTATTTGGAAATTTATAAGTTAACGGGTAATTTGTCGTTGACGTATAAGACGAATTAGTGTATACGCAGGCTGAGCGTAGCCGAAGCCTGCGGGTACTTCTATTTCTCGTTATCTCACCAAAACCTTCTCCACCTCCAATCTCTTCTCCCCATCACGCAAAACAGCCTGATACACCCCTGCCGAAAAAGGGAGAACAATAATATTCGTGCTATTGCTCAATGGTATACAATGTTCCAACACCACCTTTCCTCGTTCATCGTAAAACGAAAGTGTACAATTTTCGCTAGGCAAATTGCCCACATACACCGCAATGCTTTCCCCACTTTGCACTGGGTTGGGACCGATGGCCATGTAATTGATAATATTAGGATTAACAGGTTCTTCAGGCGCATTTTTGCTTATGTGAATCGATGTTTTGAGCGTATCATTCGCCCCATTGCATCCATAAGCGATGAGCGTTACTTCATACGTGCCCGTGTCAGAGTATTGATGGAAAATAGAATCAGAATATTCACCAGTCGAAACCAAGTTAGAATCCCCAAAATCCCACAAATAACTACCACCCATGAGGCTCGTATTTTGAAAATAAACGCCCAAACTATCGCTATTCTGCGCTGTAAAACCTGCCTGTGGGTCCCCTAAAAAACCGAGGCAGTTGGTTTTTACAATGTAGCCCAGAAAACCAGGTTTACCTTGAGAAATGGAATCTAGATTGATGACCTGTCCGACCGCAACAAAACCACCATCGGGTGTGTTTTGAATATCTCCAATATCATAATGCGGATGCTTCAAAGGTATTAGCGCTGAGTAATATTGTATTTTTCTAACCCAATTGGAGTGGCCATCCGATAAGCTTCTATTTTCAAGGCGAAAATAAGTAGTTTTGGTGGTGTCAGCGCCGCCACCCACTTCTCCATAAAAACTTCCACTAACAATACTTGTATCGTTTGAAACCACAAAATTGTCCACGGTTCTTGATCCAGAAAAAACATTGTTCGTGTTATAAACCGCTCCTCCCAAATTCTCTTGCCAGGCCACATTAAAATTGCTATCCAATTTGGCAATGGAAAAAGTTAAACCCAAGTACGGGAAACCACTTGAGGTGTACTTAATCTCGGATTGGGTGAGACAGAGTACCAGCTCTTTTTCATCATTGACCAACTTAGCACCAAAACCAGAGGCAGTGTACACATCATTGAAAAGAATTTTTTGTTGTATCAACTGTCCACTCGGATTGTATTTTTGTATGTAAGTTTTGGCAAATTGGGAACCTAAGGGGTCGAAGTAAGTGCCTTTTAAAGCTGAATAAGTTAATAGAATATTACCGTTGTCAAATTTTAAAAGTTTTGATTTTGATAAATATATACCATTGGTAGCCGCAGTGGATAATATTTTTTTCATCCAAATAAGGCTATCAGAAGATTGTGAAAACTTCACCATTACAATTCCAAAACCTGCAGAGTCTGTTATAAAATGATCAGCGGTATAATAACAGTCGTTGCTATTATCTATAACGAGTTCACCAAAGTCACGACAATCCATGTCATTATTCAAAAATGTATCCAGATAATCTTTAAATAAGACTTGCCCATTTCTATCTAATTCTATGCGTGTATGTTTATTTATAGTATTTCCAGAAGTTTCGGTGCCACGGAAATGCAACATAAAATTGCCGTTGGTATTCGTATCTAATTTTGTACGACTGTACCCTGCCAAATCATAATTTACGGTGTCTATGTGATATATGGTGTCGATAAAATTACCTTGTTTGTCCAGTTTCAGAAACAGCACACCTGCTCCAGCTGGACTATCCACATGGCCTGTAATATAATAGTTGCTGTCCAAAAATTTTACATTGTAGGGGCGTGTGTTATTTTGATTGGGTAATCGAAAAACTTTATGGAAATAAGTGTTTTGGGCCATTGCCGTATGACCTAGCGACAGTAAAAAAACAATATGTAAGAGATGTTTTGCCATAAAGACCGAAATTAGCATCGGATTGCGACACTAATTTCGGTGGATTTTTTGAGTTATACTAATTTTTTAATATTCTTGATGTGATTGTTTTTCCAGATTTGAGTTGCACTTGAACAACAAATACACCTGTTTGGTTTGTTTTGAGTGCAAGGCTAGCTTTGTTACTCGATAAAAATGAGTGTTCAAATTGCACTTTTCTTCCATGTATATCCAAAACCACTATCTTTTCTATTTCGCCCGATTCCAATTCTATGTTGAAGGTGCCATCGTTTGGATTGGGATAAATTTTGATTTCAGATTTACCCTGATTTTTTTGTGTTTCAATGGCTATCATACTTTTATTGCTGTGATTTTCAAATGGATCAGAGATTACTTCTTCTTCGCAAATATTTGCCCAAAAACATAAAATATTGGAGGCATAGAGAGCCGCACGACCAGACAATGTTTCTTTGTAATCCTGAAATTGTGCAAGCTGTTCGCTGAGTAAAGGCAAATCGAAACTACCGAATGAATTAAGTTGTGAACGACTGTAATTGAGCACGATAATTTGATCCATTAGTTCTGTTTTTAAACGAGAAGAAGGCATATCACTGAGTTGCGCTTCGAGATTCTGTTGCGAACTTTCAAATAAATTCCAATTGCGCAGTCCAAAATAATAATCCATCAATTCAGCGTTTTTCGTCACGTGGTTTCTATCCTCTATTCGCAGAGAAACTTCCGATGAAACGGCTTCATCTTCGTTATGAAGCGCATTGGTCAAAAGCCAGTTATCGATGTAAGACAAATCTCCTTTGAGGGTCGAAATTTCCTCCCGAAGGGCAAATTTTGATGTTTTTTGAGCCAAATAAGCATCTTGCAACATTTCCATATCATTGGCATTGAAGGGTTCGTTCTTGGTCATCAAAAACATCCTAAAATCATAATCCTCTATCGACTCTATGTTGGCCAAAAGGATGTCTTTTAACCAATCTTTTGAAAACAAGGATTCTGGCACATTGCCCAGTTCGGTTCGCAGGGATAAAGATAAATAGGGCGATTTTGCTAACAGAGCGTTTTTTGTCGCTAGTTTTGTGCTGGCAGTGATATTGGCAACTTGTGTGTACAAAGAAGTTGCGTCTCCCTCCGATAGATGCTGCAAATAAGGCAACTCGAGTTCACTGATTTGAGAAAGCAAATCCATGCGTTCTTGCTGCATCTCTATTTCATCCTGACTGGTTAAAATATGGTCGTCTTCAATTACAATATTTTGAAAGCTAGTTGGACATAGAAATGGATTATTGCTTTCCGTGACAATCACAACATTATTTCCAGGCACTACAGAACCTGTAATCAATGTAGGTTTGTTATTTGTGCCTTTCCAGTAATAGTTCATGTAATTCGATGAATCTCGCGTAACGATGTGCCGATAAGGTGAAATAGTCAATAAGTTTTGACTTCCATATTGAGGCGTTCCTTGCAATAATTTCACACCACCATCGTGATCATTGTTATTATCAATATTGAAATCAATTCGATTGAAGGTGTGGTTGTTACAATTATATTCTAAGCCTGAAATCGCAAAAGGATTAATATTTCTATTGTACAAAATACCTTGGTTGGCAATTTCGTTGCGGTCATATTTGTTCTTATAAACTTTATTTTCCTCCTCACCAGCTGAATGCACAACGCAACCCAAAGAATAAACTGCGTTATTACCTATTGTGTTGTAAAATTGATTTCCTTCTATTTTAAAACCTGTAGAGTTCTGCACCTTCGCACCTGTACCGTTTGTAAATCCGGCAGGCAAAGGGGCGATATAATTGAATCTATTTCTAGTAATAATAGGGTTATCCGTGCCTCTCACATAAATGCCCATTGTGCAATTGGTAAATTTAACATGGTCGATTATATTCGCATAATAACTTCCACTTCCTTCTATTTCAATACCTCTCCACAAATTGATAAATTCGCCAACATCGTAGTTTGTTTCATCATATTCTTGATGCGGAGTGCCGATTATGGTGCTTGCTTTTCCTTGAACGAGATAGCCCGCATCAATAGAGAATATTCCTCTAGCTCTTTCTGTTACGCCAATATTCGTTCGCATATCGTTAAACGTACATCCTTCCATTTTTACACCTTTGACACCATTTAAGGTAATAGCCGGTCGGTTCATGACTTCAAAACAATCGTTGTCCCAAATAAACGTGCAGTTCGTAAACCGCCCTCTATTGGCTAACTCAACTGTGCCCGTCGACGAGCCGAAATTTTGATATCCCATGTACTGTACGGATCTGTTGTTGTTTCTAAAAATAGCATCAACAGCAATGATAATTCCTCCTGTTTTGGTCCAATCATTATAGACCCATGGCATAACCGCTTCTTGGGCAAATTCTATAATCGCGCCATTCTTCAAAATCACTTTTCCTTGATAAGCTTCAACTTGAGGTTTATCGTACGTTCCTCTTACTTCAATTCCGCCCCAATAACCTTCATACTCTTTGCCACCGCATTTTGCAGCGGTAATCAATCCTCCGTCCACAATCAATTGACCACCTGGTTCAACAATTATTTTAGATCTCGGCACCATTTCCAATTGACAGGTTATTGTCAAAGTTTTATCTTTAGGTACCACAATATCTTGGTACGATTTATAGGTAAAATCCCATGTTTCATTTTGTTCAAGCACATAAGGAATTTCAGAATAGCCATAAGCGTAATGACGGAATGCGCTAATTAAATTAATATCTGTGGACAAACTTCTATGCATTCTGCCTGCTTGAAGCGGAGATACATGGTTTCCATCGTTTTGTCCGCTATTACCCGCTCTCATTAAGTTATTACAACCTAAAAAAGAGCTTTGAGGAGGAACGGATGGAAACACATCGTCTAAAAAATCCCAAGGTACACTGCTATTATAGATACTATGTTCAGCATTCTGATATAAGTGGTGCAATCCAAGGTGATGCCCAATTTCATGTGGCAAATGATTTCTAAAATAAGAGAAATCGCCAGGCCAAGAAGAACCATAATATTGTTGGTAGTATTGTGACCCCGAAATTATCATTGGGATGGTAGTATTGTTGTATGTCATTGCGGTTGCAATTCCTTGAGCTCCAGGATAACCACACTTTTGCGTTACAATGCAATTTAATTGGTTCGCAGCATCAGGATTTTGACTTAAATGATAATTCATGGCGTCTAATGCATTAGTGTACCAAGAACTACTTTGATTATCATTAGCGTGAAGTATAGCCGAATTGGGGTAATAATAGAGCTTATGTAATTTTATTGTAATACCTGAATTTGGAAAATACAAAGGATGATAAGGCGAACACAATGATGTATCAGGATGCTGATAAATTTCGTTTAACCAAAAGTCATTAATCAATATAGAATCTTGGGAATATGTTGTTGGTGAGTAGGGAAACCAAGTGCCGTCATCTTCTCCAAAAAACACCACGTTTATCACAACAGTTTTGGTTGGTTCTATGCGATTTGGATAATATGCACTTGGTGATGTACCATAACGATAATAGTTAAAAGGCATGTAGTTGTCTGGTCTTTTGAAATAATCGTTGTAGGAATTCGAGTTTTTACCACAGTTTGAAAGAGCTGGCAAAGGACTTGCAGCTCTCGGGATTACACCATCATCGGGAATAGGAAAACTTGGCATAACTGTACCACAACCTAATTGGCCATAAGCAAGACCAAATGTGAACAAAAAGAAAATGCTTAAATTAAATTTTTGTGAACTTTTCATCGTTTCATAAGTATAAGTTAGTAATCTGGACTTTCGTCCCCAACCTTACAAAGCAAAAAAAAAAGTTTGTCAATATTGGTGCTAGCTAACAAGGGGACAGTAAGCGATATTTTAACGTTTGCAGATGAAATGTTAAAATATTAACGAATATGCAACAACTTTGATACGAAACATCAAAGAAATGAAGGTTAAAAAAAAGACTTTTCCAAATTTATCCTTTCTATCTCTCCATCAATACTTATGCTTCCCCACCGTCCAACCATCCGAGGACAAATATTGTTCCCCACTTTCCACGGCTGGCCCTTCCATTTCCGTTCCCATGGAATCGTTCCAGCGGTTGAGGTAACCGAAAAGTGCAACCACACCCAATATTTCTACGATTTCACCTTCGTTCCAATGTGCGCGCATCCTTTCGGCAATTTCATCATCAACTCCATTTGGAATTTGAGAAGCGGCCAAAGCAAAATCCAAGGCGGCACGTTCGGCTTCTGAAAAAGCTTCGTGTGTTCGGTACGACCAAATATTATCGATTTGCTCCTGATTGGCTTCGTAACGTTCGGCAGCACGAATGGTATGCGCTTGGCAATAGCGACAACCCGCCGCATGACTGCTGATGTAGCCAATCAATCTTTTCAAAGCACTCGTCACGCGACCTTGATTTTCCATTACGGCTTTGTTCATTTCAATAAATGCATAAGCGATTCGGGGTCGGTGGTGCATAGTTTTTACACTATTCGGACAAAAACCGAGCGTTTCGTTGTAGAAAAGGACCAATTCGTTCAGGTCTTTGTCGTTGGGGTCATTTTTGGGTAAGACGAGGGGTTGTTTCATTTTTTAGCATCTTAAGATTTGGTCTAAAATAGTCAAATTCGAACTTTATAAAAATAAAGCGCGACTATAATGCATAAAAAAACATGTTTGCAAATTTGCAAACATGTTTCCTCAAATTTCGTTTATTGAAATTGCTTAAAACCGCTCAAAAACCCCAGCAGCACCTTGTCCTGTCCCTACGCACATGGTAACAACTCCGTATTTTTTGCCTCTTCTTTTCAATTCATTTAAAATCTGAACGGTCAATTTTGCACCTGTACAACCGAGTGGGTGTCCCAAAGCGATTGCGCCACCGTTAACATTTACAATATCAGGATTGATACCTGTTTCGCGAATAACGGCTAAAGATTGTGAGGCGAAAGCTTCGTTCAACTCAAACAAATCGATGTCTTCTTTTTTCAAGCCTGCCATTTCGATAGCTGCTGGAATGGCTTCAATTGGGCCGATTCCCATAATTCTAGGTTCTACCCCAACAACTTTGTAGGAAAGCAAACGCGCCATCGGTTCCAAGCCTAATTCTTTCATCATTTTTTCAGACATCACCAACACGAAAGCGGCACCATCTGAAGTTTGCGATGAATTTCCGGCTGTAACTGAACCGCCATTGGCAAATACAGGACGTAGTTTTCCTAAACCTTCCAAAGTACTGGCTCGCGGACCTTCGTCTGTATCCATGATGTATTTTTTGACTTGTCGTTTCTCGTTTTCATCCAAGTAAACTTGTTCCACTTCAACGGGCACGATGTCGTCTTTGAAACGACCATTTTTGATCGCATCCAAGGCTTTTTCGTTTGATTTTAAGGCAAAAGCATCTTGATCTTCACGGCTAATACCGTATTGATTGGCAACTGCTTCCGCCGTCAAACCCATTCCCCAATACCAATTTGGATTTTCCTTGGCAACCGCAGCGTTGGGAACAATTCTCCAACCGCCCATGGCCATAACTGACATAGATTCAACGCCACCAGCGATGATGCAATCTGCCATTCCCGCTTCAATTTTCGCTTGAGCGATGGCTATCGTTTCCAAACCAGAGGAACAATAACGATTCACTGTCATACCTGGAACTTTATCGGTATCCAATCCCATGAGGGAAATCATACGACCAACGTTCAGACCCTGCTCAGCCTCAGGTGTAGCGTTTCCAACTATCACATCGTCGATACGATTTTTATCCAGTTGAGGAGTTACTTTCATAATGTGTTTGATCACATCCGCCGCCAAATCATCCGGACGATAAAATCGAAATCCACCTTTTCCTGCTTTTCCTACTGCGGTTCTGAAACCTTTTATAATATATGCTTTCATCTTAATTTTCTTTTTACGCTAAGTCTTAATACTAGATTTTAGATGCTAGACTTAAGACATTAGACTTATTATCAATTTATTGTTTTTCTAAATCCAACTGTCATTCTCTGAAATTCAGAAATATTTTCGGAGAGAGAATTATCGCCCATTTCATATATTTCTTGAATCAAAATCAATTGTGTTTCTAATTCATAGGAAGACGATAGGCTATAATCTATGAAGCGCAGAAAATCTTTTCCTGTTCCTCTACCTGATCCTTCGGCTATATTTGAAGGCATTGAAACGGCGCATCTTCTTATTTGACTGATCAAACCAAATCTTTCATCTTCAGGAAGTTTCCTTGAAAGTAAATAAACCTTGACAGCAATATCCATCCCCGTTCTCCAGATTTTTAGTTCTTTGAAATTATGCATAATCTTTTTTATAAAGTTTAACCCGCTTAACCAACGCGACTGTCTGTTGTCTAATCTTTTTCGTCTAACGTCTAGAATCTAATGTCTAATGTCTCCTGACTCAAGTCCAAAATCAATTTCTCAATATCTTCCCAAACTTCACCAAACTCTCCATACGTTCCAAGGTTTTCTTCTCGGCGCAAAGTTCTACGAAAGTTCTTCGTTCCAAATCCAACAGGTACTGTTCTGAAACTACTGTATTTTCGCTTAAATCGCCACCGCAAAGTACGTTTCCTAGTTTTTCAGAAATAACTCTGTCGTGCTCAGACATGTAATTTCCAGAAACCATCGAATTGGCGCCAACATACACGATACCGAGACCTTCTTGTCCCATCACCGTGATGTTTTTTTCTCTCAAAGGTGGAGCATAACCAATGGCTATCATTTCCAAACACGCTGCTTTTGCTCTTGCCAATTGGTATTCGCGGCTGACCACAATTTCATCAATTCCTTCTCGTAAATAACCCAAATCAAAGGCTTCTGCTGCAGATGTAGAAACTTTGGCTTGACCAATCGTAAGGAATTTTTCACGGAGTAAATTGATTTTGATGTCTCCGTCGTGCAATTCATCCGAAAAACGTTTGGCAAACTCTTTTGAACCACCTCCGCCAGGAATCAGTCCAACACCAAATTCTACCAATCCCATGTACAATTCAGCGTGAGCTACAACTTTGTCGGCGTGCATAGACATCTCGCAACCTCCGCCCAGAGCCATATTATGCGGTGCGACAATTACTGGAATATTCGAATAACGAATGCGCATCATGGTGTCTTGAAAGGCTTTTACCGCAAAATTCAATTCATCATAATCTTGCTCTATCGCCAACATGAAAATCATTCCGACGTTTGCACCTGCTGAAAAATTTTGACCTGTATTTGAAATGACGAGTCCTTTGTATTCTTTTTCCGCAAGATCAATGGCTTTGTTTATCCCCTCAATTACTCCTCCACCGATAGTATTCATCTTGGTATGGAATTCGAGGTTCAAAATTCCCTCACCTATATTGACAATTGTCACGTCTGAATTTTTCCAAACCGTGTTGTCATCGCGTAGCGCATCCAAAATCACTAAATCTTCCGTGCCTGGAATCACTTGATATTCTCCGATTTCTTGGTTGTAATATTGACGAGAGCCATTTATCGTTTTATAGAAAGTAGTCATTCCTTTTGCTTTCAGATCATTGACCCAAGCAGCAACTTCATGATTTCCATCTGCTATCCATTTCAAACCGGCATCCAAACCAACGATATCCCATGTTTCAAAAGGCCCTAACTCCCATCCGAAACCAGCTTTTAAAGCATCGTCAATTTTGTATAAATCGTCCGTGATTTCTGGCAGGCGATTCGAAACGTAAGCAAAAAGTCCTGCGAATAATTTACGATAGAACTCTCCAGCTTTATCCATGCCGTTGACCAACATTTTAGTACGTTGTTTTAAATCATCAACTGACTTGGTCATTTCTAGTGTAGCAAATTTCGCTTTTTCTTGTGAGCGATATTCTAAGGTTTTCAAATCCAAAACTTGAATTTCGCTGGAACCATCGGCTGCTTTTACTTTTTTGTAAAATCCTTGTCCCGTTTTGGAACCTAGCCAATTGTTTTCGGCCATTTTAGAAATGTAATCCGGCAAAACAAATAAATCTTTCGCTTCGTCATTTGGACAATTTTCTTTCAAACCATTCGCTACATGAATCAAAGTATCCAAACCAACAACGTCGCAAGTTCGGAAAGTCGCAGATTTTGGTCGTCCCAAAACAGGTCCAGTCAATTTATCTACTTCCTCAACCG
>JBGSIB010000058.1:0-3595 GCA_041751955.1 Crocinitomicaceae bacterium
TGAAAAACTGCGTCAAGCCATTAAGGAAGTAGACAAAGCAAAAGCAGAAAAATTAGTAAAAGAATTTATTACAAAAGATTGGTATAAAAATCATAAAGATGCAGGTTGGTACAACAGTCACAAAAGTAAACACGATACTTACTTTGGTTATTGGAGTTTTGAAACGGCAGCAGTCGTAAAGATTATGGGATTAGATGATAGTAGTTTTATTGATTGCCATTACTATCCAAAAGATTTGGTGCATCAGGAAGAATTTTAATGGCTTGGGAGTATATTTTTAGTTCAGCACGAGATTATTCGGATAAGGAAGGTTTGGTGAAAGTGCATTGTTTGGGTGGTCAATTAATTACTTATTCTTGAAAACGTTTAAGTTTGTAGAGTCACGGATTGTAAATCCGCGCCAACCTGGTCTATGCGCATGAACTCGCTCATGGAATTGGTGCATTGGAGCATTCTTGGAAAGACAATGGTCCGGCAGAAGGCAGCACCAATAATTTGATGGATTATTCTGCCAATGCTCAAGAACTTACGCTTGATCAGTGGAAGGAGTTGAGAAGTTTTGATTTGTTGCCGAGTTTGATGGATGAGGTGGAGGATTGAGCTACAATCCTTTCGGAGAGCATTATTTGTCCAGATTTCCCACCAATTTCAACTACAAATTATCATTATAATATAGAATATTATGATTTCGTCTATTTTAATGGTGATAGGTATAAACTGCCACAAAATGCCGAAGTTGTTTCTATTGCCAAATTGTACGGTAACGTTTTCACAGTCTATAGTTTTAGATTGAATGGAAATTTATATGAAGCAAAAAACACAGACAAATGTGAGTTTATCCTTAAAGGATCGAATCAGGCAATTAACTTAGGTACTATTAATAATACATGGGACCAAGTTTTTATTCCGACAGCCAACCAACCGATCTCAGGAGGTTTAACGAGTTTATTACCAAGGCATTACTACTTCTACAAACCGGACAACCAAGTGGAACTTAGAGTTTCAAGTTCATACATCTCTCAAAACAGCGATCACCCTGAGCTTTTTATTTTTTATCTTGAAGAAACAATTGGAAACCGGGGTATGATTGGAATAAAAGCCAATTGTGACAACAATTCACTTTCGGCAGATCAACTTGAATTTGCCTCAAAATACGACTTCCTTAAAAAAACTGGTGACCACGTCCGTGTATATGAAAACGGTCAAATGGTAACCTATAATAGCGACGGAACTGTTAAAGTTACCGCAATGACACAAATCCAATTCAATCAAAAATTGGCAAATCTCAAGGCTGGTCTTTTACACGACGGTGTCGCCACCATATATGAAAAAACTAGTTCGGGTTATAAAGTTCATTTGAACTATGGTAAAGACGTATTAGTTAAAGAAGGTTATGAGGAGAACGGCACCGCAAAAGATAAATCAGAGCAATTAATTGAAGAAAAACTAAATGCCTTACTGGCAAACGTTCCAGATCTGGAAGTTCTGAGACAAGGCGCAGAAAGTGGTGTTTTTAATGATGGAAAGAAAATCGTTATTAAAGATTTACCATGGTATGAATTCGCCTTCGAAATAATAAATTCTGGACGTCAATTCTTACGGGACGCTGAAATACCCGAAAACTATTGGAATTCTGCTAACGCTCAATATGCACCGAACTGGCTCAACACACCACCGTATGTAACCGGTGTTGGAAACGGAATCATTGAGGAATTGAAATCAATACCCATGTTAATTGATTTCGGAATTGAAATTGCCACAAACGAACCCTTACGAACCAAGACGTGGAATTCAATGAAAGACTTGTCTTGGCAAGACATCAAAGACGGCCTCTACAATCAAGTTACCTCAACAATAGACACTTTATTAGCTGGCACAGATAATTCTTGGCATTCAGGAGGTAAAATAACAGTGGAAGTAGCTTCTATGTTTTTTGGGGTCGGTTTCATCAAAAAAGGAGCGGATGCTGCTAAAGATGTAGTTGCTAAAAATATTGATGATATTGCGGAGGAGGTTGAGAAGAGAGCGGCAAAGAAACTACAAGGAGAGGGGAAGTTTAGCATAACTAAGCTAGATGACTATTTAAAGAATATTTCAACTAGAAATCCAGCAGGTGCAGTTGGTAGTCCCCCACGAGTTTATCAAGAAAGTGTTACTACTGGAATAGAATATGAATTAAAAGGAGGTGCAAATTCAAAAATTTGGGCTGATGGTTTAGATAAATCAACTGGTACTGTGATTGAAGCAAAGTATATTTCAAATCCAAGTGCAAGTCCTTTTGTTGAAGGTTCAAGTTGTTACCCTCCTGTTAGACAAAAAATATTGGACGAAGTTACGGATGAATTTAGACGTTATGCGGATATTATTAAAGACCCGAATACTCCTCTTACCCAGATAGAGATTTTTGTGAGCGATGCAAGTGGAGTTCCATATTTTCAAAAATTACTAAATGACTTTTCAATACCAGGAAAAGTAACAGGCAAACCATAAATAAAAAAGGGGCAACCGCCCCTTTTTTATTTATGTGAAAATATTTTTTAGTTGTTCAATTGTAGTAGTTGGTTCTAACACTGTGTTGTAATTATAGGAGCTATCAAAAAATAAAACAGATTCATCTGAAGGTATGATATTTCTAATGTCTAATGCTAGTTTTAAGCATTCTTCAAATTGACCATCTATGTGTATTGAATCTCCATCTTTATGGAGAAACCCTTCAATATTTTTATCTCTAATGATAAATTCATGTGAGTATGGTCGTTCACTATTTTCAATTCTTAAAATATCAAAATCATTCGATATTTTTTCAAACCTTTCTTTCAAAAGTTCAGGAGTAATAGCCCATCGTTTCTGATTATCTAGTAACAAAATGTAACCCATTACTCAAATCGCTTTAAGTTTAACATTATTAATCACAGCATCAAGGGCATAAAGGATGCAAGTTTTATCCTGTTCAGGAAATTTAGAGACTTCTAGAATGGGTTTTTCAAGGATTGATGCATTACTCATACCACAAAAATACAGGAATAAATTCATTTTCTGCAAGGTCATTCAGCCTAAAAAATCGAGCTTCGACTTTTCTGTTTCAAGTGAAAAAAAAGAAATACCACACGCACAGTAAACCATTGAAAATGAAGTAACTTCGCGAGGAATGAATTTCAAAAGGTACCACTGTTTGGTTGTCCAAAAATTAAATTCACCTCAAGATCCCAATCTTTTCCCCTAAATTCGTTCCTAACTGGCGCAATGAACTTTCTTTTCAAAATAGCTTTTTCCTTTCTTCTGATTTTCTGGAGTTCCTTCACCTTTGGACATGACAGTTCCCTTGAAGAACAATTTACGACAAAGTTCCCTCAGAAGCAACTTGTCCTTTATCTGAACAATTTTGTCAAATACGACAATAGTGGGTTGTTTATTGCATCTAGTAAAACATGCATGAAAGAAACTTTTGCGACGAGCGATATCTCAATCGTCCAGCAAGGTTTTACGCCACTTAATTTAGCTTCCAGTTCCGATGCCGCCAATAGCTTTTTCGCTTTGTTTACGCATTTGAAAAAACCATTTTATCTCACAAATATTTATGAAAAGTACGACGGTG
>JBGSIB010000059.1:0-136171 GCA_041751955.1 Crocinitomicaceae bacterium
ATGCGGTGGCACACTCAGTTCTGCCGGGAGTGGCCGTTGGATTTATTCTTACCGGAACGAAAGATCCGTTTTTTTTACTTTTGGGCGGGTTGGTTTTCGGTTATCTTTCCATCGTAAGCATTGATCTCATTAGGCGAAAAACCAAGTTAAGTGAAGACACCGCAATAGGTGTTGTTTCAACGGTTTACTTTGCTCTAGGAAGTGTTTTTCTATCTTTTATTTCCAATTCAAATAATAGCAATCAAGCGGGTCTAAAAGATTTTTTGTTCGGAAAGGCGGCTACCTTGACAGAAATGGATTTAATCGTTTTTTTAGCTGCTGCTTTTGTTGTTTTGATTGCAGTCGTTCTTTTTTACAAACCCTTTTTACTCTTGTCTTTCAACAAAGATTTTGCAAAATCACAAGGCTGGAATGTCAACACATATGAAACTTTACTTTCGGTTTTAACAGTCTTGGTCATTGCGGTTGGATTGCAAGCTGTCGGTGTAGTTTTGATGTCGGCTCTGCTGATTGCGCCAGCTGCTTCGTCTCGTTATTGGACAAATTCTCTTCAGAAAATGATGTGGATTTCTGCCATTTTCGGAGCGCTTTCCGGTGTTGGAGGGGGATTGCTTTCCTTGGTGGGAGAAGATATGCCAACAGGGCCATGGGTGATTATGATATTGTTCATTTTCACCTTGTTTACTTTGCTTTTTGCTCCAGAGAAAGGTTATCTCTCTATTCGTAAGAGGAATAGAAATAATCAAGAAAAAATCAATGAGGAGAATGTGATGAAGGTCATGCAACAATTCAAGGAAGAGAATGTGCATGAAGTTTCAATCAGCCTCTTTCTCGACAAAAGAAAAATGGATAGCAACATGCTCCAAAGAACATTAGCAAAGGTTCAGGATAAAAATTGGATTTTAGCCTCTGAGACGGGGTATAGTTTGACTGAAATAGGAGTAGGAGAGGCGAAAAGAGTGGTCCGCCTGCATCGTTTGTGGGAATTGTATTTGACGCAACGACTTAATTTTAAAGAAGATCATATCCACGGAACCGCAGAAACGATTGAGCATTTGATTACGGATGAATTAGAAGCAGAATTGCTACACGAATTGGATTATCCAACGGAAGATCCTCATAACAAAGAAATACCTTACGATTGATGCTGTATCTCAATGATATATTAAACATTTTTACCGCCTTGTTGATTGCTTGGTCCTGTTCTCTGCTAGGCGTGTTTCTTGTGTTGAGAAAAATGGTCATGGTCGGTGACGCTATTTCCCATAGTGTTCTTCCTGGAATCGTCATAGCATTTTTGGTGGGCTCTTATAGTTCGAGCAGCCTGATTTTGATTGGCGCAGCCGTTTTTGGTGTTCTGACAACTATTATCATCGATTTTCTCTACCGTAAACTGAAATTACAAGAAGATGCATCAATAGGTTTGACCTTTACTTGGCTGTTCGCTCTGGGCGTTTTGTTGATTAGCTTTTTTGCAGATGATAATTCTCATATCGACAAGGATTGTGTTCTTTTTGGCGAACTGGGGCTGACATTTCTCGATAAAGTAATTTGGAATGGAAGATTATTGGGAACAAAAAGTATTCTATCCATTTTTCCTCTATTATTGATTGTTGTCGTTTTCGTTATCAAAGGTTTTAAAGGATTTCAAATACACGCTTTTCAAGCTGAATATGCGAAAACGAAGGGTATTGCAACTGGTTTTTGGCATTACGCTTTGATGACGCTCGTCAGTTTAGTTACCGTATTAAGTTTTGAAAGCGTAGGAGCCATTCTCGTCGTAGGCTTTTTGGTCGTTCCTCCAGCAACGGCATATTTGCTCACTGGAAATTTAAAAAGAATGCAAATTTATTCGTTGATTATAGCGACAGCTGATGTATTAATTGGTTATTTGATAGCGTTGAATTTTAATTTTGCCATTAGTCCAACAATTATTACAGTTGCTGGTCTAGTTCTTATGTTAACAATATTAATAAAAACATTAAAAAAGAAGAGAATTATTACTATTTAATCCATTGAATTCTAATGTGTTAAAATGAAGTGTGATTCTTTATAATAGTTTAACAACTTCTTAACTTATTTATCTATGCAAGCATAGTATATTTGTATCACAATTTCATAGTTGTAGTTAGGTTTTATAGTTTTAGCAAAAAGGGGGATGAGACGCTAGTTTTTCCCCCTTTTACTTTTGATAAACTTTGCAGTTCCAGAAAGCCCAATCAACCCTTTAATAATACATAATATCATAGTCAGAATCAGCGGCTTGCAGAGGAATAGAATGTGTTTCCATAATCTTCATTATTTTTTCATCTTCTGCATGAAAAGCAAATCGGGTCTTGAGTTGGCTGGTTAAAAATCCTTCATAACTCTTTTTCAAAGTCGGAATATTGGTAATCGCCCAAACAAAGTCAACCTTGTTTTTAAAAGCGAATTTCACCAAAGCTTTTATTAATTCCTCATTATTCTCTGATTCTGGCGTTTGATAGACTAAGTGAAGTCTTCTAACACCGTTGAAATTCAAAACACGAATGATGCAAGATGCGTCTTTGAAACGAGCCAAACTGTATTCCTTGGAAAATGGACAGGAGAAAAAACGCCATTGAAACCAAGCTTTGTCTTTTAAAAGGCTATTTTCAGAATCTTTAGAAAAATAATCCATCAGTTTCTCAGGTGAGAATTGATGTAAAGGACTTATTTCAATTGCTTCCGTTTTCGAGTATTTCAAACGGTTTCTCATAGAATACAATGGATCCAGGATTTTTGCAGCTAAAAGTTTTACTCCTGTCCATTTTTTATTTTTCGCAGTGCTATATAAATTGATGGGTAAAGCAAAACGAACAGTATTAAATTCTTCACCCCAACCCAATTTTCTAAAAACAGCCATGGAGTTATCGTTGCAGTTCGTGATGTGGACGGGTGCCAATGACATCCATTTCTCAGTTAAAATTTTCCCTAAACCTTTGCCTTGCATGCTTGGTGAAATAATAAAACTATTGAACCAAGTAGCAGTATGTTGCTCATTTGAAAGCAGATATCTCATTGGTGATAAACCTGCTTGACCAAGTATTACCCCTCCTTGAAGAATATATAGCGGTTCAATTTCTTTATCAAATCCTATACGAAACCGCCAACTTATTTCGTCAATACTCTTTGCTTTTTTAGTGGTATAAACCTCTTTGTTAAAAGCGACTATATCTTCTGGATTCAGTTCTGAAAACTTTTGTATTGTGATTTCTCCTATTTCCATGTTTGCTTATTTCTTTATCGATTTTAAAAGCGCACGGCCTTTTGAGTCCTTGTTGTATAAATCTATTCTCGGCAGCATAAAAGGGTCTTTCGCGCTGTCCAATCTTCCTTTAATCATCGTAACAGCTGAATCGTAATGTTTTGCTACAATCTTTTGTGCGTTCGTACCAATATTTTGTATACCTCCGTATGGATAACAAAAGTGATTCACTTTTGTATTCGTTATGCTTTCTAGGATCTCTTTACTCTCGGTAAGTTCTTTTGTTAATTCGTTTTCGGAAAGTGCGATTACAGGCTGATGAGTTATGCTGTGACTTTGAAAACTAAGGAGCTCGTTTTTACTTTGTTTGGCAATAAAATCTATGGATACTGGTTGGTCGTATTGAAAAATAAGTTCTTCCGAAACAGTTTTATTATCAATAAGTTGCCTTATGATTTGATGGATCTCATCCATATAAATAATTTCTTTTTCAGTATAAATTAGATTGTGCAGACGTTTATAAAGCGCATTTACATGGTCGGGTGATGCAAAATCAGTTTCTCCTTCATTTGTTTTTATTCTTTGCCCTGGAATGTATTGGATTATATTTTTAAGAAGCATTCCTGGCAGCGGTTTCCCTTTCAAAAAGTCGATTGGAGCAAAGAAAGTAATAGGTATCTGTTTGTCTGAACAATGAGAGCATAAATCAGGTAAAGTACTTTGGTAACAATCGTCAACTGTTATAGCATACAAGCCTTTAGTCGTTTTTCCTGCCTTTTTTCTCTGTACTATTTCATCTAAAGATATGATTTGACTGGGTTTAAAAATGTCGATGTGCGATCTAAACAAATGTGCGTTAATCTGATGATAAGCTAAAATAAAACCACCGTGTTTTTGATCGGTTTGCCTTGCTAAAATTTTACCTATTCCAATTGATGCTGCATTGTCAAAAAGTAAATGCTTATAGTCCATGTTAATTTTTTTTAATCGCAAATGCTCTATTTAGTGGATGAAATCGAGCAGAAAAACTTATTCAAGTAAAATTAGTATTTAATTAGAAATTGACGTGTTCCTTTCCACCAACAATAAACGAAGAAGGTAGCCAACTTTTAATTTTTTAGAATTGTGCATCGCTCCCAAACCAATAGAACGGTTATCTGTTTTTTTTGCAAAGAAAGTTTAAACGTATATTTTTTCTATTAAGAAGCTTTTTTTCAACTCATACTTTTCTTAAATTCGTCGAAACTCTCATCATGAAAAGTATTCTTATTTCCTTTTTTCTCTTTTTATTTTTTGGACAGTTCAGTGCCCAAACAACACCTTATACTTTAGCTGGCAGAGGAGTAGGGACTACCTTTATATCTGATTATCACTCTTTAGGAATAAATAGCTCCGCATTGGGTTGGCCCCTGGAATACGAAGGAAAGAAAATAACTTTCAGCACAGGTGAAACATATATTTATCTTCAATCTGATTCATTGAATAAACAAAAATTTAAAAATTTCAGTGATATTATAAAAACGCAAGTAAACAACCAGAGCATTGATACAACAACTATTCAAGGTATTTTGAGCAGCACGGTTGGTTATGCTAAAGCTGGAGTGAATATGCGCGCAAATTTGTTGTGGCTAGGCGGATCTTACAAAACCAATAAAATAGGGGGTTTTGCCTTTAGCATGACAGAGGATTATGGTTTTTCAGGCAAGTTAAATACAAATAATGCCAATGCCTTTTTTCAAGGCAATTGGCAAAACTTAATTGATTCGGCTTCTACGGTTGTAAACGGAGATACTTCGAGAATTGCTTATTCTCAAAATTTAGCAGCGGATACTGCAGCGGGAATTTATTCTATTCACCTAGCCAATCCTTTGGATATCAATAATTATACACTGGGTACAAATGCTGGATTGGTCTGGAATAGAAATTTCAATTTTGGTTATGGTGTTAAACTTTTAGGCGATGATTCTACTTTTGCCGTCTACGGTGGATTAGGAGTAAGGTATATTCAATCCATGGCTTATTATGATTTACAATCCGATGCTGGTGGATTGCGTGTCAATTCCTCTCTATCGCCAACTTCATTGAATTACAATGGTTTTATTACACAAATAAATCCTTTTAATTTTTCTTCAATCGGTGGATTCTTTTCGAAACCTGTTGGAAAGGGTTATGGCGTAGATTTTTCTGCAAGCGTCATCATCGCAAGAAAAATTCGTTTGGCTCTTGCTGTCAATAATCTTGGTTCTGTCAAATACGAAAACTATAAATACACGGGAAATACAGCCTTACCGCAAGAAATTGCCATCTCCGATTACGATCCTAACAATTCTGCAGCCAATGTTCAAGCTTTATTAGCAGGGTCTCAACTTTTGACTTTTGAAGGGAAAGAAACCCTTACTGTAGCGAATGCTGCTAATTTCAGATTTGGTGCTAGTTTCAAGCCTTTCAAACAGTTACATGTGGGGATTGATTTTGTAGCACCTTTCGATAAGGACAATCCTGTTTCGCAACAAAATGGTGTTTTCGCTTTGGGTCTAGATTTTCGCCCAGTTAAGTTTATATCACTTAATGCAGGATTTATTAATGGAGGAATTTATCAAGGATATATTCCAGTAGGTTTGAATGTAATTCTTGGAGGTGGAACATACGAGTTCGGAATATCCTCCCAAGATATAGTTCATTTCCTTACGAAAAATGGAAATAGTGTTTCTATGGCCTTCGGTTTTGCCCGTATTAGAATCTAAACACAGCTTAATAGTTTTCGCGTAAAATATGTTTAAGTTCATTCAATAGAATGGCGGTGGCTCCCCAAATAATATATTCTTCATAGAAGAAACAAGGAACATCTTTCAAGGTGAAGTTTTCTGATATCTGTATATCTTTTTTTTGTACAATTTCGTCTTGAAGTAAAATAGCAGTGGGTAGATAAAAAATAGATTTTACCTCACGAGGGTCAGGTTTTAAATCGTTTAACTCTTTTTCATGATAAAACACGAAAGGTTGAACTCTAAATCCACTCACAGGTATGTAAATTTCAGTTAATTCACCAATTAGTTTGCCTTCACTAACTTGAAGATTAATTTCTTCAAAGCTCTCTCTTCTTGCAGTTTGTGTCAGACTGATATCGCCTAAATCCCTTTTTCCGCCAGGAAAACTCACCTGACCACTATGTGCTCCCGCATAGGTATTTCTTTGGGTTAAAATGACATCTAAATATCCATTTTTTTCAATTAAATGTATGGCAACAGCACTTTCCTTTACATTCTTTGCTGACTTCAAGGCTTCACTTGAAAGCTGTCTCATTGGAGCCATTTCAGCATGAACTTTTTCGCCCGGAAGTTTATCAGGTATCCATTCGTTCAAAAAATCGAACCAAGCTTTCTTTGGGGTTCTATTGTCCATTTATTGAACCAATTCACTTTTGGCTTTGGCGGTTCCTATTGTTCGCGTGATATAATCTTTCTCCCATTTCGGACTTCGTGCCGGTGAATATTCTCGTCCGTAAAAAATAATTTGCAGATGCAGTTTATTCCAAAGTTCTCGCGGGAATATTTTTTTTGCGTCATTTTCCGTTTCAACAACGTTTTTTCCCTTGGTAATTCCCCAACGAATCAACAAACGATGTATATGGGTATCTACAGGGAAGGCGGGAACACCAAAGGCTTGACTCATAACTACACTTGCTGTTTTGTGTCCGACCGCTGGCAATTCTTCCAAATCTTCGAAACTTTGCGGAACTTGTCCCTTATGTTTGGCAATAATGATTTCAGATAAACCGTGAATTCCTTTTGATTTCATGGGTGAGAGGCCACATGGGCGAATGATTTCCTTAATTTCTTCAACACTCATTTTCACCATATCATATGGATTATTGGCGCGTGAAAAAAGAGAAGGTGTAATTTGATTGACGCGAACATCTGTACATTGAGCAGAGAGTAAAACCGCTACTAACAGAGTATAAGGATCGTTATGGTCAAGCGGCACAGGAACCTCTGGATATAATCTTTCCAATTCATCTATGATATACTTCGCCTTTTCTTTTTTGGTCATTTGATACGAAATCCGTTTTTAATAAAGCGAAGAAATTCTTTCCATTGATTTTTCTCGGTAAAAATCTTCTTTAATTCACCTGAAGTTGATTTTTCATCACTAATTTCTTCCACTGAACCGGTTATATTCGATTGAATTTCAGCATCATCAAGTGGTCCTCGTTCAATATCTTCCACTATCTGCTGTAAATTCTCTTCTTGTTTTCTTAGTTCATCTGACCGATCATAGTGCTGCTTTGCAGTCATCATGTTGCCTTTTTTCTCTAACAAAAGCCCTAGATTGTTGTACACGATAGCGTCATTAGGATCCAATTCTGCAGCTGTTTCATAGTCAAAAATCGCTCCGTCTATGTCTCCGAAGAAATCTTTGGCATGTCCACGCGATGCATAACGGTAGGCATAATCAGGCTGCAGTTCAACACTTTTGTCAAAATCGGCCAAGCTTTTATCTTTTTCTTTCAAATGAATGTAAGCTACGCCGCGCTCAGAATAGAGTTCTGGTGCATTTGGATTTGCTTTGATGCAATCTGAATATTTTCGAACGGCGTTTTCATAGTCGGTATTTTGCAACAACTTATACGCCAGTTCGTGTTCTTTACTGATAAACATAATATCTTTGTCAAATGGATTACAAAAATACCCACTTTCCGCAATATAGAAAGTTGAAAAATGGGCTTCGACTTTACAAAATCAATTCACTAATTGACTTTGAAGAAATACAATTACTAGGCGAAAAAGTTTATCATTACAAGTTTATTGCAGAGCAATACCCAGAAAAACTGCGTATTATGGATATGTTGGAAGACAATTCAGAACACTATATGTCATCAGATTACGAAAATTGGCAAGACTTTATTTCTCGTATTTAAACAGCAACATCATTTTCGCGTAAAGCATCGTTCAAGCTGGTCTTTAAATCAGTTGATTCTTTTCTTTTTCCAATGATAAGTGCACATGGAACTTGGAAATCTCCGGAAGGAAATGTTTTTGTGTATGATCCAGGAATGACAACACTTCTTTCTGGGACATAACCTTTGGTTTCAACAGGTTTATCTCCCGTAACATCTATAATTTTAGTTGATTTAGTCAGAACAACATTAGCACCAAGTACTGCTTCTTTTCCAACGCGAACTCCTTCAACGACTATACATCTTGATCCTATGAACGCCCCATCTTCTATGATCACAGGTGCGGCCTGCAAAGGTTCTAGTACGCCTCCAATTCCTACACCACCGCTCAAATGAACATTTTTCCCGATCTGTGCGCATGAACCAACCGTGGCCCATGTGTCAACCATTGTGCCACTGTCGACATAAGCGCCAATATTTACATAAGATGGCATTAAGATAACGCCAGAAGCTATAAATGCTCCGTATCTTGCGACTGCAGGAGGAACAACGCGAACGCCAAGCGCTTTGTAATTGGTTTTAAGCGCCATTTTATCATGATATTCATATGGACCAACTTCGATAGTTTCCATTTTACGAATAGGGAAATACATCACCACTGCTTTCTTTACCCATTCATTGACTATCCATTCGCCAAATTCATTTTTTTCCGCTACGCGCAATAATCCTTTGTCTAAATCTTCAATGACCGTTTCTATGGCCGCTTGGTAAATGTGGTTTTCAAGTAATGCTCGGTTTTCCCAGGCTTCTTCGATTTTTGAACGCATTTGTTATTTTTTATTGAATCACAAAAATAAGGAATTGAAATGGATGATATATGTGAAAGTCTTTGTTTTCTCGAAAAGTTCAGCAGGTCTATCGCGGTAAATTATTCTTTTACAGATTTTTGATTTTCCTTTTCCCAATGTCAAAATCAACCTATCTTTGTCCGATTATGCCCAAAAAAATTGCAATAGACTTCGGATTAAAAAGAACAGGCCTTGCCATAACGGATGACAGCAATATTTTTGCATTTGGTCACGAAACAATTGATTCAAAACAATTAATGTCTTATTTAAAATCTTGGTTTTTAAAAGAATCTGTTGATGTTATTGTTCTTGGTCTTCCTAAGCGATTGAATAATGAGGATACCCACATCAGTCAAAATGTTCGTCTATTAAAGGAAGCTCTTGATAAGGAGTTTCCAGAAATGAAAATAGAATTAATGGATGAGCGATTTACGTCTAAAATGGCTGGGGAAAGTTTGCGTATCTCAGGGCATTCAAAAAAGACAAGAAACGATAAAGGAATCATAGATACAGTCAGTGCCGCAATCATTCTTCAATCTTATCTTGATGCCAAATCCACTATAACTGATGCCTTTTAAGTAATTCTAACACAAAATTGTTTTATAAACTTTCTATTTCACGTAAATTTGCGCCATGATTTTACCAATAGTTGCTTACGGCGACCCTATTTTAAAAAAGGAGTCTGAGGAAATCGATGAGTCTTATCCGGAGTTACAAGACTTGATTTCGAATATGTTTGAAACCATGTATCACGCTCAAGGTGTTGGACTTGCAGCCCCTCAAGTCGCTCGTCCGATTCGATTATTTATTGTCGACGCTTCACCTTTTGCAGAGACAGATGAGGATGAAGAGTTAGACCCTCGCGCAGAAGGTTTGGAAGATTTTAAAAAAGTATTCATCAACGCTGTGATTGAGGAAGAAACTGGCGAAGAATGGGGTTTCAATGAAGGTTGTCTTTCTATTCCAACTATCCGCGAGGAAGTTTATCGTAAAGAAAAGATAAAGATTACGTACTACGATGAAAATTGGAATTTCAAAGAAGAAGAGTACGATGGTTTTGCTGCCCGAATCATTCAGCATGAATACGATCACATCGAAGGAGTACTTTTTACAGATCATCTGTCCTCCCTGAAAAGAAAGCTTTTGACAAAAAAACTACAAAATATCTCCAAAGGAGATGTGGAAGTGGATTATAAAATGAAATTTCCAACTAAAAAACGATAAAATGAAAAAAATATATTTCTTCGGAGTGATATTTATATTTGGGGCTATAGCACTTAATTCGTGCAAAAGTGATGCAAATAATTCAGACAATAAATCAGCAAAACCTTCTTTAGAGACACTGAAAGAATCGGTTAAAGAAATGAAGGATTCCTTAAAAACGTTGCAGGCCAAGGGTCAAAAAATCGAAAGTTTACATCGTATCGAGCTGATAAATAGATTGTTATCCGTATATCATAATTATCCTAAAAGTGAACCAGCAGCTGATTGTCTTTTCGAAACGCATATGATTTATTCAGCTATGGAAGCGCACGATTATTCTGTCGCGTACGGTGATACCTTGTTGAATGAATATCCAAAATATAAAAATAGAGCCTTAGTTCTTGAGTCGCAAGGGGCAAATTATGATATTTTCATTGCCCCGAGAGACAGTTCGAAAGTTAGGTTTTATTATTCCGCTTTGCTGAATGAAAACCCAAAAATGGACAAAGAAAAGAGAGAAGGAATTCTCGAAAGACTGAATTATAACAATTTAAATTACGACGAGTTTATTGAAAAAAAATATTAGATAGGAATACAAGAATAAATTGTTATTCTTGGCATGGCATTGTTAATAGTTTGTTAATGATGTTGGAATCCTGACAATTCAACTTATCTTTGAAGAAGAGTTTTAAAAAAATTATAAAAACAAAAATACAATGAAAAGATTCCTTTTATCCCTATTAGTTGTGGCTTCTGGATTGACAAGCTTCAATACAATTGCACAAGTTGATGGTGGTGCGAAAATAGATTTCAAAAAAGATACTCATGATTACGGTAATGTTAAATACGGTGGTGATGGTACATGTACTTTTGAATTTACAAATACTGGTGATGCTCCTTTGATTATTTCTAATGCGAAAGGTTCATGTGGTTGTACAGTTCCTTCTTGGCCGAAAGAGCCAATTGCTCCGGGTGCTTCTTCAGTTATCACAGTAAAATATGATACAAAACGTCCTGGTGCTATCGCTAAAAGTGTAACCATCACTTCTAACGCAGTGAACGAACCAAATAAAGTTATTCGTATTAAAGGTACAGTTATGCCAGCTCCTGAAAATGGAACTCCAGTTAATACGACTGGTCCAGCTAACTAAAAAAAGCTATTTTCGCGATCATAAAATAGTATTGATCCCGTCTTGAATTCATTTTCTCGACGGGATTTTTTGTGCTTGTATCTTCCTAGTATAGGATTCAACAGAATACTTATACTGTTATTAACAATTATGTAACGCCTTGTTAAAGAGTAGTTAAGTCCCTTTTTTCAATACTCAAAAAACGTAAATTGGATATGTTCATTTATTTATCTATTTAAAATTTTACGAGTATGAAAAAGTTAGCTAAATTATTTTTCGTTTTCACATTAGTTGGTATTTCTGGCAACGCTTTTTCTCAAATTGAAAAAGGAGCGAAAATTGAGTTTAAAAAAGAAATACACGACTATGGAAACATTAAATTTGAAGCCGATGCCGTTACGACTTTCGAGTTTACCAACACGGGTACAGAGCCTTTAGTGATTGCCAATGCAAAACCTTCATGCGGTTGTACCATTCCAGAATGGCCAAAAGAACCTATTGCACCAGGTGATAAGGGATTCATCACGGTGAAGTACAATGCCACAAATAAAGAAGGCGGATTCGCGAAGTCGATTACCATCGTTTCTAATGCCGTAAACGAACCAACAAAATCTCTACGAATAAAAGGTACGGTCCTTGCCGCACCACAAAAAGCAGTTCCAACGAACACGAATGGACCTGTAAAGTAATTTTGCCAAAAACAAATGAATAAGTCCCTTTCTGATATTGTTTCAGAAAGGGATTTTTTTTGTTGAAAACTTGAATAATTCCCTTCTCTAGAATTGGGTATTTTTTAGGATTTACCTTAACTTTAAAATCCCAAAAAAAGTAGCACATGTACATCATTTTCGACACAGAAACAACGGGTTTGCCTAAAAATTGGAATGCACCAATTTCTGATGTCGATAACTGGCCTCGGGCAATACAGATTGCATGGCAAGTTCATGATGAGCTGGGGCATTTGGTGGAACACAAAGACTTTCTTATCCAACCAGACGGATTCGATATTCCCTATGATGCAGAGCGGATTCATGGAATTTCAACGGCTTTAGCGGAAAAAGAGGGTGTGCCCATGTCAGTCGTACTCGAAGAGTTTGAATTGGCCCTGAAAAAAGCAAAATTTGTCGTCGGTCAAAATCTGAAATTCGACCTCAACATCATGGGATCGGAAATGATTCGTGCAGGCTATTCCTCCGTTATGTTGGACATGCCTGTTTTAGACACCTGTACAGAAGTTACTGCAGAAATGTGTCAAATTCCTGGCGGTAGAGGTGGAAGATGGAAATTGCCGACCTTAACAGAATTACATCAATTTTTGTTTGCGATTCCTTTCAATGAAGCGCACAATGCTACAGCTGATGTGGAAGCAACAACGCGTTGTTTCTTTGAATTAGTGAGAAGAGAGGTTTTTACTAGTGAAGAACTACAAGTCGAAAAGGAATACTTTACCGATTTTCAAAAATCACATACAGACATTATCGGTGCGTATGGATTGAAGCACGTCAACCTCAAAGAAGCCAGTGAAGCGCTTAAAGTTTCTGTTGATGATCAACTTGATTTCACTGAGAAAAAAGAAGCTAGGGGAATTCTTGAAGATCTTCCATATGTTCATTTACACAATCATACGCAGTTTTCTATACTACAATCGACTACAAGTGTTAGAGGTTTGGTTCAAAAAGCCATAGATTACAAAATGAAAGCCGTTGCTTTAACCGATACAGGTAATATGATGGCTGCCTTTCATTTCGAAAAGGCAATTTCTTTGCACAATAAGTCAGTCGCAAGCGCTAGAAAAGAAGCGGAAGAAGAAGGAAAACCTTTCACCGATGAAGAAATTTTGCCAATAATTGGTTTTGAAGTGAATGTCTGTGGAGATCACACGAATAAATCGGTAAAAGACAACGGTAATTCTGTTGTCCTGTTGGCAAAAAACAAAAAAGGTTACCAAAATTTAATTAAACTCTCTTCTATAGCCTTTACAAAAGGGTTTTATTACGTTCCGCGTATTGATAGAAATCTTATCGAACTCTATAAGGATGACTTAATCTGTCTTTCGGGCAATCTCTCAGGTGAAATACCGAATATGATTTTGAATTTGGGTGAAAATCAGGCTGAGGAATCCTTAATTTGGTGGAAAGAGCTATTCAAAGACGATTTTTATCTTGAAGTGATGCGACACGGACAAGAAGATGAAGTGCGGGTAAACGAGGTTTTGATTCGTTTTGCTAAAAAACATGAGGTCAAACTAATTGCCACTAACAATACATTTTATCCAGAAAAAAAGGATGCTGAATCACATGATATTCTCCTTTGTTTAAGAGATAACGAATTGCAATCTACACCGATTGGACGTGGTCGAGGGTTCCGATATGGATTTGAGAATCAAGAGTATTATTTCAAATCTCCTGAGGAAATGAAAGAATTGTTTTTGGATCTACCAGAAGCTATTCTCAATATTTCTGAAATTTTAGATAAAATTGAGGCTTATCCGCTTGCAAGGGAAGTTTTGCTGCCTGCATTTGATATTCCTGATGAATTCAAAGACCCTCAGGATGAAGAGGATGGGGGAAAGCGTGGTGAAAACAATTATTTAAGATTTCTAACCTATGAAGGCGCGAAGGAACGCTATCCAGAATTAACAGCGGATATTCGTGAAAGGATAGATTTCGAATTACAAACGGTTGCGAACACAGGATATCCGGGATACTTCTTGATTGTTCAAGATTTCTGTCATGCCGCGCGGAAAATGGATGTTGTCGTTGGACCTGGTCGTGGTTCTGCAGCCGGTTCAGTTGTGGCATATTGCAATGGTATTACGAATATCGATCCATTAAAGTATGATTTGCTATTTGAGCGTTTCCTCAACCCAGAACGGATTTCCATGCCAGATATCGACATTGATTTCGATGATGAAGGTCGAGGTGATGTTATAAAATATGTAATTGATAAATACGGCAGTAATCAAGTTGCACAGATTATTACCTATGGAACAATGGCTGCGAAATCAGCTCTGCGAGATACTTCTCGTGTAATGAATTTGCCATTAAACGAAGCGACGCAGCTATCGAATATGGTTTCCTCGCTTTCTTTGAAGAAGATGTTTTCTTTTTCAGATGCTGAGTTAGCCGATTCTTTAAAAAATCAAGAAGATTTCTCGAAAGCGAAGGCATTACGCGAAATTTCTCAATCGAATGCACCAGCGGCTAGGGTTGTTCAAAAAGCAATAGACGTAGAAGGTTGTGTAAGAAATACGGGTATTCATGCCTGCGGAGTAATCATTACGCCTGGCGATATTACAAATTACGTTCCCGTAGCTCTTGCAAAAGACTCTGATATGTATTGTACGCAATACGACAATTCAGTTGCCGAGGAAGCTGGTTTATTGAAAATGGACTTTTTGGGATTGAGTACGCTTACTTTGATAAAGCATACGGTCAAAATGATCAAGGCCAAACATGATGTTGATATTGATATTGAAAAAATTCCTTTGGACGACGAAAAGACCTATGAACTCTTTCAAAAAGGGGAGACGGTTGGTATTTTTCAATACGAGTCTGCTGGAATGCAAAAATATCTTCGCGACTTAAAACCTACTGTTTTTGAGGATTTGATTGCCATGAACGCCTTGTATCGTCCGGGACCAATGGATTACATTGAATCCTTCGTTAAGCGGAAACATGGTGAAGAGCAAATCGTTTATGACATTGACGATTGCGAGGAATATTTAGCTGAAACATACGGAATTACGGTTTACCAGGAGCAAGTAATGTTGCTTTCTCAGAAATTGGCAGGATTTACGAAAGGTCAAGCCGATACACTGCGAAAAGCCATGGGTAAAAAGCAAATTGCCGTTTTGGACAAAATGAAGCCAGAATTCATTAAAAATGGTTCCGAAAAAGATCATAATCCTGAAGTTTTAGAGAAAATTTGGAAAGATTGGGAGGCCTTTGCATCCTATGCATTCAACAAATCGCATTCAACCTGCTATGCTTGGGTGGCTTATCAAACGGCGTATTTAAAAGCGAATTATCCTGCTGAATACATGGCGTCGGTTTTGTCGAACAACATGAACGACATTAAAAAAGTGACTTTCTTCATGGAGGAATGTCGACGCATGGGCATTAACGTTCTTGGTCCAGATGTAAACGAATCGAACTATCATTTCGCTGTAAATGCAAAAGGCGATTTGCGTTTTGGTTTGGGAGCAATTAAAGGTTTGGGGAACGGACCAGTTGATAATATTATTGAGGATAGAACTGAAAACGGATCTTACAATTCCATTTTTGATTTCACGAAACGTGTGAATCTTCGTTTATGCAACAAAAAAGCAATGGAAAGTTTGGCTTATGCTGGAGGATTTGATGCTTTTGTTGGTGTGCACCGAGCACAATATTTTTACGATGACGGTTCAAACCGAACTTTTCTCGAGAACGCTGTTCGATTTGGTCAAAATTATCAAGAGAGTCAGAATTCTTCTCAGTTTTCCATGTTTGGTGAATCTAGTGCTACAAGTATGCCTGAACCTCAAGTGCCAAAAGTGGAGGAGTGGAGCAGTACTTACAAGTTAAATCGTGAGAAAGAAGTAGTCGGAATTTATATTTCTGGACATCCACTGGATGATTTTAAAATGGAAATTGATAGTTTTTGTAAGGGAAACGTTGCTATGCTGAAGGATTTCGAAGCGAATAAAGGGAAGGAATTTACTTTGGCTTGCGTGACGGGTTTAGCGGAACATCGTATTTCTAAAACGGGAAATGAATTTGGAAAATTGATAATAGAGGATTACCAAGATTCATATGAACTTATGTTTTGGCAAGAAACCTATCACAAGTACAAACATTATATAGGTGAGAACAATTATTTGGCCATTTCAGGAAGAATTGAAATTCCATTTAGAAGAAATAAGTTGGAATTCGTTATTCATAACATCATGTTATTGAGTGAATTGAAAGAGAAAAAGGCGCAAACCATACACGTTAAAGTAGACGTGCGCCAATTGGATCAAATTCTAATCACGGATCTCATGAAGGTTTGTTTGAACAACGAAGGGACTTGTCAATTGAATTTTACTGTTTTCGACGAAGCAAGTAATATTTCACTTAAAATGCCATCAAAAAGCATGAAGGTGGACCCTAGCTTGGCTTTTTTCAAAGAGATGAAGAAATTTGCGGTGGAGGTAGAGATGAGCTAGATCAATTATATTTATTCCAAAATTGACCTTAGTTGTGTCAATTCATTCACTTTTTCTGCAGAACCTGATTCCTGAAAACTAGCAATAAGATTGGTGAGCATTCTTCGAAGTATGCTGGAATTGGAGCAAGGCTCATAATATTCTCGGTTTTTTGGCAAATTCAATGAGCCGATAAATTCGTCAATTTCATCTTCATCAAATAAACTCCCTTTTGAGAAAGGATTTATATAAAACAATACTCCGTGAGATTTAGCAGTTCCATTTTCGTGCTTGATTCTATGTTCGTCCATATAAGCAAGAATGAAGTGATTGGGTAGGTTTACCCCGTAAATTGGCATACCAACATTTTGCGCTACAATGCTGTAAATCAAGCTCAAACTTAATGGATTTCCACGTCGATTCTCAAGTACCAGATTAATAAATGAATTGGATGGCGAATGAAATTCTTTGGAATTCCCTTTGAATTTGTGCGTTCCGAAGAAGATTTTATTCGTGATGCGAACCTTCTCCAAAGCCGTATTTTTCTGGCTTATTTCCAACCAAACATCTTGGGTGATTTTTTGAATGTCCTTGCGAATGACATTTTCATCCAAACCAGGATATTGATATCGCGCTATGGTGACGGCTCCAGTTAATAAATCTTTATCATCAGAATTAGCCCATTTCCTTAATGCATTGGTAACATCTCTAACTTGTATATCCTGAATAATATTCTCTATTCGACTTTGGAATAGCAATCCCCAATCTTCTTCTTCCCATGAAATTTCGAGAAATGGAATGGCTTTAGGACCATAGTTCAACAATTGATCACGAACATGCGAAAAGACTATTTCATCTGGGTCTTCAACGAGACGAACTAAAGCTTGTAAATGATTCATGCGAGCCATGAAACAAATGTAAGACATCTTACAAGTCGATTATCGATAATTTCCTTAACTTTTAAAAGTCAATTTGTTAATTGAGGAAAGCCGTTATTTTTTTGTTATTCCAGTAAAAGTTTGAAACAAATACAAACTACTCTCGTTAAAGAAAGTGTCATTGATTTCAATCTACAGGTTATTAGTGAAATAGGGAGGTCTTCAGTCGGAGACCTCTTTTTTTGTGGCTTTCAATAATTATCATTATTCGTAGGATGAATAACAAGAATACTTTTTATCAAAGCAATGAATTCCAAAGAAAATTGTAATTTGGCACGTAAATAGTATTGAAATTCAAAAAAAAGTCATGAATAAATTATTTTTTGTATCGGGTTTGGCACTTTTAATGTCCTGTGCGGTATGTAAAGAAAGAAAAGCAGCGAAGCAAGCAGCTCAAGTCACAGAAACGAAAAAAGAAGTTCAAGTTGCAGTGGAAGAAGAGAAAAAAAGTAGTTTTCGTCCTGCAACTGAAGAGGATATGATAAAAATCGAAGGTCTGGTTCGTTTGGATCGGCCTGGATGTCCTGTTTCTATTGACATGACTGTTGGTGATTTGTTTTACACGGTTTATCCAGTGAATTTGGACAAGCAATATCATAAAGAAGGATTAAAGTTAAAATTCTCTTATGTGCCAAGCAGAGCTCCTTCCCCAGAAAGTTGTACTGCCGATATGGTGGTGGCACTCGATAACATTGAAATTATTAAATAATTTAATAGCCTTGCGCTATAGTCGACAATAATTTTTTTAAGGCGTTTTGATTCGTTTGACGATCAAACGCCTTTTTAATTTTAATTTTTTCTTGTTTGGTCAAATGCCATGAAAGAGATATTTTGTCAGCACTATCTTCACGTAAATTGAAGGAAATTACGTCCAAAGGGAAACTTAAATTTGATTTTAGGGATTTGAATATTTCATCTTGATTGAAATCCTGCGTTCTTGGAAAATTGGTGTACATGTTTCCAAAGGGAAGCGTAAATTTTTTGAATAAAGAAACGGGTTTCGATCGCTCATTTGTCAATATCTTCTTCGTATCACGGATTTGTACGATAATCACCCCTGAAGTATTTTTCTTTATCCAATCTTCCAAAGCTTCGATGTATTCAACAGTAATTTTACCGCCGTAATTATCACGTATACCTGCATCCATTAATTGCACATCTGGTGAAGTTGGCAAAGTTACCATAGGCATTACAAATGGAAATGTTGCGCTCGCCCGCATTACGGAAGTATAACTGATTTTTTCAGGGGAAGCGTTTTCGAAAAAGCTCATATAATCGATGTTTTCAAAAGAATTCGTAATCCCACTTTTTTCGTCTAAACTAGCTGTTAAGTAGGTTAACTTTTGTGAAGACATTAACATTCGCCGTCCGTCATTCACAATTGTCGGCGTGAATATGTAAAGTGGCATTTTGGCGTTTCTCTCGAGTTTGCTATAATAAGAAAGAGGTACATCCAAAACCCCGTCGGTATTTTCATTCAGTTGTTGCTCAAAAGCAGTTCCTCTATCAATTGGATAGGAAATTTTATTCTTTTCAAAGGTTTTATAGCGAAAGAAAATATCATTTGTTGAAGCTGAAAAAGAAAGTTTGTTCAATAAATCAGCGGCAATCTTTGCCTTGTATTTATCGGCATACAAATTTTGGATTTCCCCCTTTTGCTTCATATATCTCAACTGTCTATAATAAGATGCACCTATCATACCTCCAGAAGCACCTGTCACTAATTGGGTTTGTTGACTGAATTTTTGATTGGTTATTTCGTCTAATTGTTGTAAGCAATTTACAACCCACAAGGCGCTTCTAGAGCCACCTCCTGATACATTTATTAATATCATTTTGGGTTTTTTCATTTTCGTAGAGGCTTTCCATGCATCAAGGATGGCAAGAGCATTCTTTTTAGATTCTATATGATTTTGAGCATTAAGTGCTGTTTTTTTTATTTGAGAAAGGGTATAGTTGACTTCATTTTCATTTTCATAGCTCAAACCATACGCATAATTTTTAAAGGTGAAAAAACGAGTTTTTACACTTAAATAGTTCATGGTCAAAAACAGTACAATCAGCACAGGGTACGCCCATCTATTCAGATAAGACAGTAACGATGAAAACAACATTAATATAATTGTCAGCAACAAAACTATGCTGACTGCTGCTGGTAATTCAAAATATGTGCTTCCTTGCAAGAAACCCAATGATAGAAAACTGACCAGAGCAATGGTTTCAAAAAGAGTTGCATTGACTTTATTCTGCTTGTAAATTTGAGTCAGCAGTTCTTTTTTGTAATGTTTTGCGCTTCTAGAGGAATAAAACTTTAGCCTTTTGCCTATGTAAAGATAGACTTTAGAGGATTGATCTTGAACTGGAACTACTTTGCTATCCTTATTGGGAATAACTGTTTTAACGGTTTCTTCTTTTCTAGGTTTGAAGTCAGGATTTACTTTTCTATGAGCGCGCTTGTTCATTGGAAAAAAATAAATGATTGAAAACAGTTGAAATAAGGTGAATCCTAGTACATAGGAAATAATATAAATGAACAAATCACCTGAAGAACTCAATTCCTCATTCAATTGAAAAATACTGAAGCGATAAATGAAATAAATATTAAAAAGGAGTGGGAGCAAGCTATTGTTTAAACAGAACTTGTAAAATGGTTGATTCAAAGTATTTAAAAATGGAAAACGTGGCGCCAAGCGAATAAAGCTATAGGTATTAAATCCCATGGTGAAACCACCAACAGCGAACCCCAAGAACAAAAAGGACCAAAAAGTGGTGTCGCCCAAATATTCTGGAGAATAAAATAAAATTGGAATCCCGAAAGCGGAACCTAGTTGATCGCTTACAATCAAAAAAAGAAAAATCCAATAAAATAATGCTAGTAGGTTATATTTGAGTTGAGCAACAAATAAATGAAAGGGAAAAAGCGCAAAAATTATTCGAAAGAATCCCATTTTTTGATTTTCACTTACCATATATCTAAGGAACGAAAAAAAACACGAACTTGTTGGATTTATCGGGCTACATTTTAGAATTTTGTCCTTTTATAAAATCTAGAACAAAATAACTGACCATTTTACCATAAAGTCTAAGTTCTTCTTTCGTTTTTGGAGCCCCTTCTGGCAAATGAAAAATTTTGATTATTTGATGTGAACTTATGCTTCGAATCAACTTACGAGTTTGTTCAATCGTAAAACCACTGGGTGTTAAAGCTGAACTTGGGGAAAATTGAATAGCGTCTAAATCGATATCTAACACAATCGGAAGTTCCTTGTTGAGTTCAGAATAATAATTCTTCCAATCGATCCACCAAATTACTTCATCATCAATAAACTTTTCGAAAGTATTGAAATACACATTTTTATCTTCTAATAATTTGAAAATAAATGCGTTATTGTATGATTCGTGCAAACCAAATACGGCATAATTTTCCAAAACCCCTTCGTTTATTGCATACGAAAACGGATTACCACTGTGTCTAAAATCGGTTGCTCTACAATCGGCATGCGGATCAATGTTGATGGATTGTACTTTCTTTTTCGCTGAATTCTGAGCAAATTTCAATAATGGGTAAGCATTATTATGTCCGCCACCAACAACAATTAACTGCTGTTTTACATGCACATATTGCTGTAATATATGAAAAACAAAAGCATCCAATTCTTCAACCCACCCTATGCTTTCGGATGCTGAAGTGAATTCTTTCGTTTGCTTTATTTCACCGAGAATGCCTATTTCGCCGCCATCTAAGAATTTATTGGATTGAACGGATTGGATGGCCTGAACCACAGAAGTGAAACCATGATTTGCACCGGGTAAGCCACCATTCATTTGTGGACCGATATCCTCAGAAATTCCTAAAATAACATATTGGCATTGGGAACAAGCTGAGCCAAATTTAATTTTTTCTGACAATTTCGTTTCTCCGCCCCTCGTGTTCTGAGACTGATTTACCTCTGTAAACAGAATGAATTCAAAGAGATTTGTATCGCTATTGACCATATGGCTCTAGTTTTTCGAGTAAATCTTCTGGCGGTGGGCAAGGACGCATATTTTCTTTTCTTACAAATACAAGAGTCGTTGTTGCTTCAGAGAGCTTTTCGTTGTTTTCATTGTATAAGGCGTATTCGAAGGTGATAGTGGCGCCTTTTATTTCGATTATTTTTGTTTGAATAGTTAGTAAGTCGTCATAAAATGCTGGCTTTAAATAACGTACGTTGTATTCTCTTACAGGTAACATTACACCACTATCTTCAATTGCTCTATAGGAACAATTAATCTCTCTTAATGCCTCTACTCGCCCAACTTCAAAATATTGCGCGTAGTTACCATAATAACAATATCCCATCTGATCTGTTTCGCCGTAACGAACTCTTAATTGTGTCTTATGTAAGAAGTTGTATTTCATTTCTGAGTATAAATTTAGAATAAAATATAGGAATAGTGTAGGTTGAAAAATTCAAGAGCAGCATAATAGAATTTAACCTTTTTTCTTTTATTTGATATTAAATATATATTGTTAAAAATTTCATAACTTTCGTTTAAATTTTACTTAAATATCAAGGAAAAATGTACAAAATCTTTACATGTAAAAAGTTTTAGAAAATCAAGGCACTTCGGACTTTTTTTTTCACTTTTTTATGTAAATATTTGTTCACTTCAAAAAGAAACAAAGCATGTCCTAAAGCAAAACGTTTCTAGAAGGCAACAATTTATTAATCGTTAAAAACCAAAAAAGAATGACTTTAGAACATGAAAAGGTATGGGCAGCTTGTCTAAAGGTGATAAAGGACAATATCTCCTTGCAGGCGTTCAAAACTTGGTTCGAGCCTATTGTTCCCGCGAAATTAGAAAACGACGCATTAACCATTCAGGTACCCTCGCATTTTTTTTATGAATGGTTGGAAGAAAACTACATTGACTTACTGAGAAAAGTTATTAAAAAAGAATTAGGCACAGAAGGACGATTGGAGTACAATATTGTTATGGAAAATAACAATACAAAGTCAAAACCATACACTGTCAAACTTCCTGCCCTTACTAAGAAGCCTTTGCGCAATCAACCGGTAAATATGCCTATTGATTTGAATGAAGGTCAAATTAGAAATCCATTCATCATACCTGGATTGAAAAAGGTGAATGTAGAGTCCAACCTCAATCCATCGTATTCTTTCGAAAATTTTGTCGAGGGTGATTGCAATCGTCTTGCGCGAGCATCTGGATACGCAGTAGCAAATAAACCGGGAGGTACAGCCTTCAACCCACTGTTGATTTATGGTGGAGTAGGTTTGGGGAAAACACACTTAGCTCATTCTATTGGGATTTCGATTAAAAATCAATTTCCGAATAAAACAGTTTTGTATGTTGGCTCTGAAAAATTTGCTCATCAGTTCATTGATGCTTTGAAGAACAATTCAACGAATGATTTTATCCATTTCTATCAAATGATAGATGTATTGATTATCGATGATGTTCAGTTTTTTGCAGGAAAAGAGAAAACGCAGGATGTATTCTTCCATGTTTTCAATCACTTACACCAAAATGGAAAGCAAATCATCTTAACTTCCGACAAACCACCTGTAGAAATGCAGGGAATGGAGCAACGCTTGTTATCTCGTTTCAAGTGGGGACTTTCAGCAGATTTGTCTACTCCAGATTTGGAAACAAGAATTGCTATTCTTGAGAAAAAAATGTACGGTAATGGCATTGAATTGCCGAAAGAAGTAGTTGAATACTTGGCGTATAGTATCAATACCAATATCCGTGAAATGGAAGGTGCTTTGACTTCTTTGTTGGCGCAGGCTTCATTGAACAAAAAAGCGATTTCATTGGATCTTGCCCGTCAAATGGTAGACAAATTCGTTAAAAATACAGCACGTGAGGTGTCCATTGAATACATCCAAAAAGTCGTTTCAGATTATTTCGATTTACCAATTGAAATTTTGAAATCAAAAACGAGAAAACGTGAAGTTGTTCAAGCGCGTCAGATTTCAATGTATTTCTCAAAGAGAATGACGAAGTCTTCTTTAGCGAATATTGGAGCGCACTGTGGTGGAAAAGACCACGCTACGGTACTGCACGCCTGTCGAACGGTCACCAATCTTTCTGAAACAGATAAACAGTTTAGAGTGTATCTCGAAGAATTAGAGAAAAAATTAACGCTTCAATAGCGGTCAAATTCAAAAGCTATCACTAAATTGGGGTAGCTTTTTTTTATAAATCAAAAATCAAACTATTATGCCAGATCAAAGTATTGCAGAATCAGGGTTTATTGGTTACATCATTGTTGGTGTAATTCTATTGCTCCTATTATTTAAATCCGTAATTATCGTAACCGAACAAACCGCGGTCGTTATCGAACGATTCGGGAAATTTCGACGAATTGCAGATTCGGGAATTAGTCTTATCATACCTTTCATCGATCGAAAAGCGTCAACAATTAATTTGCGTTTGCAACAATTAGATGTAACAATTGAAACAAAAACAAGAGATAATGTTTTTGTCAATTTACAGGTTTCCGTTCAGTTTAAAGTGGGTAGAAGTCAGGTTAAAGAAGCCTATTACTCGATGGATAATCCAAGAAATCAGATTGCATCCTATATTTTCGATGATGTTCGAGCAGAAGTTCCACGGTTGGATTTGGACGATGTATTTGCTAGAAAAGAAGACATCGCCTTAGCTGTGCAACAAAACATTCATGAATCGATGGATGAATATGGGTATCAAATCATCAAAGCCTTGATTACAGATATTGATCCAGATCACAAGGTAAAAGATGCCATGAATAGAATCAATGCTGCGAAACGAGATCGTGAGGCCGCTTTGGAAGAAGGTGAAGGAAATAAAATCAAAATCATCAAAGAAGCAGAAGCAGAAGCGGAATCTAAAAGATTGTCAGGTGAAGGTGTTGCGAAACAGAGAATGGAAATTGTTCGCGGATTCAAAGAGTCAGTTGAAGATTTTAAAAAGTCTTTGGATACCGTAACGCACGAAGAAATTATGCAATTTGTATTGATGACACAATATTTCGATACGATTAAAGACATCGGTTCCAACAGTAAAAACTCGTCGATCTTGATGCCTCATTCGCCAGGCGCAATGAAGGATTTCCAAAATCAAATCATTTCTGGAACTTTTGTTGGAAATGAATTGAATACGATGAACAACGCTGGCGGGAAAAAAGAATAAAATATTGAACTAGTTATTTGAAAAGGGAATCGAAAGGTTCCCTTTTTATTTTCGCATAAAATTGAGAACTGTACTCAAGTAATTGTTATATCCATAGATAAAAGGAACATCTGCATGCTCTCCTCCAGGAACGCGAACGGCTTCTCCGTAAATTCCTGAATAATTTTTAAAAACTACTTCTCCGTGTGTTTCAATATTTAAAAAGCTGTCGTCAATACCGTGTATCCAAAGGAGAGGTTGCTGAACATTTTTAATTTCTTCTGCATTGTCAATTTTGAGATTCACGAAGTAACTGCCGGGCATGTTTAGGCCTGAGGCATCTTGCACCATAACTTCAGCTGAAGCAAAAAGAGATTCAAGCATGAGCATAGCTGGCTGAAGAGCGTATGTCTTTTTAGACGTAATTTCACAGGCAGGAGCGCTTCCAAGGGAAAAACCGTAGAGGAAAAAACGATCATTTGTCAAACCATTTGATTTTAACCAATCCAAAGCTAAACCTACAGAAGAATATAAATTTACTTCGCTTGGTTTGCCTGTACTCAATCCATATCCAGGATAATCAATTTGCAAAACACCGTAATTGTTTTTTCCACCAACGTTAGCTAATAATTTTTGTCTAGCCCAATAATAATCCATGTTTCCAGCATTTCCATGGCAATACATTATTACACTATCTGTTGCTATCTGTGATAAACTCCCGACATAAATAGCATGAATAGTTTCCATCTTTCCATTGTCATTCAATTGTAAGGTGAATTTATGGATAAGGCTGTCTGCTATTGAGTATTCAGGAACAAATGTCAATTCTCCAGGACCTGTATAGTCATCTAACAGATACTCGGTAATAGAAGCGTCTGGATTGAACAAGAAATCATCCAATCGCTTGCGGCAAGAAACCAATATTAAAGTTAAGGCGATACTAGATACGATGAAAATTCTCATTTGATATGGTATTGAAGTCCGAAATATATTCCTGTAGCTCCTCGGTTACCTATTATGCTTCGGTAATCCAAAACGACTTTATCATTCTTTAAATTCGATGCTAAAAAAGCGATTTCAAAATTAAAAGCCCAGTTGTTTCTTTTCATCTGATGACCGAGGTGTGGATTAAAAAAGAGGAAGGTTTCTTGTTTTTCGCCATGGGCTTTTACTGAATTCAATTCAAACCAATTTGAAAAACCAACATACATTAACTTTAACTTCGAATTTTCATCTTCCTCTTTGTTTTGGTAGGTAAAGGTGAAATTACCATCCAATTGAGGCCAAATTCGTTGATTTTTTTCATATACATCAATCAAATAGTCAAAACCAACTTTAGCACTCAATCCCATTTTTTCTTTTTTCCAAAACTGATGGGAAAAGGCAGCCGTTAATTGAAAATCGCCATAGATAGCTGCGGTTGGATAAAGCGCACCAGAAATAGTATTCTTTTCTGAAAGCCCATATCCGTATCCCAACGAAGTAAATGGAAGTGGGATTGTAGCAATTCCAGGAACATTCACGAGCGGTCCTCCCAAAGTGGCGTTGATTGCGTGTTCGCCTTTTTCAAGCGGTACGACAAAATTGGATGGAGCGCAGGAAACTAAACTCAAGCCTGCCATTAAATAAATAATTAGATGTTTATTCATTATTATTTATACTAATTAATAGGGCAAATCATCAAATCGACCAGAAGTTATTCTCATAGTATCCGTAAACCCACTGCGATAAAATTTTGCTTCAAAAAGTCCTGAAATTCGTCTATCGCTTGTTATGTTCTCCATTATTCCGACGTTAGTACTCGGATACTGATTGGTTAATGGGTAAATAATTCCATCAATAGTAGCAAAGGTATTAAACGAGTTAATGTCATACAAACTATCTGTTACAATATCCTGTCCTATTTCGATTTGTACTTGTACTGAATCATTTGAAAATTTTAAATACCAAAGATTGTTTATTTGCGTGAAAGATCTTGTGTCGAATGTGATTGGTGTTTGATTTAATTTTAAGGAAAGCCCTGGTATGTATACTTTTACACAAGCAGGACAATTTCCTCCGCAATCCACTCCTTCCTCTCCAATATCCTTAAAACCATTTTTACATTTATCAACCGGCGGGTCTTTTTTGCAAGACATAATTGCAATTAGAACAAAAAAAATAATGCTTAGGTATTTCATCTTGTGTATTTTCGTCAGATAAAAATAAGCAATTCGATTTGACTTCACAATCCTATTTTTCTATACATATTAGTTCCCCAGTCGAAATTCGGGAAAAAGGGTCTAAATTCATTGGATTAGCAACATGTTGTCGAACGCAAAAAGAGGTAAAGGATCAATTGGAAATATGGCATACAGAGCATCCAACAGCAACGCATATCTGTTATGCTTATCGTTTGGGAGTTGATGGTGAGAAATATAGAGCGAATGATGATGGTGAGCCCAATAATTCTGCGGGGGCTCCTATTTTAGGGCAAATACTTTCAGCAGAGTTAACGAATGTTTTAGTTGGTGTTGTTCGGTATTATGGTGGAACAAAACTTGGCGTTGGCGGTCTGATTCAAGCTTATAAACAAGCTGCAAAAGAAGTGTTAGAAGGAGCCGAAAAAGTGGAGTATGAGCTGGCAGATTATTATCAATTATCCTTCAGCTACGAAGATATGCCGCATGTGATGAATGTATTGAAGCGTAACCGACATGAAATTATTCGAACTGAACTGACCGAAAATTGTCAGGTTGAAATAAAATGTGAATTGGATTATAAGGAAGAACTTGAACGAGTATTGATCATGTATCCAGGAGTGAAAATAAAATATTTAGAAAGAAAGTAGTATGAGATTATTAGAAGAGTTAGTTGCTGTGCGCGGCGCTTCGAGCGATGAAGAAAGAATTAAGGCATTTATCATTGATTATGTCACAAAAAACAAATCAAATTGGAAGATTCAGCCTCAAATTTTTGATGGAGAAGAATTGCAAGACACTTTAATTCTTGTTTTTGGAGAGCCGAGAACAGCCATATACGCGCATACAGACAGTATAGGTTTTTCAGTTGGTTATGACAGGGATTTAATTAAAATTGGGGGACCGAAATTAATTGATGGTATTTTACTCGTTGGCGAAGATAGCAATGGAGAAATTGAAGTGGAAATGGCTGTTTATGAAGATGAAGAAGGTCGTCTGCATCCACAATATTTAGGTGATAGAATTTTGGATCGGGGAACAATTTTGACCTACAAACCCAATTTTCGCGAAACAGAAACTTATGTTCAATCTCCTTATATGGATAATCGTTTGGGTGTTTGGGTCGCTTTGGAAGTAGCTAAAAATCTAGAAAATGGAGCAATTGTTTTTTCAACATATGAGGAACATGGAGGAAATTCCGTTGGACATACGGCGCGATTACTTAATCAGCAATTTAAAATACGTCAAGCTTTGATTGCTGATATTACATGGGTTACGGAAGGGGTAAAACACGGTGGAGGAGTGGCAGTATCCATGCGTGATAGTGGTTTGCCTAGAAGAAAGTATTTGAATCGAATTATCACCTTAGCCAAAGAAAGTGGAATTGCCTTTCAGTTGGAAGTTGAATCTGCTGGTGGCAGTGATGGTGGTGTTTTGCAGAAATCTGACCTTCTGATAGATTGGTGTTTCATTGGTGCAGCTGAAGATAATGTGCACACTCCGGATGAAAAAGTATATAAATCTGACATAATTTCTATGGTTAATTTATACGCCTATTTGATGGAAAACCTTTAGTTAAATTTACCGTAAAACAAAGAAATACAAAGTGATGGATAAAGAAACGAATGTTTGTCAACTATTTAAATATGATCCTGAATTTTTTCTGGTAACAAGAAATACGCCGAACTATTTCGCTAAAAATTTCATTCTATCCGAAATGGATGAAAGCGTGGTGTCTTGGTTGAATTTTCATTCCATCTTGTGTTCCGAGCAAATTACTGAAATGTGCCAAAATTTGAGCGTTGACAAAATGGTGGTGGAGGATATTTACACCGAAAAACAAAGACCAAAAGTAGAAGAGTACCATAATTACATTTTCTTTTCCGTTCGTTCTGCTTTGCCTATTGAAAATGAATCGAGGCATTTGCAGCAAGAACAAATTTCCTTTGTATTAGGCGAACATTATTTGATTTCATTTCAGCAGAAAAAATCGGATCACTTTACAGAAGTTCGTGAAAGAATTGAGTTGAACAAAGGAAAAATCCGGTCAAAAGGTCCCGACTTTTTGTTGTTTCGCATGTTGGAAGCTATTGTAGATAATTATTACGAAGTTCTAGAAGAAATAAGCGACTCAACTAGCCGCTTGGAAAAAAGAGTCATGCGAAATGCTCAATCTGAAACCTTGAAATTAATTGAGCAAGACAAAAAACGTTTAGCGGAATTAAGGAAATTGGCACTCCCCATGAAGGATATTACCAATCAAATTCAAAAGTCTAAAAACGCTTTTTTCAAAGAAGAGAATAAATATTATTTCGATGATTTACGCGACTATTGTCTCGGAGTTTTGGAGGAAATCGACATCAATAAGCAAATTTTGGACGGTTTGACCAACTTGTATTACGCCGTTCAAGGTCAACGCATGAATGAAATCATGAAATTATTAACGGTGGTGAGTGCTATCTTCATTCCTTTAACTTTTATCGCAGGATTATACGGTATGAACTTCGATTACATTCCTGAATTGCATGTTAAAAACGGCTATTTTATTACGTTGGGAAGTATGATCTTAATAGCCATTCTTTTGATTTTCTATTTCAAAAGAAGAGGCTGGTTGGGTAAAAATTGATAAAAAGAAAATGGATAGGGATATTAAAAAAATCCTTCATGCAGAGACTGCCCTGATAAAAAAGCTGTAAGCTATAGTTGCAGATGCTGTTTAAAATGAGACAATTGTTGTTAATGATTTGTAGAATCCTCCAAAAGAAGTTTTAACCAAAGGTCAAAGAATTTAAGACAAAGCAGCTCATTTTGGAGGTAGTTGGTCGTTTGTTATTAGCTTTTTCATCCTACTTAAATCCGAAAATTAACTTGTTAATCGAAGAACAAATTAAGGTGCTCTTTGAAAGTCAAACCACGCAATTGGAGATTGTGAAAAGTATCGAATCAAAATTGCCGTAATTCAATGAACATTTAGCTATGATTCTTGTTTACAGTTCATGGCAAACTATTTAGTAATTGGAGGTTCATCCGGGATAGGACAGTCTTTGGTAAAGCTTTTGGTCGAACAAGGACATGAACTTATCGCAACTTATTTTACTGGCGACAATCTAGACAAAGTATCGGGTGTTCACTATGTGAATTATGATTCAAGACATTCATTTCCAGAGGATATGGTCTTGCCAGAAACTTTGGATGGTTTGATTTATTGTCCGGGTACTATTGATTTAAAACCTTTCAATCGAATAAAACCTGATAGTTTTTTAGAAGATTATAATTTACAGGTAATTGGTGCGGTAAGATGTTTTCAAGCGGTTCTGCCTCAACTATTAAAATCTAGTTCACCAAGTGTTTTGCTTTTTTCAACAGTAGCTGTTCAATCTGGTTTTCCTTTTCATTCTTTGGTGAGCGCAAGCAAAGGCGCTATTGAAGGTTTGACACGAGCACTTGCAGCGGAATATGCTTCAAAAATCAGAATTAATGCAATTGCACCGTCTCTTACGGATACACCTTTGGCTAGTAGATTGCTTAATTCGGAAGAAAAAAAGATCGCCAATGCCAATCGGAATCCTATGAAGAAAATTGGCCAAGCGGAAGATATTGCGAACACAGCAGCATTTCTGCTTTCACCAAAAAGCGGTTGGATAACTGGTCAAATCATCCATGTTGATGGCGGATCGTCGAATTTAAATGTTCAATAAAATGAAAATAAAGGATATAGGATTGTTTCTGCTTTGTGTTGTAATAACGCTTGGAGCCGGTGGAATTGGAGGATTTGCCACTGCGTCAGAAATTGGTGCTTGGTATAGCACACTCACGAAGCCATCTTTTAATCCACCGAATTATTTGTTTGGTCCCGTTTGGACCAGCTTGTATTTTCTCATGGCATTTGCTTTGTTTGTTATTATTCGTCTGCCGAAATCTCCGCAAAAAAGCAGGATGGTTTTCATTTTTGGTTCACAAATAATTTTGAATGTATTATGGAGTTTTATATTCTTCAAATATCATCAATTGGGTTGGGCAGCAATAGAAATGTTTATTCTTTGGCTGTTTATACTTGCTATGATTATTGGACTTTTCCGTTTCAATAAAACTGTTGCTTTACTGCAAATCCCTTATTTATTGTGGGTTTCATTTGCTTTTATTTTGAATTGTACCATTTATTATTTGAACTAATCTTTAACATCATTAGGTTATAATCACCCCCCAATTATTAATTATTCATTTTTAATTCAACCATGGCTTTCTACCAAATAAAAACAGAACAAAGTATACCTGCAACCATGAAAGAGGTATGGGATTTCATTCGTTCACCACAAAATTTAAAGAAAATAACTCCGGAACATATGGGGTTTGATATCATGACCAAAGATGTTCCATCGGAAATGTATCCAGGTATGATTATCGCTTATAAAGTCAGTCCAATTCTTGGTATAAAAATGACTTGGGTGACCGAAATAACACATGTTGAGGAAGGTAAATATTTTGTTGATGAGCAGCGAATTGGGCCTTACAAAGTTTGGCATCATGAGCACTTTATTCGAGAAGAGAAAGGGGAAGTGGTGATGTCAGATATCGTTACCTACATTCCGCCTTTTGGATTTTTAGGCGCTATCGCCAATTCTGTTTTGATCAATAAGCAGCTGAAATCAATTTTTGATTATCGATTTAAGGCCGTGGTAAAGGAATTTGGAGAAAGTAAAAATAGAAAGTGAGATGGAATTTTAGATGAGTATTTGATGGGCGATTCTCGTGATAATGAGATTTCTGTAAGTAATTGATTAACAGAGTCTTTACTAAATATTTAGAAGTTTAAACTTTTCGAAATTTAAAATTCTCGATGTATAAACTTTTATAAATTTAGAGGTTTTTTATTTCTCATATGAAAGCAATCAACTATATGATTATCAACAGCTTTACTAAATATTTAAAAATCTAAAATTTTCGAAATTTACCGTCGAAAAATCTAGTTTTTAGAACAACTTGTTTGAAATTTTACTAACATTGATTTCAAAAAAAGTAAATTTTCTAAAATTCACTCATCAAAACATTTTTCACTCTCCCAACTTCACCGCTTTCCAACTGCACCTTTATTCCATGCGGATGGTTAGGCGAACTGGTCAAAATTCGTTTCACAATTCCATCCGTCAATTCCCCCGTTCGTTGATGGTGTTTTTGCACAATTTCAACTTCACTCCCAATATGTATATTTTTTCTTTGCGTCCCGTCTGGCATTTGGATTAATTTTTGTTGCTTTGAAGTTATGAATAAATTGTTATTTCTCTTTTTCTTTTCAACTCACACGTGTTTTGGACAAATAAATGATTCTTTAGCTTCAGTTTGCGATTCAGTTTGCGATTCAGTTTATGCGTTTGTTGACGAAGAAGCTGAATTCCCAGGTGGGATGGTGGAAATGAAAAAGTATATATTTAAAAATATCGAATGGTCTGGTCCAGATGTAAACTTGAAAGGAACCATTTTTTTACAATTTATTGTAAGACAAAATGGTACGGTTGTTAAAGCTCATGTTCTAAAAGGAGTGAACACCGATATGGATAAAATGGCAATCGATCTCATTCAGAAAATGCCCAATTGGACTCCAGCAAAAATAAATGGCGTACCGGTTTGCAGTGAAATTAGACTTCCCATATCTATTCATTTGAATTAATAGTTTTTCCACTTTGCGTCCCGCATTTCTCTAGACATTTTCACAGAATTTATATTCGAATAGGCTATAATAACTGGAAAAAGAATCCCGAAGAAAATGAATAGGAAATTTGAAAATTTATCATCGTAAAAAAAACGGAATATTGTTATTGCTGCAATCGTTCCAAAACCAACTAGTGTGAGTTTAATCATTTTTCTTGCTTTGATAATTTGACTTTCGAATTCTTGTTCATTTTGCCATTCTAATTCAAATTCAGCCATTATTTGTAAGACTTTATCATCAGAAAATTGAAAACGTTCTAGTTTACGACGAACGGTATAAGAATTGTCAAAGCTAGAAGATTTTTTATCCTCAAGATATTCGTTTAAAATTTGACTTAAATCTGGTTTTTGTCTTGTGTCCATTGCTGATTAACCGTTCTCTTTCCTTTCTAGTAAATTTGAAATAAATATACCAAAAAAGCCAGCTCCCAAATGGAAACTGGCTTTTAAACTGTATTAGAAATTAGAGCTTATGCCATCACCTTTGGTGCAGCAGCTTTAATCGCGTCGCTTGTTTCAGCGGCATATTTATCGAAATTTTTGACGAATTGACCAGCCAAATTGTTAGCCGTTTCGTCGTAAGCTGTTTTATCAGACCATGTATCACGTGGATTCAACAATTCACTAGGAACATTTTCGCAAGTTTTAGGAATTTGTAAATCAAAAATCGGTAAATTCTGATATTCTACCTCGTTCAATTTTCCACTCAAAGCAGCTGTAATCATAGCACGTGTGTAGGATAATTTCATTCTGCTACCAACACCGTACGAACCGCCAGTCCAACCTGTATTGATCAACCATACTTTGATGTCCGTGCCTTCTAGTTTGTTTCCCAATAATTCTGCATACTTTGCAGGATGTAAAGGCAAGAATGCGGCTCCGAAACAAGCTGAAAATGTTGTTGTTGGTTCAGTAACACCCATTTCTGTTCCGGCAACTTTGGCTGTGTATCCAGACATGAAATGATACATTGCTTGTTCTTTAGTCAAACGTGAAATTGGAGGTAAAACACCGAAAGCATCAGCTGTTAAGAAGAATATATTTTTTGGTGCCGTTCCAACGGATGGAACTGCAATGTTGTCAATGAAATCAATAGGATAAGAAACACGCGTATTTTCAGTTATGGAGTTGTCTGTGTAATCAACTTCAGAACTTTCTCCTTTGAAACCTATGTTTTCTAGGATTGCTCCGAATTTAATCGCATCCCAAATTTGAGGCTCTTTTTCACGTGATAAATCGATTGTTTTCGCGTAACATCCACCTTCAAAATTGAATACAGAATTACCATCCCAACCATGCTCATCATCACCGATTAAACGACGATTTTCATCTGAAGAAAGAGTTGTTTTACCTGTTCCTGAAAGACCGAAAAAGACAGCTGTGTCATCATCTTCATTTCCAATATTTGCCGAGCAATGCATGGAAAGTGTGTTTTTCTCTTGTGGAAGAATGTAGTTCAAAACTGAAAACACTCCTTTTTTAATTTCGCCAGTGTAACCAGTTCCACCGATGATAATTATCTTTCTAGTGAAATTTAAGATTGCGAAATTCGCTTGACGTGTACCATCAACTTCTGGATCCGCTTGAAATTCAGGAGCACAAACGATATTCCATTCTGGTACGAAGTCATCTAATTCATCTGTTGTTGGACGCAGAAACATGTTGTATGCAAACTGATTTGCCCAAGGAGTTTCTGTTACAACACGAAGATTTATTTTGAATTTGGGATCTGCGCAAGCATATGCATCGCGGATATAAATGTCTTGCCCCTCTAGATGCGCTTTCATTTTTTCATAAAGTGCATCAAATTTTTCTGGTGTGAATTTGATATTAACATCTCCCCACCATACTGTGTTTTCTGTTTTTTCATCACAAACGATAAATCTGTCTTTTGGAGAACGTCCAGTAAATTCACCCGTTTCAATGGCGATAGCACCTGTATTCGTCAACATTCCTTCACCTAAAATGATAGAATCTTCTACCAATTCAGCTGGAGACATATTCCAGAATTCGCTACCTAAATTTTTTAATCCTAAAAGATTTTCAAGATCGGCGTTTTTACCTTTTTTACCATATACTTCCATATGTACTTTTTTTCGCTTTTTGCTGTTTGGAAATACAAAATTACAAGTTCTAAATGTTAAATAGCTAATAAAAATGCTAATTTATCAACAGAATGAGACGACTTGATGTGGGTAAAAAACCTAGAAAACTTATGGTATTTTAGACCATAAGTCCAAGTAAAGCAGTAACAGCTTGCTGTATGTTATTTCTGATCTCTATTATTGTCGCTTCCATCATATAACAAGGTGCCGTCACAATTTTATTCTCACGATCGATAAGAATTTCTCGAATCGTTTTTTCTGAGGTTTTAACTCCTGTTTTTTCTAATCCATTTGTAAAGTCGGAAATGGTATATGAACTTTCTTCTACCGAACTTCCAATCGTCATTTGTGCATGGAAAGATGTACCTTCCAGTGCTTTTGCTAAAACTACCGGACTTACACATAATGCGGCAATTGGTTTTTTGTTTAGGACTAAAGAAATTAGAAAATCTCGAACAGAATCTAAAATTTTCCCATCGGGACCATCAAAAGCCCATGTGGTGAAATTCTTTGCACTTCCAAAACCTCCAGGAATGACCAATGCATCTATGTCTTGAATAAAAATATTTTTAATGTCAAAGATTTCACCACGGGCAATGCGTGCTGCTTCAACTAACATATTTCTAGTTTCTGGCATTTCCTCACCCGTAATATGGTTAATCACGTGATGTTGGTTTTCATCAATACTAATACAAACGTATTCAGCACCAGTTTCTTGAATGGCCAACATGGCCAAAACACTTTCTTGAATTTCAGCACCATCATAGACGCCACAACCAGATAAAAGGATACCTATTTTCATAGCATGAAGATAAAAAAAAATATCAGTCGGATAAGCTATTCAGGAAGTTAATCAAATCCTTTATCTCAGATTTAGTTAGATTAAAAGGTTGAATAACAGAGCTTTGATTCTTGTGTAGATTTCCTCCTTTTGCGTAATGGTCTATGATGTCATTAAGCGTTCTAAAAGATCCATCGTGCATGTAAGGAGATGTTTTCGTTATGTTTCTTAAGGTTGGAACCTTGAAGCTACCAATTTCAGTAGAATCTCCATGAATGCGAAAACGACCTTTGTCCTCTATATTGGTATAATCCGAATACAGACCATTATTTTCTGTTTTAAAATTGGTAAAATGAGGTGGGACGTGACAAGCTGTACAGTACAATTTTTCTGAAAAAATCTGCCAACCGCGCTCTGCACTCGGCGTCATTGCTTTTTTGTTTCCAGACATGAATGCATCGTAGGGTGTTGCATATGAAAGTAAACTTCGTTGAAAGGCAGAAAGACTTCGGGTAAGCACATATGCATCAAAATCTCGATTGAATATCTCTTTCGCACTTTTTTGATACTCGGGAATAGCTTTGAGCTTTTGAATCAGCTCTTTCATTTCATTAGCCATTTCGGCGGTGTCTTTTAATGGAACGACAGCTTGCATCTCCAAACTTGGAATTTCTCCATCGAACATTAAGTTTTTTTGGTAACCGACATTCAAAAGTGTTGGTGCATTGCGCATGGCGAAACGTTTATGAAAACCTGTGCTAACTTTTTTACCGTCAGTAAATGCTTTTTTGGGATCGTGACAAGTTGAACATGAAATACTATTGTCAGGGGAAAGTCGCTTGTCAAAAAATAATTTACGACCCAACTCAATCTTTTTCTCTGATTGTGGATTGTCTTCTGGAATCGACATTTTGCCCAATCTTAAATTGGCAATGTTTTCAGTTTGACATTTGTAAAATAAAAGTGCAGAAACTATGAGCAAAAATAATAGACCAATAGGTTTCTGGATTTTCATTTTAAATGGAATTATAACTCATGTACTTTGTCAAGAACATCCCAGGTATGATCAGCTAATAATTTGACCGTTGCTAGATAAACTAAAGTCGTTTTACTTCGACCCCAATCTTGGGGTGCAATTAAGGATAGAATGTACCTAGCTTCTTTTTCGTACAAAAAATACGTATGATTGATGAGCGGTTCGAAACGCATTTCTGCTTGATAAATGTATTCCGAAATTCGTTTTCTATCCTGTAGTTTATTGGCTTGATCCGATAGAAGTTTCATCTGCTCATAAATCTGAGCCATTTGCATGTCCGTTTGATGATCCATGGCAGACAACGCTCTACCTTTTAGTTTTCCTTGATCTTCAGGCTTGATTAAGGCAGAACCAGAATGATGCGCGTAGGGCAAGGTACTCGGTGTTTCCGTTATTTTGTCAGGGTCAATAGGATTGATAAAATCTTCACTCATGGTTTTCTAAACAAATTGGCGAAAAGAAAGTTCGGATTTATTTTTTAAACTCTTGGATTGTTTTTTCAATTATAGCAACACATTCCATCAGTTCGTCTTCAGTCATAACCAAAGGTGGCGCAAAACGAATGATGTTTCCATGTGTTGGTTTGGCTAATAATCCATTGTCTTTCAGTGCCACGCACAAATTCCAAGCAGTTTCGCTTTCTGGCGTATCGTTGATGATGATGGCATTCAGCAAACCTTTTCCTCTAACTTTTACCACTAAATCTGTTTCGTTAATGATGCGATTCATTTCTTTTCGGAAAATATGGCCCAATCTTCTCGCATTTTGAGCTAAATTTTCATCAGAAACTACATCAAGTGCGGCCATTGCTACTTTTGCAGCAATTGGATTTCCACCAAAAGTTGAACCGTGTTGACCAGGTTTGATCACGTCCATTACATCATTATCTGCCAGCACCGCCGAAACTGGATAGGCACCACCTGAAATGGCTTTTCCTAAAATTAATACATCTGGTTTGGTATATGTCGCTTGCTGCTCACAGCTATTCTCACAGGTGCAATTTCCGCAAACAGCTAGTAGACTTCCTGTTCGGGCTATTCCTGTTTGCACTTCGTCGGCAATGAACAACATTCCATTGGCATGACAAATAGCTTGTGCTGTTGAAATAAAATCATCATCTGGAGTATAAACTCCCGCTTCGCCTTGTATAGGTTCAACTAGAAATCCGATTACATTTTTTAGTTTCGCTACTTGCTCTAGAGCTTTGGTGTCGTTATATGGAATTGTAATAAAACCTCCTGTATATGGTCCAAAATTCTTTTTGGCATTCTCGTCGTCCGAAAAAGAAATGATTGTTGTCGTTCTTCCATGAAAATTTCCGGCGCATACAACAATGATGGCTTCATTTTCAGCTATTCCATTTTTTTCGTAAGCCCATTTACGGGTTATTTTGATTGCTGTTTCAACAGCTTCGGCACCAGTGTTCATCGGTAGAACCTTATCAAAACCAAAGTATTCAGTAATGTATTTTTCATACGGACCCAAGGCGTCATTATAAAACGCACGAGAAGTCAAACTCAATGTTTGCGCTTGCTCCATCATTGCGTTTACAATTTTAGGATGGCAATGACCTTGATTAACAGCAGAATAAGCCGAAAGAAAATCAAAATATTTTTTACCGTCAACATCCCAAACAAATACACCTTCACCACGACTCAATACCACAGGTAATGGATGGTAATTGTGCGCTCCATGTTTATTCTCTAATTCTATAAAATGTGCTGTTGATTCGGCTTGCATGGTTGTACTCATGGGATTTGTTTGTGTTCTTAATTATGGAATTTGAAAATGTTTTTCTTCTGAAATTCCTTTTTTCATTGACTTTCTACAAAATTAACGAAAGCTCCTCGAAAATCCATTTATTTTCACTGAAATGTCTGAGTAATTTGAATTTCGAGTATATTCATGGTTCAAAAACTCAAATTAATGAACACAATCAAGAATAGTCTTTCTGCCATTATAATTAGTATTGCCGTTGTGCTTGGACTTGTGATATTAGCTAAGGCTTATGTTAAACGAGGTAATGTGACCGATGCTGTTAGCGTCACAGGAATGGGGGACGAGGATTTTACCAGTGATTTAATAGTTTGGCGAGCAAGTTTTTCTCAGAAAAGTATGGACTTGCAAGAGGCTTCAGCGAATTTGACGTCGAGCAGAAATAAAATCAAAAAATACCTAACATCGAAAGGTGTTAATGCTGAAGAAGTTATTTTTCAAGCCATTGACATTCGAAAAGACTTTTCTTACGAATACGATTCGTACGGCGGTCAGCGTAGTTCTTATTTCACAGGATACGTTCTAGACCAACAATTGAAGATAGAAAGTAAAGATGTGGATAAAGTTGAGGAATTGTCTCGATCTGCAAGTGAGTTGATTAATATGGGAATAGAACTTGTTTCATTTTCACCAGAATATTATTATACGAAGTTAGCTCAGTTGAAAATCAAAATGATTGAATCGGCTACAAAGGACGCTAAAACACGGGCAGAGACGATAGCAAAGAATGCTGGAGGTAACTTAGGAAGGCTGAAAACTGCTGATATGGGAGTTTTTCAAATAACAGGACAAAATTCAACAGAAGAATATAGTTGGGGTGGAAGTTTCAATACCAGTTCGAAAAAGAAAACGGCAAGTATCACAATCCGATTGAAATACGATGTAGATTAACTACGAGAATTGGTATATTTGAAAAAAAAATAGACATGTCAAGCAAAAGATTACTGAAAAAAAGTTTAAACAACATGGTTTTTGATGTTGTTGATGAATGTTTCCACATACAGGAAGTAAATCCTTCAAAAATGGATAAAACAGAAGCGCTTTTTGATAAAGTAGCAGATTTTCAGGATGTTATTCTACAGGAAATACATGCTGCAAAAACGAAAAAAGAATTCAATCCTATCGTGCAAAAGATCAATGATATGCAGGTGGTATTCACAGATGAACTGAACGAATTACATTAGTATTACTTTAAACAATAGATTATGTGGGAATGGTTAAAACGACTATTTAGAATAGGGAAAGCTGAGGCACATTCAGCTCTGGATGCATTGGAAAATCCAATCAAAATGACGGAACAAGGCATCCGTGAATTGAAAGCCAACCAAGAAAAAGCGCTCGTAGCTATGGCGGAAGTAAAAGCCATGGGAATTCGAGCGAAAGGTGATGCTGAAGCGCAAGAAGCGAAAGCAAAAGAATACGAAGTGAAAGCTTTGGCTCTATTGAAGAAAGCGAAAGAAGGTGAAATGGAGCAAAGCGAAGCCGATCGTTTGGCGAGTGAAGCTCTTTTGAGAAAACAAGAGAATCTAAAGTTAGCCGAAGCTTCTAGAAAAAATCAAATAACTTACGAAGGTCATTCTGATAAATTAGAATCGAATATTGAAGGTTTGAAATCGAATATTGCCAAATATGAAGGCGAATTGAAAACTTTAAAAGCAAGAGCGAAAGTAGCAACAGCAACAAAAGATATCAATAGAGATTTGGCGAATATCGATTCTTCTAGCACAGTTTCTATGTTGGAAAGAATGAAAGATAAAGTGGCTGAACAAGAGGCTTTGGCCGAATCTTACGCCGAAATTGCTCATGAATCCCGTTCCGTTGACGATGAAATTGATGCAGCCTTGAAAGGGTCAGAAGCTGAGATGTTAGTAAAAGACGATTTGGAAGCTTTAAAGTCTCAATTGTCATAATCGATATTTAACTATTTTTGAAAGGTGAGCCGTTTTGGTTCACCTTTTTTTTGCTTTTATGACAAGAGACAGAATATTACTTGCAATAGGATTAATCGGATTTTTCACTGCGATAATTGTAACCGGTGGACGAGATCATTTCGTTAGCGCCATTGCTATGGGTGCTTTGATGATTTATTTGTGGATAACAGAAAGTATTCCTATTTACGTAACTGCTTTAATACCTTTTGTGGTTGGTGTTCCTTTAGGTATTATCGATACCAAACAATTGGCCTTAGCGTATGGAGACAAAAATGTGTTTCTCTTTTTAGGTGGATTTATTTTGGCCTTAGCACTAGAAAAATGGCATGTTCATAAACAAGTGGCGCGCATTATTATTCATTTTGTTGGCTATTCCAAGCCCAGGATTTTATTGGGTTTTTTGATCAGTACCGCATTTCTTAGCATGTGGATTTCGAATACAGCTACAGCATTAATGATGTTACCTATGGCGCTAGCTGTTATTAATGTTTTGCCTGCTAAAGATCAAAAAGGAAAATTTGCGTTGTACCTTTTGTTGTCTATTGCTTATGCTGCTTCTATAGGTGGAATGGGAACTTTAGTTGGTTCTCCACCAAACATCCAAATGGCAGGTATTTTAGACAAATCTTTTGATATTCAAGTTAGTTTTTCTGATTGGATGAAATTTGGTATTCCGCTGGCAGTGACCATGATTGCTATCATTTACCTTTATTTTTATTTCCGAATGGGTGATGAGAGAAAAGAACATCCCGAAGATTTCGTTTTGGAAAAGAAACCGTGGATTTTACCTCAGAAAAGGGTAGTGGCCGTTTTCACCTTGGTTGTGATTTTGTGGATCTTCCGAAAAAGTATTTCTGATTTAATTGGTTTTCCGTACGGAGATGAAACGGCGGCTCTTTTCGGTAGTATACTCTTGTTTTTGATTCCTGGAGATAAAGACACAAAATTACTTACCTGGAAGGATACAGAGAAATTACCATGGGGAATTCTAATTCTATTTGGTGGTGGCTTGGCTTTGGCCGCAACGCTTGAAGCAAACGGAATTATTCAGTTCATCACTACCTTGTTTGACGACGTCAAAACGTGGCACCATCTTTTGTTAATGTTTATTATCGTAGCCATAGCCATTTTTGGAACCGAGTTTATGTCGAATCTGGCTCTCGTGACTCTTTTTATTCCAATTATTGGGGCATTTGCGCAGGTTACAGACTATAGCATTGTTCAACTTTGTATGCCAGTAACATTTGCGGCTAGTTGTGCCTTCATGCTTCCCGTCGGAACACCACCGAATGCAATTGTATTTTCTTCAGGAAAAATAACCATTGCTCAAATGTCGCGTATTGGGTTCGTTTTCAATATTTTTGCCCTCCTATTGATCAGTTTTGTAGCTTATTTTTTCATGGGATGATCAAAACCAAAACATGGTTTCAAGCGTTAGTTTGCTAAATTTGTTTCATGAAAATTCTAATATCTCCAGCGAAATCTATACAAAAACAAGAACTTCAATCGAGTTTAACACCTACGGAAGGTGTTTTTCTTAATGAAGCAGATGCGCTAGCCAAAAAACTAAAGAAATTTACTGTTCGAAAAATAGAAAAAATGATGCACGTCAGTAATGATATTGCATCGTTGAATTATAATCGGTTTCAAAATTGGGAAAAACCTGTGGATTTGACAGAAGAATCTAGACCAGCAATTTCTTTGTTTACTGGAGAAGTTTATCGCGGTTTAGATGCGGTTTCCCTTTCTGAAAAATCCATGGAATATGCTCAAAATAATCTACGCATACTTTCAGGAATGTACGGACTTTTAAAACCAATGGACTTGATGTATCCTTATCGTCTGGAAATGGGAACTTCATGGGCTGTCACCCCGAAACAAACCAATCTATACAAATTCTGGGGTTCCAAATTGGCAAAAGAACTGAATACCCAAATATCGAAAGGAGAAGAGATAATCAATTTGGCTTCGGCCGAATATTTCAAGGCTATCGACCAGAAAACTATCAAAGCAAATATTATCACACCCGTTTTTAAGGAATTGAAAAATGGTGAGTATAAAGTTATCATGACTTTTGCGAAGAATGCACGTGGAAGAATGACTCGATATATTATTGAAAATCAATTGAATAATACCGAAAATGTAAAGTCCTTTGATTGGGACGGTTATCGTTTTCATGAAGCTCTCTCCAGCGATAACGAATGGGTTTTTACACGTTAAAAAAGGTAAGCCAAATTCACACATTCATTGGTTCAAACAACTCAGGCAAAATAAGGTCTGCTTGAGTTGTTTGCCCAAATCCAAATTACCTATAAGAATCAGCCAATTGTAGTAGATTGAAAATAAATAAACTGATTAAACGATGGTTTTATGCCGTCTCCAATTGGCAAACAATCGCTTTCATCACCTGATCCCGATCTATTTCAGTCAATTCAATGGTTTGAAAAGTATTTACCAATGCCTCATTGAAAGGCAATTTCACTTTAATATAGTTTTCTGTGAAGCCGAACATCATTCCGTTTTCTTCATCTGCTTCTAAAAGAACAGTTCGCTTAGTTCCTACTTGTGATTCGTAAAAAGCTCTTTTCTTTTTATCGGAAAGAATGTGCAGCATTTTGCTTCTTTCTCTTCGCACTTGCATAGGAACAGCTGTACCCAATTTCATCGCAGAGGTATTCGCGCGCTCAGAGTAGGTGAAAACGTGTAAATATGAAATGTCTAAATCTTTCAGGAAATCAATAGTTTCCATGAATTCTTCATCTGTTTCGCTAGGAAACCCAACGATAACATCAACGCCTATACAACAATCTGGACGAAGTGATTTAATGTAAGTGACACGCTCTGCATACAGTTCACGTTCGTATTTTCTACGCATAGTTTTCAATACGCGATTACTACCCGACTGAAGAGGAATGTGAAAGTGTGGTACAAATCGTTTTGATTCGTCTAGACAAAAATGAATGATGGCATTGCTCAATAAATTCGGTTCGATAGAGGAAATGCGGTAACGGTCGATGCCTTCAACATGATCCAATTCGCGAATCAAACCTTCAAAATTCTCTTCGCCATCTTGACCAAAATCGCCAATATTTACGCCCGTTAGAACAACTTCTTTGATTTTCGTTTCGGCAATTTTTTTCGCTTCTAGAACAGTTGAAGCTATGCTGGCATTTCTACTTTTTCCTCGTGCTAAAGGAATGGTGCAAAAGCTGCAGAAATAGTCACAACCGTCTTGAATTTTCAAAAAGGATCGGGTTCTGTCGCCAAACGAGAAAGCCGGCACGAAATCATTGGTTTCCTTTATGTTTTCATAGGAAACAACTGCCTTATCCGATTTTTCTTCCAGTTTTTCAATATGCTCAATCAAATTGAATTTTTCATTAGCACCGAGAACAAGGTCCACGCCAGGAATTTGACCAATTTCTTCAGGTTTTAATTGAGCAAAACAACCAACTATGCAGACAAAAGCTTCAGGATTTATTTTCAAAGCTCTTTTAACCAGTTGTTTACATTTTTTGTCGGCGTTGTCCGTTACCGAACATGTATTGATAATGTAAATGTCGGGTATTTCTTCAAAGTCCACTTTGGCATGTCCCGCATCTTCAAATAATCGAGCAATAGTCGATGTTTCGGAGAAGTTTAACTTGCAACCGAGGGTGTAAAATGCGACTTTTTTGTATCCTGTCATAATTGAGCGTGCAAAGATAGAGGCTTTGAAGCGGATTTCAAACTTTTTAAAGCTCTTATGATGATGTTCCAAATGCTAAATTTGAGTTAAGAAGATGGAACACCCAAAATAATACTTAAATTAGGGCATCAAAATTAGAAAATATGCCAATTAGAATGGTTGAAGATGAGCCGGGTAGCAACTCATCGAACAATAACAGAGGGAATGCATCAAATACAAGAGGACGAAGTTTTTCAGGAGGATCTGGATTGGGCGGAAATCTTGCAAATATCTTGGGTGCTCTTTTGCCGATACTTATAAAAAAGCCCAAATTGCTCATCATTGTTGCAATAGCAGGAATAGCCATATATTTTCTTTTTGGACGAGCCTAGTTTTCTCTCGTACATCAGTATAATCAATTAAAAATCATCAAATATGCCAATTCGAATGGTAGAAGACGAACCGGGGGGGAATTCGTCTAGTAATTCTGGTCGAAGTTCAAACTCTGGTGGAAGAAGTTTTTCCGGTGGCGGAGGAGCTGGTGGTGGTCTTGGCAACATATTGGGTGCCTTGTTGCCCTTTTTATTCAAAAGACCCAAACTGCTGATCGTTCTCGTAATAGTTGCTGTAGGAATTTACTTTTTCATGGGCAAAGGTTGTTCTCCCTCAAGTTTGACGGACGGTGGTGGAGGTATTTCCAACTTTTTTAGAGGTGACGTTCTAGACAAAGATGTTTATGAAGAAACGGAAATATATGAAGCTTTAGCCGATAACAAAAAGAATCCCTTGCCAGAAAGCGTTTCCTTGCAAAAATATTGTCCAACGCCTATGAATCAAGGTCAACAAGGTTCTTGTGTAGCATGGGCTAGTGCATTTGCCGCAAGAACGATTTTGGAAGCACAACGCACAGGAAAGGATCCCAATAGTGTAAAGTTTTCACCTTCTTATTTATACAATCAAATCGCATTGAAAGGCTGTCAGGGATCGTATGTGAAATACGCGATGGACAACATGTATGCGAAAGGAGCTGTCAATTTCCGTGATTTTAGATACGATGATACGGATTGCTCACGTCAGCCAACATCAGATTTAAGACAAAAAGCTGTTGATTATAAAATTAAAGGTTTTCAGCGTTTAACGAACGAACAGAAAGGGAAATCCCATGAAATGTTGGCCATGAAACAAAATCTAAGTAAAGGTTCACCTGTGGTTATCGGTATGATGGTTGGAGGAACTTTTATGTCTAACATGATAGGGAAAGATACGTGGATTCCAACGCAAGGTGATTATTCGCAAAGTGGGTTTGGAGGTCATGCCATGTGCGTAATTGGCTATGATGATTATAAAAATGGTGGTTCTTTTCTTTTGATGAACAGTTGGGGAACGGAATGGGGCAAAGGTGGATTTGCTTGGGTTCGCTACACCGATTTCAAGGAATTCAATGTTGAAGCCTATGGTTTGTATCCTATGGGAAATGCCGATAAAGTGCAACCCACTTCATTTTCAGGTTCTTTCGGTTTAGAATTGAACGACGGTAAGAAAAGTATTGCTTTGAAAGAAATGGCTGATAATTACTTTGAAACAACAAACAAACTCAGTATGAAGGATAAATTCAAAGTTGAATTCACCAATTCAGTTGAATGTTATACCTACATTTTTGGTCAAGAAGTTGACGGAAGCTCCTACGTTTTGTTCCCATACACACCGAAACATTCACCTTATTGTGGTATCACTGGGACACGACTGTTTCCACATGATTTTTCCATGCAACCGGATGATAAAGGAACCAAGGATCAGTTTGCTGTAATCATAACACGAGAGCCTCTGGATTACGAAGTGATGAACAAGAAAATTTCTCAAGCTTCCGGAACGGATTACAAAACAAAAGTAAAAAATGCACTGGGTACTGGGGTTGATGAAAGTATTCGCTTCACCCAAAAAGGGCAATTGATTTCATTCAGTAAAAGTTTAAGCAATACCAAAGCGGCGTTTTTCGTAATTGGAGTAAATAAATAATGAGAAAAGAACTAACCATCAGTTACGAATTTTTTGGCAAGGTTTCAGAGTTATCTAACGAAGACCAAAAGGACATTGAAAAGGCTAGGGCAGTGGCCAAAAATGCACATGCGCCGTATAGCCGATTTTATGTCGGAGCGACCTTGCTTTTGGAAAATGGCGAGCTCGTCCTGGGTTCAAATCAAGAGAATATCGCCTTTCCATCTGGATTGTGTGCAGAACGAGTAGCATTGTTCTATGCTGGAGCAAATTTTCCCGGAGTAGCAATCAAAAAACTATTTGTCGTGGCCAATGGCGAATTGATAGCCAAAGAGGCTGTTCTTTCGCCTTGTGGGAGTTGTCGACAAGTCATGTTGGAATCGCAAAACCGACAAAAAGAGAAAATGGCCATTTATCTCATAGGACAAGATGACACCGTTCACATCTTCGATTCTATTTATGATTTGATGCCACTAGCTTTTGGTAAATAATTTTGCGAACGAAACAGAAATAAATTACTTTTGTAAAAAACAAAAAATGTCACTCACAGAAACCCTTGAAAAGGTAAATATACAGGAGCAATTAGTCGAAGAGAAAGATTTAATCGTCTACAACGATGATTTCAACACCTTCGATCATGTCATTGAATCATTGATAAAAATTTGCGGTCACGACACCATCCAAGCGGAACAATGTACTTGGATTATCCATTACAATGGCAAATGTCACGTGAAAAGAGGTCCTTTCAAAGATTTGATGCCCATGTGCACAGGTCTGCTGGAAAGAGGAATTTCTGCCGAAATTGAATAAATTTTAACATTTCGATTGTCAAAGAAAAAAAATAGCTTATCTTTGCACTCGAAAAATGGCTTCGTAGCTCAATCCGCCTCGGCGGAAGCACTACATAGCCTTTTGAAATAGAATTTTGGCTTCGTAGCTCAACTGAATAGAGCACTACATTACGGCTGTAGAGGTTTCAGGTTTGAATCCTGACGAGGTCACAAAAAGAAAGCTTCATCCGATTGGATGAGGCTTTTTGCTTTTACAAACATATTTTCATGTATTATTCATATGTATTGAGGTCGCTAACAAAAGATGTTTTATACAAAGGTTCAACTCAAAATGTTGTTGTAAGATTGGAACAACATAACAAGGGATTAGTAAAATACACATCTAGATACATGCCATGGGAAATTGTTATTTATGAAGAATTTCTATTAGTTGTTGAGGGCAATTTGTCTCTGTTTTAAATACGTGATTTATGTAACTTCTTTGCGGAATTTTGTAATGCTTTTCATGTCAAACATTCTCACCTTTGATTAGTGAGAACGTTTTCACAAATTAATATAGTTTAATGAATTACAACATACGATATACTTTTTTAACGGCAATTTTGGCGTTAATAACTTTGCAGAATTTCGCACAAACTCCAAATTTAGGTACGGCCTCAAATTTCGTTTTATTCTCAACAGACGGAGCTGTTAGCAACACAGGAATTACACATTTGACAGGAAATGTTGGCACAAATAATGGATCAAGTACTGGTTTTGGCAATGATAACGGTGTCATGCACAATGCTGATGGTGCAAGTGCACAATGCGCGGCAGATATGCTCATCGCTTATGGACAACTAAACGTAGCAGTTCCAACGAACTTTCCTGCGCCATTGCTTGGAAATGGAATGACCATCTATCCGGGCGTTAACGCTATATCAGGAAATGCTACGTTAAATTTGAACTTGATTTTAAATGCTCAAGGAGATCCAAACGCGGTTTTTATTTTTCAAATTCAAGGCACACTTTCCACAAATGCTGGATCGTCAATTGAATTAATCAATGGTGCGTTGGCCTGTAATGTATTTTGGAAAGTTGAAGGTTTAGTAAGTATGGCTTCTGGCTCTTCAATGAAAGGTACTATTTTAGCGAACAACGCTGCAATTGTTATGGCAACGGGTGGCTCATTGGAAGGAAGGGCACTTACCACTGCTGGTGCGATTACAGTTGACGGAATTTTGGCTTACACGCCAATAGGTTGTGGAAGTCCTGTTCTTACTGGTCCAATCGCTCCAAATCTAGGAGCGGCGGCTTGTTACGCAGTATTCTCTACCGACGGAGCTGTATCAAACGCAGGAATTACTACTATAACTGGAGATGTTGGCACTAACAATGGAGCAGTAACTGGTTATGATCCCTTGTTAGTTAACGGTGCAATACACCTTATTCCAGATGGATCAACTGCACAATGTGCCAGCGACTTATTGTTAGCATATAATTACCTCAATACTTTACCTTATGATATTGAATTGCTTTATCCTGCAGAATTCGGAAACAATCTTGTTCTTACCCCTCACACGTATTTAATCAATGGGGCAGTAACATTTACAGACTCTGTTTACCTTGATGCCCAGGGTGATCCAGACGCTGTTTTTGTCATCCAGATCAATGGAGCATTGACAACAAGCACCTATTCTAAAGTACTGTTAATTAACGGTGCTCAAACTGAAAACATTTACTGGAAGATAGAAGGCGCGACAACCATTAATAATTATTCAGTTTTCAATGGCACAATCGTATGCAATAACGGTGCTCTCGGGGCGATAAATACGGGCGTTGAGTTTAACGGACGAGCCCTTACTACGAACGGTGCGCTTTCAACAACAGCCATCGATATAGTCGCATCCCCTTTACCTATTAATTGCGGCACTGTTGGTATTTCCGAATTAAACACTTCGGGTGAGTCAGCTGTCATTTATCCAAACACTTTCAGTAGTTCAATAACGGTTACATTGAACTCGGCTGGGGTTGATAATAGATATCAATTCATGTTGGTGAATACGATGGGCGTAAATGTATTGAATTCTACACTTTCAAAATCCTCAACGAAAATTGAAACAGACCAGATCTCGTCAGGAATTTATTTCTATATGATTCTTAATAAGGAGACAATAATCCAAACAGGCAAATTAATCGCTGAGTAGTTATCGCATCAATTTATTGTGAAAGCCGTTGACAAAATGTTAACGGCTTTTTTATGCGTAAAACTTATTTCAAAAAGCTTATATATTGAATATATTTGATTAATTTTTTTTCGGGTAACGAATTGATTAACACCCTTTTTTAATGGCTAAATTAGATTAGTTTGCCATAGCCTTTAATCCGATTATCGTCAATAATGAATCATCGTTTAATTGTCAGCATATTTACCGGATAGCCAATATTGTAATGACTTAGTTAACATGTGAATCGTGTAATTTTCTATAATTAATCTGCAATACTTATCCGATTGAAAGTAGCCAACTTTGTAGTAACCGGTTTGGTTTCGGCTTACCGGCGAAAAAAATAATTTAAACAAATAATTAATCATGGAAAATTCAGGCAAAATAGTTGGTGCGTTAGTACTCGGAGCAGTACTCGGAGGAGTAATAGGAATTTTATTCGCTCCAGACAAAGGCAGTAAAACGAGAAAGAAAATGATGAGCGGAGCGAAAGATCTTGCAGAAGACCTTAAGCACAAAATACAAAAAGAAAAAGTTGAATTAGACCATAAAGCTTAAAAAAAATCAAGCATACGTTTGCGCATACAAATTAAAAAATATTTAAAGTTTAGGTTTAGGTTGTAGTTGTAAAACGACGGTCAAATGAAAAAATTTGCTTGCAAAAGTAAAATCGATTATTTGACCGTTATTTTAGATATACCAGATTAACAAATTTAAAGGAAGTGCTTTATGTCCGACAATCAAAAAATAGAAGAGTTGACCACGAGTTTAAAAGTTTATGTTCAAACGAATATTGAGCTATTTAAGCTAGAGGCAACTGAACGTGCATCTGATTTTGGATCAAGTTTACTTAGTCTACTTATAGTTGGTTTCTCCCTTTTTCTTTTTATTCTGTTCATGAGCATAAGCGCAGGGTTTTTTCTTGCCAATTGCTTTAACGATAACTGTGCTGGATTTATATTGGTAACAGCTTTCTATTTTCTATTATCCTTAATTCTTCTAATCTGTCGCAAACGATTTATTAAAAAACCAATAGGTGATAGAATAATTCGACGAATTTTTAAAAAGTAAATTTCCAACTGATTTTAATCTGTTATAACCATGGAGAAAACTACAATTTCAAGACATGCCGAATTAATGCTTCATATCCAAGAAGTGAAAAAATCTATTAATATCCAAGAAGTTGAATTGAAAGAATCCTTTCAAGATTTAATACATGATTTAAGTCCATTGGAAGTAGCAAAATCTTCCATTCATGGACTTGTCAATGATAAAGGTGTCCAATTCGATTTATTAAAAGGAGGAATGACCTTAGGAGTTGATTACCTAATTGAAAAAATATTCAACAAAAAAGGTAGTATCAAAGGGTTTTTAAGTTCCGTATTTTTAGAAAAGGTATCCTCTTCCTTTATTCAAACAAATGCAGACAGCATAATAGTTGGAATCGCGAATGTATTTTCCGAAAAGAAGGAAACGTCTGAGTAATTCGTGTTTTTTTTGAGTATCAATCAAGCCTAAACTTGAATCAGTCAACATCTTAAATCTCTGATGACTGAAAAAAAGAATCCATTATATCCAAAAGCAACATTGATCATTATCGGTCAGTATTTTTTTTTATTGAGATGCTATACCTTATTTGGTGACTCTTTGCATTCGTTGACAAATTTCAAATTCCATTTTTTTTGGAAAAAGTGTCAAAACGTCCAAAAAAAAGTAACGAAATATATTTCTTTTCAATTTTCTGAATAATCAGCTTCCTGATTCGTCTCAACCCGGTTCAATTTTCATCTTATCCGAAACAGTTTAATTCCTCTCGTTGAAAAATTAACTCCCATTTAATTTTTATAAGATTGATGCTCAGGAACTACAACGCTTGTGTAAAGATTTCATCATCCATCACTTAAGGTCTGTTTATGAAAAAACGTGATTTCTGTAAATAAGGGATAAATGGATGTAACACTTCTCGGCCGCACTATACGCAACTTTGTCGAGTGAAGTTTTATTTCACGCTTAAAAATTACAATTATGAACGGCAAACTTTTATTTATTATTGCTGCATTTACGTCACTCGTTTTTTCCCAGAGCATAAGTTATGGTCAGGTTATTAATTTAGGGACAGCAGCCAACTTTGTTCTCTTCACAACCAATGGAGCTATAACAAATACAGGAATCACGCATCTCACAGGTCATGTTGGATCTAACGTAGGTGGAAGCACAGGATTTGGAAATGTTGATGGTGTTATGCATGATCAAGATCCCGCAAGTGCCGCAGCTACGGTCGATCTTAATTCGGCTTATCTTCAGCTAAACGCTGCTGTTGCAGCATTTTTCCCTGGAATATCACTTGGGGCAGGTCAAACCTTAAACGCAGGTGTTTATAACATACCCGCAGCTGCGACAATGAATGGCACTTTAAATCTTGACGCACAAGGTGACCCGAATGCAGTTTTTATCATTCAAATTGACGGCACGTTTGGAATAGGAACCAATGCTCAAGTAGTTTTATTAAACGGTGCGCAAGCCTGCAAAGTCTATTGGAAAGTAGAAGGTCAAGTTAGTATAGCCTCTGGTGTAACTATGAAAGGAACAATCGTTGCAAATAATGCCGCTATTGCTATGAGTGCAGGTGATTCGCTGGAAGGACGTGCATTGTCTATTAACGGTGCAATTGGTGTAAACGCAATTACTGCCTATATGCCATTGGGGTGTCTCGCACCAATCTTAACTGGTCCAGGCAATCCGATAATGGGAACTACAGAATGCTTTGTTCTATTCTCTGGAATAGGACCTGTAACGAATGTTGGTGTTACAACTGTTACAGGAGATATTGGTTCAAATAACGGTTTAACAACAGGTTACAATCCTTTATTGGTAACAGGAAATATTCACCCCGTTCCTGATGGAGCAACGGCGCAATGTGGAGCAGATTTCACTAATATCTACAATAATCTAAATGCCTTACCATACGATATTGAATTATTATACCCAGCACAGTTTGGTAATAATTTGGTGCTGACACCACACGTGTATTTAATGAATGGTGCTGTAACTTTTACAGATTCACTTTATTTGAATGCACAGGGAAATGCAGATGCTGTTTTTGTCTTCCAGGTAAATGGAGCATTTGGAACGAGCACCTTTTCAAGAGTTATATTACAAAACGGAGCTCAAGCAAAGAATGTGTATTGGGTTATCAATGGCGCCGTTTCTATTAGTGATTATTCCATTTTTAATGGAACAATAATTTCTCAGGGTGCAATTGACTTGCTTACGGGAGTTACCCTCTATGGAAGAGCGCTCACGGGCGTAGGAGCTATTAGTACTTTTGCAATCGATGCAATAATGCCAACAAGTTGTTCTCCGGTTACTATTACTCAACCTAGCGATACACTTGTTTGTGCTGGTCAATCTGCAAGCTTTACAATCATTGCTGGTGGACAAGGATTAACCTACCAATGGAGAAAAGGAACTGTCGATCTTGTTAATGGTGGAAATATTTCTGGAGCAACTACCGCTACACTAATCATCAATCCTGCTAGCATCGCGGATACTTCAAACGTTTACAATGTTGTTATTTCGGGAACTTACGTTCCGAATGATACTTCTATCTATGTATCATTAACAATTGACACCGCACCAGTAATTACGGATGAACCCATTAATGTAACCGTTTGTGCTGGTGATTCTGTAGGTTTTACTGTGGCATCAACGGGAACTGGATTGTCTTATCAATGGAGAAAAGGAACTGTAGATCTTGTTAACGGAGGTAGCATTTCTGGTGCAAATACTGATACGCTAATTATCAATCCAGCAAATATCGGAGATACTGCAAGCAATTACAACGTTGTAATAACAGGAACGTGTTTACCGAATGATACATCCATCTTTGTTTCCTTATTGATTGATACCGCTCCAGTAATTACGGATGAGCCCATTAATGTAACCGTTTGTGCTGGTGATTCCGTTGGTTTTACTGTGGCATCAACGGGAACTGGATTGACTTATCAATGGAGAAAAGGAACTGTTAATCTGGTTAACGGAGGCAGCATTTCTGGAGCAACGACTGATACCTTAATTATCAATCCAGCAAACATCGGAGATACTGCAAACAATTACAATGTTGTAATAACAGGAACGTGTTTACCGAATGATACTTCCATCTTTGTTTCTTTAACAATTGATGTGGCTCCAGTTATTACAACTGAACCAATTGACGCAACAGTTTGTGCTGGAGATTCAGTCGGTTTTACAGTAATATCAACTGGAATTGGGATTAGTTACCAATGGAGAAAAGGAATCGTAAATCTAGTTGACAATCTTACTGTTTCAGGATCTACAACGGCTTCTTTATCCATCAATCCTGCAACTATTGGAGACGCTTCAAACGAGTACAACGTTGTAATAACCGGAACATGTTCACCAAATGCCACTTCCATAGATGTAGTATTAATCGTCGACTCTTGTTTAACAGATGTGAGTGTTACGAAAACGGCTTCAAGTATGACGCCAGCAGTTGGCCAAACTATAATTTTCACTATCGTTGCTGCTAACCTGAGTACCTTAAATGCAACAGGAGTTACAGTGGTAGATATTCTACAAAGTGGATATTCTTACGTTTCATCTACAACTTCAGCTGGATCATTTAATTCATCGACGGGAGTTTGGACCATAGGGAATTTAAATGCTGGTAATTCAGCAACGCTTACGATAACGGCGGATGTCTTTATCAGCGGTTCGTATGAAAATACAGCGACAATTTCCTCAGCTGAACCCGAAACTGATTCAACAAATAATGTTTCAACTATCTTACCTGTGCCCACTGACTTCTTCATCCCTGAAGGTTTCTCTCCAAATGGAGATTTAGTAAACGATCTGTTCATAATACGTGGAATATTGAATTTCCCATCAAATGACTTTTCAGTCTATAACCGTTGGGGAGATTTAGTTTTCTCTGCAAGTCCTTATAAAAACACATGGGATGGTACATCAACTTCTGACTATAATGTTGGAGGAGATGTGTTACCAGTTGGAACATATTTCTACGTGCTTGACTTAAAAGATAGCTCGGATGTATTCAAAGGAACAATTTATCTGAATAATTAAGAAAATAGAATCAATAATTAATAGAAAGAAAATGAAAACAATTAAAATTATATCCGTCTTTTTCCTCAGTATTGTCTGTTTTAATTCACAAGCGCAACAGGATCCAATGTACACACATTATATGTACAATACGCTATCCGTAAATCCTGCATACGCAGGGAGTAGAGATGCGCTAACAATCACTGCCCTACACCGTTCGCAATGGTTAGATTTCAAAGGAGCGCCGAGCACTCAAACTTTGACTTTACACTCACCGGTTGGTAATAAGCACGTAGGTTTAGGACTGGCGATGTCAAACGATAAGATCGGCCCTACTAACAACACTGGGATTTCAGGAAGTTTTGCTTATATGATGCGACTTACTAAAAAATCCAAGCTTGCATTGGGCTTGAGTGGAGGGATTAACGTCCTACAGTCCAATTTAAGTTCTTTGGAATTAGATAATCAAAATGACGTATCGTTTCAGCAGAACATCAACAACAGAGTTACGCCAAGTTTCGGGGCAGGTGCATATTATTACAGAGATCAGTTTTATGCTGGAGTGTCTGTACCTAACCTGATTGAAAGTGAATATTATACTTCCATGCAAACCAACGGAACAGTTACGGCTAGTAAAGCGCGTAGACATTACTTTTTCATTGCAGGTGCCGTATTTAACCTAAAGAATAACCTCGCATTTAAGCCAACAACTCTTGTGAAAGTTGTTGCTGGTGCTCCAATTCAGGCTGATTTCACAGCATCTTTCATTATTATGAAAAGATTTTTAATTGGAGCTATGTACAGAACAGGAGATGGATTGGGTGCATTGGTTGGATTTGATATCTCTCAACAGTTTCACATAGGCTATTCTTACGATTATTCGCTTGGTCTTAGAACATCAAAATACAACAGCGGAAGTCATGAGATTCTATTGAGGTATGACTTCATTTTCAACAGTAACAAACAAATCCATTCACCAAGATATTTTTAATTTATAAAAACAAAAGATTATGAAAAGTATGCTTATTACCTTGCTTGTGCTGATAGGGATCAGCCTAAGTTCATTTGCTCAAGAAAAATCTTCAAGAGAATTAAAAGGTGACAAATTCTTCTTTTCTTACACGTACGACCGAGCAATTGATCGTTATTCAAGAACCAAGAATCTCACCGTCTCTGGACAACGCAACCTGGCGGAAAGTTACCGCATTATGAAAAAAAACACAAAGTCCGAAGAAACATATGCTGCATTAGTTAATGATGGGATGGAGCTTATTCCCGAAGATTATTACAATTATGCAATGGTTTTAAAAAACAGTGGAAAATATGTTGAATCTGATATCCAGATGAACAAATTTTCTGACAAAAACCCCAATGACTTGCGCGCAATCAGTTTTCGCGAAAACAAAGATCAGTTTGGCGTATTATTGCTGGACAATGGCAATTATAGAATAAGAAAAATGGATATAAATTCAGGTTCTCAGGATTTTGGAGCATCTTATTACAAAGATCAAATAGTGTATACGTCAAGCAACGCTTCTCCTAAAATGATATTGCGAAGATACAATGTGAACAATGAACCATTCTTGAATATGTATGTCGCAGATGTCGAAGATGGCCAATTGGAAAACCGTGAGTTCTTCGATAAAAAAGAGAATGGAAAAATGCACGATGGTCCTGCCAGTTTTAGCAACTCAGGAACATTTATGGCATACACTACAAATGCAAAAAAAGACAAAACAAAAGATGATGTAGTTGAACTGCAAATCTTCACGCGTGCATACGCAAATGAAGAATGGAGCGAACCAATAGCATTTAAATACAACAACCCTGGTTATGACGTTGCACATCCATATTTAACGAGTGATGGGAAAACTATGTACTTCGCAAGTGACATGCCAGGCGGGTATGGTGGGTTGGATATCTATCGTTCAACTATAACGTCAGACGGTTCATGGGAAACACCACAGAATCTAGGTAACCATATCAATACAGAAGGAGACGAAATGTTCCCGTTCTTTGATTCAAATAAAAACACCTTGAACTTTGCTTCAAATGGTCACTACGGTTTAGGAGGATACGATATTTTTTCGAGCCAAAAGAATGGCAATACGTGGGGTGAAGTAAGCAATGCTGGAGCACCTCTCAACACACGTTTTGATGATTATGCTTTAATCGTCAATAGTAGTGGGGATAAAGGTTACTTTTCATCCAACAGGGAAAATGGAAGTGGAAGAGATGATATTTATGGTCTTGATCTTTTAAATACTAAGTCTAACACCAAGACTATAGAAGGCGTTGCTCAGGATATTGACAACAAACCACTCTCTGGAACTAGTGTGAAATTATTCGAAGCAGGAAGTGAAATAAGTGAAACAATAGTGGGCACCGACGGAAAATATTCCTTTACTGTTGATGCTAACAAGAATTTTGAGTTAACAGGTAACTTAGAAGACTACTTGGAAGGAAAAAAGAATGCTAACACGTTTGGTGCAGACGATCTAGTTATTGCTGATCTACAACTTTTACAAGAAGAGGAGGTAATTGTTAATGATGAAAATGTTGTGGTAAATGAAGATCTTGGTGCATTCATGAAAATGAAACCAATTTACTTTGACTTTGACAAATCAGTCATCACACCGAAAGCAGCAAAGGAATTGGATAAAATGATTAAAGTGCTAAACCAGTTCCCACAAATGGAAATTGCGCTCACATCTCATACCGATTGCAGAGGTACGAATGAATATAACGCAACTTTATCACAAGCCCGTGCAAGTTCATCTGTAGAATACATTAAAGGAAGAGTTACGAATCCGAACCGTATTACCGGGAAAGGATATGGTGAAAATAGACCTGTTAATTCTTGTGGATGCGAAGGGGAGAAAGTTTCAACTTGCTCTGAAAAAGATCATCAATTGAATAGACGTTCCGAATTTATCGTTACGAAAAAATAATTTTCAGAAGTATTAAATTAAATTTTAGAAGGTGATTTAAAATAATACTTCCGAAAATAAGTGTCATCTGTTTGAAAACGGATGACACTTTTTTTTTGTGGAATATAAAATATCAACTACAAAAATCACTTTGTTAATTCTGCATACTGCATGAAACCACATACCCGATCAAGGAAATACAATCCTTTCCCCCAATCATCGTCTTACCTTATGCATACCTATTGGCAGCTTCACCACCTATTCGCTCAAAACAGGGGCACAATACTTTTCTATCGATTTGTTTTTAAATCAATTAGAGGATTATCAAATCTGTGAATTATGCAACATTTCTTCCTTATTGTATAACACATAATTGTCATAAAGCAATAACTTTTATCCATTCTATGTAAAATGAAAAATCCTTGAAAATATATATTAAGTATATGGTGAGTAACCGCTGTAAAATGGCGGTGAAAGAAGAGCTTCAAAAACTGGGACTTCATTTCGTAGTAGTAGATTTGGGAGAGGTAGAAGTGATGGAAGAATTAACTTCTGAACAAAGAATGAAGCTAAATGCGGGGCTACTAAATTCTGGGCTTGAGCTGATGGATGACAAACGTGCGGTTCTGATAGAAAAGATGGTCAATGTCATTACTGAAATGATCCACTTTACCGAGGAATCTCCAAAAGTGAACTATTCGGATTATCTCAGCGAAAAAGTAGGATATGATTACACCTATATGTCGAATGTGTTTTCTGAAGTGAAGGGAATAACAGTGCAACAATTTATAATCGTTAATAAGATTGAACGGGTAAAAGAATACTTGATTTACGACGAACTAAACCTCACAGAGATATCCTACAAATTACATTATAGCAGTGTAGCGCATTTATCCAATCAATTTAAAAAAGTGACAGGACTTACACCCTCTAACTATAAGCAACTAAAAGACAAAAAAAGAAGCCCGATTGAAGATATAGGCAGAAATAATAAAGCGAATTAAATAGTACGCTTCGTCAATTAAAAATTTAAAATGAAAGTAGCTCAAAACGAAAAACATTTTGTCGGCCGATTAATTGAAGCAAGTTTAGATCCCTTTGTTGTTATTAATACTGTTGGAAAGATTACGGATGTAAATAACGCATTTATCCAAGCTACGGGGTTGTCTCGTGAAGAACTTTCAGGCACTAATTTCTCAAAGTATTTTACCCAGCCGGATAAAGCAGAGAAGGGATACCTAAAAGCTTTAGATAAAGGTTTTGCAACAGATTATTCGCTAATAATCGAACATAAAAATGGTCAACTAACTGATGTTTTATTCAACACGTCTGTATATACAGATGATAATAAAAATGTACTTGGGGTATTGGCTGCAGCTAGAAATGTGAATGGTCAACAAGGGGCAATCGATTTAGGAAAGGCGAATAAACTTTTATTATTTCAAAAAGCAGAAAAGGAAAAGAGAGCTGCTGAATTAGGTTTAGCTAACGATGAACTTAGATTTCAAAACGAGGAAAAAGCAAAAAGAGCAAACGAGTTAATCATTGCAAACAAAGAACTACTATTTCAAACTGAAGAGAAAGGAAAAAGAGCAAATGAATTATACGAAGCGAATAAAGAGCTTAGGTTTCAAAATGAGGAAAAGGAAAAACGAGCTTCAGAGTTGTTTCATGCCAACAAAGAACTTAATCGATCAAAAGAACTGCTCAATAACAGTTTAAAGGAAGTGTCTGAATATAAAGATGCCCTTGATGAAACAACTATTATCGCCATCACTGACCAAAAAGGTATTATTAAAAAGGTCAATAACAATTTTTGTATTATATCAAAATACAAGGAGGAGGAGTTGATCGGAAAAGACCATAGCATTCTTAACTCTGGATACCACTCGAAAAAATTCATAAGTGATTTATGGAAAACTATTGCTAGTGGAAAAGTATGGAAAGGCGAATTTAAAAACAAAGCGAAGGACGGGACGTTTTATTGGGTAGATACGACCATTGTTCCTTTTCTTGATGAGTTGGATAAACCGTATCAATATCTTGCTATCAGAATAGATATTACCAAACGAAAAGAATCGGAAAAGCAAATAATAAGTATAAATAAACTTCTAGAATTTCAAAAAGAAGAGAAAAGAAAGCGATCAGCCCAAATGAGTGTTGCCAACTATTCTCGGAGCTTGATTGAGGCCAGTCGAGACCCATTATTTACCATAAGCCCTGAAGGAAAAATTACAGATTTAAATCGGGCCACAGCTAGGGCAACCGGGAAATCGAGAGAGGAATTAATTGGAACCTATTTTTCTAAATATTTTACTGAGCCCGCGAAAGCAAAAGAAGGATATGAAAAGGTTTTTGAAAAAGATTTTGTTGTAGACTATCCTCTAACAATTATTGATGGGACCAATACGGATGTGCTTTTCAATGGTTCGGTTTATAAAGATGATAAAAAAAATGTGGTCGGTGCAGTAGTAGTGGCAAGGGATATTACCGAACAAAAAAGATTTGAAAGGGATTTGATAGAGGCAAAAGTTGTAGCTGAATTAAGCTCGAATTATGCCCGTAGTTTAATTGAAGCAAGTCGTGACCCCTTAGTTACAATTGATGCATCAGGTAAAATTACAGATGTTAATGAAGCATCCATTAAAGTGATTGGATTGTCCCGGAAATCAGTAATTGGCACAAATTTCTCCACGTATTTCACTGAACCTGAGAAAGCTGAAGCTGGATATCAAAAAGCATTCGAAAAAGGCTTTGTGTCTGATTATTCTTTAACCATAAAACATAAAAGTGGCAAACAAACGGATGTTTTGTACAATGCTTCCGTTTATAAGGACAAGGAAGGGAATGTTCTAGGTGTTTTTGCATCAGCAAGGGATGTTACCGACCAGAAAAAAACTCAATTAGAACTTATCAAGTTAAAGGAATTAGCAGAACTGACTACAGTTATTGCTGAGGAGGCGAAACGAAAAGCAGAAAAAGCTACCAAAATAGCCGAAGAGGCTATGAGCGCAAAGCAACAGTTTCTTTCCAATATGAGTCACGAAATCCGAACGCCAATGAATGCCATAATCGGATTTACAAAAGTTGTTTTAAAAACGGAGCTGACTGCCAAACAAAAAGAATATTTGAAGGCCATCAAAGTGAGTGGAGATGCAATGATTGTTTTGATCAACAATATTTTAGATTTGGCAAAAGTAGACTCTGGGAAACTTGTTTTTGAAGAAATCCCTTTCAGATTGAGACCCTCGATTGATTCAATGCTGCATTTATTTGAACTCAAAATTCAAGAAAAGAATTTAAATTTTGTTCGGGAATACGACGAAAACATCCCCGAAGTTATAAACGGAGACCCAATGCGTTTGCACCAGATTATACTCAACTTGGTTAGCAATGCCGTGAAATTTACTGACAATGGCGAGATTAAGGTCTCAACTAAACTGGTAAGCCAAAATGACAAAAAAGTTGCAATTCTCTTCGAAGTTCAAGATACAGGCATAGGAATTGCCAAAGATAAAATGGAGAAAATATTTGAAAATTTTCAACAGGCATCAAGTAAAACGTCCAGAATTTATGGAGGTACAGGACTAGGTCTTGCCATTGTAAAACATCTTGTAGAGTCGCAAGATGGTGAGATTTCTGTTCAAAGTAGGGTAAATAAAGGTTCAACTTTTAGTTTTAAAATGAGCTTCTTAAAATCCTCTGAAGATGCATTGCCCATCGAAGATATTACGGAATTGGATCAAGATTTAAAAAACATCCGTGTCCTCGTTGTGGAAGACATAGCACTCAACCAACTTCTTATGAAAACATTGCTGGATGATTTTGGTTTTAAATGTGATATCGCGTCAAACGGAAGTGTCGCAATTGATAAACTAAAGAGTAATGAATATGACATAATCCTAATGGACCTACATATGCCTGTTATGAACGGTTTTGAGGCAACAAAGTACATTCGAGAAAAAATGAAATTAACCATTCCTATCATGGCCTTGACTGCTGATGTTACAACCGCAGATCTAGAAAACTGCACCCAAGTCGGAATGACGGACTATCTTGCCAAACCTGTTAACGATAAACTGCTGTATTCAAAAATTGTTAGCCTCGTTAAAAATAAATCTGTGTCGGAGATTGATAAGAAAGTTTATCAGGAGATGAAGGAACTGAAGCTGACAGATATGAGCTATCTGAATCATAAAACAAAATCCAATCCAACTTTGATGATGGAAATGATTGCACTTTATCTGGAACAAACACCCCTTTTAGTGTCAGAAATGAGCCAAAGTTTCGTAAAAAAAGACTGGGAATTACTTCAATCTGTTTCGCATAAAATGATTCCGTCCTTTTCAATCTTCGGAATGAAACCAGAAATTGAAGGCATGGCTAGAATGATAAATGAATTTTCACGAGCAAAAGTAGAGAATGTTGGACTTTCTGATTTAATTGGAAAATTAGAAAAGATATGTCTTCAAGCCTGTGAAGAATTACAAGAAGAATACCATAGAATAAAAAGAACATGAAAAACGAAAAAATACTTCTCTTTTTAGTCGACGATGACGCAGTGTTTCTAAAAGCACTCGAAATAGAATTTTCATTGCACGCTGATTTTGAGATTGAAACTTTTGCAACTGGAGAACTGTGCTTGGCTAATCTCTCGCATAAACCAGATGTAGTTATTCTTGATTTCCAATTGGATGGGATAAAACCAAATGCAATGAATGGGATCGACACGCTTGATAAAATAAAAGAAGTTGATTCCAATATTCCAGTAATTATGTTGTCGTCTCAAGATAAAATAGAGGTGGCGATTAGCTGTATGCATCATAAAGCAACAGATTATGTTGTTAAAAGCGAAACCGCGTTCGTAAGACTTCAAAAAATTATCACAGAAGTCTTTCTGCACAAAAAGCTTGAGAAACAACTAAAGTGGTATATGGACAGAATGTAATGTTTTGTCCAAGGAGTTCTACCAATTATATTGAAATAATTTCAGCCTGTTCTCAGGTTTAGAAAGATGAAAAATTCGTAAAAAAGATAGTTCTTAATGATCATCCAGAATTACTCTTCGTGGATGTGGAAATGGGAGATGGAACTGGTTTTGATTTGTTGAATCGACTACCCTCTTGCGAATACTCCATGGTCTTCATTACAGCACATAACAAGTATCCTGTCAATGTATTTAAATTCTGTGCTATTGATTTTCTGACGAAGCCAATAGACTCTTAAGAGCTTATCTCTGCTATGGAAAAGGTGAAAGAGGAACAAAAAGTCAAAGACATAAAATTGCAGTTCCAGTTGCTACGCGAGTTCATGGATAGCAATATTTCGGAGGATAAAAAGATTGTATTCCGAGATAGCACAACGATATATTTTGTAAAAATAAAAGACATTTTACATTGTGAAGCCAGTGGTTCCAATACGACCTTTTTTCTTCAAGACGAAACCAAAATAACGGTCAGTAAACCTTTAAAAGAATTTGAAAATATGTTGGAGTCTGATCACTTTATTCGGACACATCATTCGCACCTCGTAAACATATCCCAAATCAAACGTTTGGACAAAACAGATGGCGGAAGTGTCGTTTTATCGAATGGTGTTCACGTTCCAATTTCTCAACGAAAATGGGAACAGGTTTTGTTGTTGTTAAATGTTTAATTTGTTGAAATACAAATATTTAATCATTGTATTTGACACCTGTTTTGATGTGTTTTATTCTAGTTTTCACCTGAAACACTTATTAAGAAAACCGAATCATTTATTCAATTTTATTGTGCAGTTAGAGAATTGGACAATCAGTGCCTGGGCATAAATATTCTTTTGAACTCACAAGTTTTTTTTATTCGCAGTGAGAGTTCAACCAATTATTTCTTATTTTAACATACCTAAACAAGAAATATGTTAGAATACAATCAGATTTTCATCAACAATCAAAAATGGCTGGAAGAAAAGAAGGCCACCGACGAAGAATTTTTTGAAAAATTGGCTCAAGGACAAGATCCTGACTTTTTGTTCATCGGTTGTAGTGATAGTCGTGCGACTGCCGAAGACTTGATGGGCGCACAGCCGGGTGAAGTTTTCGTACATAGAAATATCGCCAATTTGGTCCCGAACAACGACGCTAGTTCAGCATCTGTAGTTGAATATGCTGTAGAGCATCTTGATGTTAAACATATTATAGTTTGCGGACATTATTTTTGTGGCGGAGTGAAAGCTGCCATGCAAGCACAAGATTTAGGTATTTTGAATCCATGGCTTCGCAATATTCGCGACGTTTATCGTTTACATAAAAATCATCTCAATAGCATTGAAAACGAAAACGAAAGATACAATCGTTTGGTAGAATTAAACGTGCAAGAACAGTGCGTTAATTTGATTAAAATGGCAGTCGTGCAGCGACATTACGTTAAAAAAGGATATCCTGTCATTCACGGATGGATATTCGATGTTTCTACAGGCAAATTGAAAGATTTAAAAATTGACTTTCCAAGCGTTTTGAAATCAATTCAGGAGATTTATAATTTGAATGCTTGATGAATAAAAACAACTACTTGCTTGGTAAATTTTAATTAAAAATCAACTCTACTTTTAGGCTTATTGAAAAGATTAACTTCAAATATTGAAGATGAAATTATCTATGTCATTTCAAATTGGGAACAAAACCTATTCGTTTATTAATCTAACAGAAATTCAAGGGAATTTGCAAAATATTCAGATTTCGCAACATACAGATAGGAATTAAAGTCAAAATAAAATGCAGAAAAATCTTTTATTAACGAGTTAAAATTAGCTTAAAGGGACTTAGTTTTAAAGGTATTTTTCAAACAAATATATTGACAATAGTTGATTGAACTGGATTTTATTAAAACATTGTTTTTCAGATAAATACACTTTATACTTTGACGTTTTTTCTTCGTGATTTCAAATGTCATAATTCGAAAATAGTTCTTTGTACTTCTTTTAAAAAAGAGAATATTAAAATGAACTGAATCAAAAAAATATTTGTAATGTTGAACTCATGAAAAGAAAATTATCTCTCGTTTTTTTGCTTGTTTTTTTGTTAAATTTTCAAGGAAATGCATTTTCAATCGACAGTTTAAAGTTGAACAGTAATCGACTGAAGGATACCAACAAAGTAGACAATTACATAAACATTGCGCGGTATTATTACACGGTTGATTTTAAGGCTGACTCACTTCTAAGGTATGCAAAATTGGCACTTCATCTTGCTGAAAAAATAAAAAATGACAAGCGAATAATGTCAACGAACCGCATCATTGGCATTGCGTATGGCGAATTGCAACAAAAGGAAAATGCGCTGAAGTATTACAAAAAAGCTTTGTCGATGGCGCAAAAAGCAAAAGATCAAGAAGAGATAAACAAATCCTATGACAATATCGCAACGCTTTATGGCAAATTCAATGATTTTGATAAGGCGCTAGAATATTTTTTCATTTCGCTAAAAGGCAATGAAAAAGCCAAAAACTATGATGGAATAGCCAATTGCATAAGTAACATCAACGTCATTTTTTATTCGCAACGTCAATTTGATAAAAATTTGGAATTTCAAAGAAAACAACTGAGGCTTATTCCGAATCTAAAAAAGGAAAACAACTGGAATATGGTTGCCGCTGTGTATGGAAATGCAGCTCAATATTACGTGGCTATTGGATTGGAAACTAAGAATCAAAACTTAATTGATTCGTCAGGTATTTTTGCCAAGAAGGTTTTGGAGCTGGTTTCAAAAGTTCAAATTCCACAACCAACTACGGATGCTTACTACGTTCTAGCTGTGGATGCAAATTTGAAAAAGGAATTCAAAAAAAGCGAAGAGTATTCTTATAAAGCCTTGCAATATAAGCAGTTTTCAAGAGAACAATCCATTCAGAAGGTTTACCAAAATTTGATTGACGTTCAGATTAATTCAGGAAATTTTGCGAAAGCCAAAGCTTATTTAGATACTTGCTATGCCTATCCATCAAGTCAACAAGTACAAATTCAAAACCAATTGCTGGAGCGCGAGGTACGAATTTATGATAGTTTAGGTGATTTTAAAAATGCATTTAAAAGTCAAGAGAAATTAATGGAAATTCAACAGCAACTTCGTGAAGGTGAAACGAATAAGACTATCAACGAATTGGAGACCAAATACCAAACGGAGATCAAAGACGCACAAATTTCTGAGTTGAATCAACAGAAAAAAATTGATCAGTTGCGCTTAGAGAAACGGCGCTCTCAACTTTTGTGGCTCATCGGTTCTTTCGCGCTAGTGGCTATGATTACTTTTGTAATTGTTAGACAAAGAGCAGTTGCCAACCGCTTAAAAATGATGGAATCCGAACAAAGATTAAACCGTGCCCGAATAAATCCTCATTTCTTTTTCAACGCACTTACTTCCATTCAAGGCTTGGCGGAAGAAGAAGAATATTCCGAAAAAGTACCGAACCTCCTAGCCAAGTTTTCAAAAATCATGCGTTTCTCCTTGGAAAGCACTTTTGAAGATTTGGTCAATTTAAACGCAGAAAAGCAGTTTGTCGAAAAATTATTTGACAATTCAAAAAACTCGTTATATCGACAAATTTGATTTTGAATTGAGTATTTCCGCTGATTTGGATCCCGAAAAAGTAAAAATCCCTAGTATGTTGCTTCAGCCCTTTATTGAAAATGCCATTGAACATGGTTTTAAAAACTTAGGTAGAAAGGGTGAAATCAAGATAGAATTCACCAAAGAATATGATGAATTACATGTTATTTTGAGGGACAATGGTGTTGGTTTTAGGCCTGATGAAAATCATAAAACATATCCATCTCGAGCCACTCAAATCATACAAGAACGAATTGCCTTGATGAATGAAAAAATGAAAACAGATGCAAGGTTCTCGTTAATTTCTATAGATTCGCAGGGCACGGAAGTTAGTTTGTATCTTCCAATTCTAGTTTAAGTCATCTCGTAAATTCAGGTAAAATTAAAGCGTTAGTCATTGATAATGAAGACAATATAAGGGCTTCTTTGGTGAGAAAACTACGGCGTTTTGACACCTTCATTGATGAAATCCATGAGGCTAATGGTGTAGAAGCTGGTATTGAGGCCATCCATCAATTCCATCCAGATGTAGTTTTTTTGGATGTGGAAATGGACGATGGAACTGGTTTTGAACTGATTCAGAAATTGGAAATTGTCTCATTCCAGCTGGTTTTTGTAACCGCTTATGACAAATATGCCATGGAAGCTTTTAAGCAAAATGCAATTGATTTTTTGCTCAAACCAGTCGACACGGATGATTTGTTGGTCACCTTACAAAAAGTAGCAAAGGCTATTCAAGGCAACCAAATTGCGCAACAATTGGAATCTTTGAAACGCACAATGATTGAGCTTAATCCGCACAATCAGCGTATTGTGCTCAAGGATATAAAATCGATTTATTTCGTAAAAATAAATGATATAATTTATTGTGAATCAGATGGTTCGTACACAACTTTTCATTTAGAAGATAAGAAGAAAATCACGGTAAGTCGCATACTGAAAGAGTATGAAACACTATTGGAACCACTTGGTTTTTTAAGAACACACAATTCGTTTTTGGTGAATTTGTCCAGAATTGAAAGATTAGACAAAACCAATTCCATTTCTCTAGTTTTAGACAATGGCAATGAGGTTCCTGTATCGCAACGGAAATTGGAACAGGTGCTCAAAATCTTGAGTAGATAACCTCTTTTTTTGCGAAAATTTACCCATTCATATCATGTATCGGTCGATAATTATCATCTATCAATCTTTACTTTTTTCTTCCTGTTCTTGGCCTTAGTTTCGTAAGGTAATTTTTAAACCAATGACAGTGAAACTTACTTTTTTCCTTTTCGCTATTTGTTTCTTAACAACAAATAGATTCATGGCACAGGACCCAAACTATAGCGGTCCAGCAAAGATGTACGTGAACAATTATTTCAAAGATGCTGTTCAGGCCAAAAAGTTGATTGAATCGAAATCGTACATCGGTGCCCAAACAAAAATCACTTACATGGAAAAATCCGTGGCTACAATCAAAACAAAAGATCCGAAATATGACACCAATTCCATGGAAACGGAAATTGCAGAATTGAAAGTGCAATTGGAAGCTGGAGAGAAAAACGAAGAAAAAAGGTTGGAAGATAATCGTGCAGCTCAATGGTCGGAATTGGATTTGCGAAACACGATGGATTATTTGTTCAAAAACGCCAATTTTCAGGTGGGTACCTTTGAAGATGATATTGAAGAAGCAAAGAAAACGCTGGCAGAATACAAAGAAAAAACAGATTTTGTGCTCGAAAAAACACAAACGCCAGATCCTGAGTATATTCGATATATCGAAAGAGCAGCCTACGGACTTGATCAACACATTGCTGATTGGAAAAACTTATTGGCGGATATCAGTACGACAGACCATTTTCAAGGTGCTTTTTACGAAATGCGTCTACACCAAGCGCATTGGGATGCAGCCAAAAGAATTTATCCTTCCGAAAAATCATTTGCTAGTTGCTATGACAAAATTACCACTTATATCAATGAAGTGGGGAGTATGGACAAAGTAGCCCAGATAGCTACAGATAATGACAAAGATAAAATTGCGAATAGAAAGATGGAGGCACCAGTGGCGAAAGATGCCACTTTTGAAAAATCATTTACAGATTTATTCAACGCCAAGTTTCAGTCAAAATATGGAGTAGTTTTAAAATGTGTTTTGCTCCAGGAAAACTGGACCACAGAGAGAAATCAACTAACAAGTGTGGTGACGGGACGAAACCGTGCCGCTCAAATTGCCTACAAAGGAGCTGATGGAAAATGCTATTTGTTGTCCAACGTCGTTTATCTCTATGAAGAGTATGTTGGAGGACAATTTATCAACAGAGTGCTAGTTTATAATGGTCTTGGGGGTTCTGAGATGTTGTGTGAGAATGTGAAGTAATCGTTTTTAGATTAATAAGGTATAGTTCTATTGTCAATGAGTTCCGAGAAATAAACATTAAACAAGTGCGCTACATCTGTTTTAGCGTGCTTTTTCACTTCGACTTCCATTAAGTCAAAAAGTTCTTTTCGAAACAATCCAGTTTCTGAATCGAAAGCAGGGGAGTTGTCGGTACCATAGCAGAGTAATTCCATGTATCGGTCTGCGGTTTCCATGATTTCATCGTCAAAAGCCTGACAGTTTTTATGATGTGTCATGAGCCTCCAATCTACCGTTCGGCGAACTAATTCTTTATCTGTCAGTAGAATACCACCATCATCACAGCATTTCTGATCGATTTCATTGGTGTTCAATTTCCAGTAAGCAAGCATTTCACCGTTTAAAACAGGAAGAAAAGATTTTAGTACGTCTTCATCCATTTCCAAATAAGGGTCTCCCTCAGTTGCCTCAACTTTGAATCCAGAAGATTTAATTCGTTCGGCTACTTCTTTTTCTTTGGGATTTAGCGATTTAGTGTTGGAGTTGACCAATTTATCCAGTACGTAAATTTCCTTATTGCTTTGTAAAGCTTTCTCAATTTGATCTGAGTACTTTGAAAAACTGATTAAAAACTTTTTTAGTTCTTTTCCGGCTACTTTTGGGTTGGTCTTTATCAATTCAGAAATAGAATCGCGCATTTTAGGAATGTAGTTCCAAACAGTTCGTAATTCGCTTGTTGATGCTTCAGGTTCTATTATTTCATCATCGTTTTGAAAACTTTCTACCAAGGTGTCAGCATTTTTAGCGACTGTTTTGTCTTTCAGATCACTATTGCCTGAACAAGACAAAAGAAACAAGCTCGCGATAAACGACATTCGTATTTTGTATTTCATAGATAGAGGTATTGTTTACCGAACAAAAACTATAATCATTGCTACTAAAATTAGTGAAGTCAGATGGTATCCAGTATTGATAGCAAATAATTTAAAAGAACGTCCTTCCCAAAACATGGTGCCCGCATCGACGGGTAAAAAGAATCCCAACCAAGTGAACATCGCTGCCATAAATCCACTTTGGGCTATGCTCATTTCTTCCATTCCAGGAACAAAATCCCAAGCCGCAATATTATGAGAAAATACGTAGGCCATGAATATATTTCCGATGAGCATAACCACCATGCCATACATCATGGTTTTCATTTTTGCTTTCTTTTCCTTTTCGTCTCCCCAATCTTGATTCATGCCTATTTCTTTGGCCCAAACTTTTCCAAAAAGTGGTGTATACCATAAGAATCCAAGTACAAAATGTGCAACTGCCGCTATTCCAATGGCGAGCATGCTTATGTTTAAATCTTCCATATCTATTTCATTTATAATCGAATAAATATAGTTTTTTTTGAATAATTCAGTTCATTATTCTTCTCTAGATTTCCACCGTTTAGGTAGAAGCAATATGATAAGAATTCCAGCCAATGCTGTGAACCAAATTGTTGACCCTTCAACTAACCAACCATTGAGAATATGATATTTCTTTGGATAATATCCGCAATCTCGAAAAGTCTCAAAAACAAAGAAGTGATGTATCCAGCTAAAAAGTACCCCCAAAATAAATGGAGCAGAGACCAAAGCCATACTATAACTTATGTTCAAAATCTTCTTCGACACTTTTTTATTCATTAAAAACCAAAGATTCAGAATCTGAACAATTAAAAACAAAATGAAAATCATAAATAAGGCGTGCGTTGGTTTCGTGTTACTCAAAGATGCAAGAATGACACCATAGAGTATGAAAAGCACTCCCCAAACAGGTAATGAGATGATAAAAGAAATCGGTTTTACTATTTCAAAGAATAGAAAAACACACGCTATTGACAAAGTGAAATATAAATAGAAAATCCACTCTGTATTTGCTACAGTTGCTTCTTCTGCATGCAGATAATTTCTAAAAACGTTCGTTAAATCATTTAACTCATAATATTGATATCCGGGTGTATGTAGCTTTTCTGACTGCGGGTCGAAACCTTTTAAACTCTCGTAAACGGATCGATCTATGGCTTCAGGATAGAAGTTTGTATATTTAGTTTTGTTGTTATAACTGTCGACAAAATTAAAATATTCATTGAAATCATTGGTCAACCAAACTGCAGTGATATATTGTGGACTAATGTTTCCAGGGATTTTATATCTCGTTAGAACATCGTTAAATTGTTCTAAAAGCTGAATAAGTTTTTCACCATCTTTGTTTTTAGTCAAACGCTTAATTTCTTTGCTGTAAGCTTGAGCAAAATACTTTTTTGGAAAATTATCTGTCTGATTGATCATGAAATCTTCCATATTCAAAGAATAGAGCAAGTCTTTTCGACGAGCTCTTTCCATTTCCTTGATTTCCTTAAACTTGCCTATTGCTTTGATGATTTCCGGGTCTAAATATTCTGAATCATCAATTATCATTTTCGAATAATTCTCGATGTGCACTAGGTTTAGTTGGTCTGTAGAATCAAATACATAAAACTTGTCAATTACTTTTTTTTGAGAACAGGAATCAATTCGTATTATTTTTGTGCTGAAAAATTGATACTTCCGCCCATCAATTATTGATGTGTTTGAATCGTCAATTTTATATCTCGTATATGGTTTTTCGATAGTATATTTTTTTTCATCAACAGGGACATCTTTTTGGAGATACAAGGAATTTGCACTATAATCCCAGTCACGGTTGTTCTCATCAAACTCTGTCCTTTCTAGCGGAAAAGGTTCAGGATAGGCCTTTTCTTCAATTTTATAGTCATTATGATTGCTTAATAAAAATGCACTCGCGATATTTATTACGGCAGCATCTTTTTTTAATTGGTCAAGGGAAAGCAGGGACATTGTTTTTGCTCTTGCTCCTGAATTATGCGCAACTGGAGCCGCAACCAATAGGAAGAAAGGAACAAATAATAAGCCCAGCATTTTATGGAAATAAAATCTTTTGAGCGGATAAAAAGATTTGAAAGCATTGTTTTTGTAAAAGAAAATCGCCCAAAGTGCCACAATAATAATGACCATTCCTATATGGTAATAAACAAACTGAGAAGAACCGTACAGGAAATTGAAGTTGTTTACTCGTAAGTCTGTCAAATCTGTACTGAGATAACCCGCCAAAAAGGAAACCAACCAAACTAACAAACCAACAAAGGTCAGCTGAATTGCCCGCGTATGCCAAAGCAAGGGATAATTCTCTAATAAATAGGTGTTGAATTTTTGAAGTAATTTCATGTTGAAGAAGTAATGGTTAGACAAACAAACGACGACTAGAGTGGGTAATGTCTCGGAAGTATTTGATTGTTATATTGTTGTCTATTAAAAGTTTAAGTATTTTGTTCAAGGCGCTGTTTTCAGCCACTCGGATAACGAACATACCTCCATTGAAGTCGATTTGAAGTGAATCGAAGCCTGAAAGCATTTTGATCAATGCATCCTTTTGGTAATCGATGTCCAATTCAATGACAGTCAACTCTTCTGATTGCTCCTCATTAGCCGTAGCAAGATGAGTAGGTGCACCATTTTTCAAAAACAACAGTTTATCTGATACTTTTTCAACTTCAAACAACTGTTGCGAACTCAATACTATTCCTAGTGGATGAGCTAAACTTTGAGACATGTTTTTCAAATCTTCAAGTATCAATTGTTGCGCAAGAACATCCAGGTTGGCCAAAGGCTCATCCAACAATAAAATACTCGGTTTGCGCAGGAAAGTACGCGCCAATTCAAAGCGCATTTTGTAGCCTGAAGATAGCTGACTCCATTGATGATTTCGATAATTCCATAAGCCAAATCGAATGATGTACATCATGACCAATAATTCATTTTCTTCTCCTTTGGTTCCGTAATGACTAGCAGCGTATTTCAGGTTGCTTTTCAAAGAACCATACCATTTTGGCGTTCTTTGTGGCAAGTAAGTGAGACGTGTTCGTAAAGAATATTTGTCGTTGGTATCGAGTTCACCATAATTAATAACGCCTCTGTCATAGGACAAATCTTGACATAACAATCGAAGCAAGGTCGTTTTTCCATTTCCATTTTCACCCACCAAACCCCAAATATCACCTTGATGAATGATCATATCAATTTCACCCAATTTAAAACGACCCCCAGAAAACTCTTTCTGAACACCGAAAGCTTCTAGCAAAGGTTTTGAGGAAGTCTTAGCAGCTTCCGAAATTTCAAGTTGACCCAATAATTCGAGAGATTTTTGAGTGAATTCCTCCGAACTTCTTTCTGCTGATTCTTTCCAGTCCGTAAAAGCGATACACTGACGATAGTTTTCCAATTTTTGGGTATCTAAGACGCAGTCAATCAATTTTCTGAAGCCCAAGTGATGATCACCGTTTTTTATCAAGGAAGCAACATCTGCTTTTTTTGTTTCAAATGAAATCATAAGTTATTTTCAATTAGATGCTTTAAATGTAAGCAAACGATTAGAATTTTCATTTATTCGTTCGTTCACAATATTTGGCAAAAGGAAGAGATTACCTTGGACTCAAAGCCGTTTATGTGATAAAAGTTACAATGGTTTCGGTTTTAAAATTGCAGTTTAGCACTTGTTAAGACAAAAAGTTGATTATGAAAAATCTATTAATAATAGGCGGTGGCACAGGTGGAATAATGACTGCTGCTCAGTTTTTGAAAAAAGGGAACGTGCGAATCACCTTGCTAGAGCCTGCAGAGTTCCATTATTATCAGCCAGCATGGACTTTGGTGGGGGCAAATACCTACAATTTCGAAAAAACGAAAAGAACAATGGCCTCCGTTATTCCAAAGGGTGTTCATTGGATAAAAGAATATGCGAGCAAAATCGATGCGGCGAACAATATTGTAGAAACTTCAACTGGACAAAAAATCGCGTATGACTATTTGGTTGTTTCACCAGGATTGAAAATGGATACTTCTTTGGTCAAAGGCCTTACAGAAGCAATAGATAAAGGAGTTGTTTGCAGCAACTACACAGATCCAAAATACACGTGGCAAGTTTTGAAGAATTTCAAAGGTGGAACGGCACTTTTCACGCAACCAGCCACGCCTATTAAATGTGGTGGAGCACCCCAGAAAATCATGTATCTCGCCGACGATTATTTCAGAAAAGCCGGTATTCGTGCGAAAACAGATATTGTTTTTGCGATTCCTGGCGGCGTTATTTTTGGTGTGAATCCTATCGCTAAAACATTGATGGAAGTTATCAATCGAAAAGACATCAATGTTCGTTATCACCATAAATTAGTGGAAGTCGATGGCGAAAATCAGATTGCTTGGTATGAAGTAACGAAGGACCCTCAGGCTGGAGGATGTGTTGTCATGTCTGAAGATGATCCGGGAAATATCGACACGACTATTAATTACAACAACAAAGACTTAAAAATTTCACAGTCAGAAGGTAGAATGGGAATTCACTTTGATATGTTGCATTTAGCGCCACCTCAAACTGCACCGGATTTTATTCGGAATTCAGATTTAGTGGATGATTCAGGCTGGTTGTCTGTTGATCATGGTTCTTTACAGCACAAAAAATATCCGAATGTCTTTGGAATTGGTGATGTAGCTTCTTTGCCAACCGCAAAAACGGGAGCGGCCATTCGCAAACAGGTGCCAATAGTCGTAGAAAATATTTCTCGTTTGATTGTATCCAATTCTTTAGGCGAAAAATCCTACAATGGCTATTCATCTTGTCCTTTGGTCACGGGTTATGGAAAGATGGTTCTTGCCGAATTCGATTACGAGTCCAATTTCTTGCCTGATCCAAAACTGAAACGAATGTTTATTAAAGATTCATCCAAGGAACACAGAAGATTGTGGTGGTTGAAGAAATATATTCTTCCATATTTGTATTGGAATAAAATGTTAAAAGGAGTGGATGTTTGATTTTCTCTTTTCAAATTTCCTAAGAAGAGTCGTAACCATAGTCGTTACGGCTTTTTTTGTTCGTAAACGTCAATTTTCAAGTCGTCAACAAGAATTTTTTTGCCGGCTCTAAACCAAAGGTAAGCATTGAATTTATTGAACTTTCGTCGAATAGGAGGGGTTAGATAATTGAAACTAATTTTGTTCCATTTTCCTTTTTCGAGCAGCACTGTTTGAGAGTTTAACGTTTCATATTGATACGGTTTTCCCTTATGGTCCATGAAAGTGACCAAATGCAATTCCTGCTCAGAAAAATCAGTGTCAGAATAAACATAAGCACTGATGCTAAACCAGACGTGATCTTTATTTGTTAAATTTTGATATTCTTCCGAAGCGGATAGTGAATACAAATGTTCGGGCGACATGACTTCAGCCTTTTTTCCTGAATGAGCATTCAAGGAATAATTGTCTTTTAAGGACTCGAAATCTTGTCGAATCACTCTGGTTTTCAGGTATTTTTTTGAATCTATGTAGCGGCTGGCTCTAAGTTCTGTGGTATTCATGGGCAATAATTTCTGGTCGCTTTGATTTTTTGTCAACTTGCCGAAGGTTTTGAAATAGTAGGCAGACGTAATACCGTCTCCAGGCAAAACACCTCGGTGATACTGCATCATTTGAAAAATATTCAAGGAAAAAAAGAAAACTATCAGAAAGCTTGAAACAACTTTTTTAACAAAAGAACTTTCTTTTAAACCTATAAAAAAGTAACCCAACGTTATTCCAAGAACTACATAAGAAGGAATCAAAGCGCGTTGACCAAAGGACTCAGCGTACCACCAGCAGGTCCAAGAAGAAACAAACCAAAGATTGATGATGAAATAGGTGAGGAGTGCCCAGAAAAGCGCTCGGTTTCTTTTGTACAAGGAATGAAAACCAAGAAGAGCAAAAACCATAATTGGTGTGTAAATCAACCAACCTTTTCGGAAACTAAAGAGGACTTCCCACGTGTATGGAGCGAACAAATCTAAGCCTTCGCCAGCATTACCAGCGTAATCAGAATAGAAGAATGATCCTGTTATACATTTAAAATAAATTAATTGAAGTGAAACGATGCAAAACACTATAAATGAAAAACTTATGATTTGTTTCCCTTTTGATTTCAAAAGTTGGATTTTGGCTTTTAGACTTTCCCTCTTCCACACATTCCAAAGCAAAGGAATGATTAAACAAACGATTTCAGTCGGACGAATAAGTATAGCCAATCCACAAACAATAGCCAAAGGAATTATCGTTTTCCAAGTTTGATTTTCATGCCATTTTATGGTCAGCCAAAGTATTACAGTATAACAAGCAAACAAGGTATTATGCGTCATTCCATTTTGAAAGTACATGGTGTTTTGGAGCAAATAATTCGTTCCGAAAACAATTAGAAAAAGTACCAAAAAAGCAATTTTTTCCTGAAAGAAGTGAAGTAAAACTTTCGCGAAAAAGACAATTCCAATTAAGGTGTAAACTATTCCTCCTACAAATACTGAATATTGGTAAGGCTTTGAAAATCCATCACTTGGATAATCAGTAAACCAAGATAGTACATGTCCAATGAAGAAAAATGGAGCATACAAAATGGATTGTCCCATAGTGTATTTCATGACCATCAAGCCTGTTTCAGTGCGGTGACCTTGATAAAATCCAAAAGGTTCCAGATTTTTCTGAATTACCTCAGCGAAGAGTTGTTCGTTTGAAACGCCTAAATCGCCATAAATGAATTGAAGAGGAAGATACAGGTAGTAACCAAATATATCGAAACTCAAAAAGTTGCTGACTTGAAAATGAATATTACTGAAAATCACGTAAGCGCAAATCAATAAGATCAGCACATTGAACGATTTTCTATTCATTTTTTGAAACATCCTCGCGAAGATAGGAAAGGAGAAGGGTTTTCTATTGATTCAGTCATTTTTTTGCGTATTCCGAATTGTTAAATTATCGCGTTATGACCAAAAATTGACAATATGAATTTAATATGAAACGTTTAACAGAAAAGCCCATTCGTATGAAAAAGTCCCTTTTTTCGTTCGTTTTCTTTGCAAGTGTTAGTGTCGCATTTGGACAGAAAACGGAGAATCAAAACAGAAAGTTTGAATTGATTTGGTATCCTAGTTTGTGTAATTATAATTTCAATGAATATTTTTATCAAGAAATGAAACGGAGTTACTCGTCTTCAATTTTGGATGCTGGACCCAATAAATTTGATAATTATTTTCAAAATCAAACCTTTGGTGAAAATGAGCGAACACCTTACTTGAATTTAGGTATAGGGCGTAAAGTTTCATTGCTCACATCTGAAAAGTTTCAATCCACATTCCGAGGTAATCTAAGTTATGCCCACAAAATTGGATTTGAAGGTACAGGCAATCAAATTCATCATGAATATTACGATACCATAGTTGTTGATGGTGGTTTCATGCGCCGAGAAAAAGTTACCATTGATACCTGGCAAGCTAAAATAAAAGGTAAACAAATCAACCTCCAATTTGATTTTATTTCCAGGTTTCAGGCAAGTAATATTGTTTCCCTGTATGCAGGAATTGGCGGTGGAATGAGCGCATTTGTTGATACATACGTGCTGGCATCCCACGACACAAAACAGTTTTTGGACATCATCGAGCCTTCTATCCCAAATCTAGCGTTCGGATCACTTTACGATTACGAAAACATCGATTCTAACTATGAAATTGAAAAACGTATAAACAATATAAAAGGCGACAATTCTATTTCTACATTGGTCTATGTTCCTTTCGGAGTAGATTTTGTCTTAGGAAATTCAGGTTCCAGCGAAAAAAGAAATCATATTTTCGTTGAAGGTCAGTTTGGCTTACGATTCAATGATGCCTTTATAGGAAATTCAGGTGTTTATTTTCACAGAAGATACGGACTCGGTTACCGATTTGTTTTTTAATGACTAGCTAGCATGAAATTCAAATCAAAACTCAGTTTTAGCTTAATTTTTCTTGCTTTCAGCTTTTTCAATTTATTCTCACAAGAAGATTCAAAAAGTTATTCCAATTGGTCGGTTTATTGGCATCCAGGCTCCAACTGGAAAGTGGATCGACAATATTTGACTGGAATTCTGGATTTCCTGCCGTATGCCGAGAACTCCAGTATTAGCTATGATTCAGTGTATTCGTCGGGACTTTCTTCCACTTTACAAAGTAATTTTAGCTTCGTAAATTTTGGAATTCAATTTTCTCCAGACAAAACCTTTTTTAAAAAGGAAAAGAATACACTTGCCTTCCGGGCAAATATCAATTATTTGGGTAAAAATGAAATATCAAGAAGAGACGGATTTGCAAATTCTTTTTTTGTCGATTCTACCTACTTTCCAGAGTATGATTTTACGGTTCAAGTGGATTCTATTCATGGTCAGTTTTATCACATGACGCTCATCGAAAACACAGTTCAAATTCAGCTTGAGGCCTTGCATAAAATACAATTCAATGACCATACCAATTGGTATTACGGCTTTTCCCTTGGAATTTCTAATTCATACAAACGTGAGCTTCGATATTCAAAAGTTTATGTTGACGAAAGGAAAGAAACTGTGAATGAAGGCAACTATGCCAACTTGGAAAGCCATCCTGAATTCTTGTATAGTGGCAGCGAAAATATTGAATTTGAAAAATTCAAACTCAAAAATCAAATGGGTTTCCTTTTTGCTGTGCCACTGGGCATTGAATATACACTTTCTCAAAAACCTAATTTTTGGAACCGTACCCGTTTCTTTTACGAAGTGCAAAATGGTGTTCGATTAAATAAAACGGCCAACAATGAATACAAGGCAACATATCTCCTAAACCATGGTTTTGGCTTTCGATTTTTGATTTAAACCTTTGCCTCTTTCTTGGGAGAAAAGTATTTTAACGAAAGGGCTAAAATCAACAAAATCCAAGGTGCACCGTGCATCAATAAGTCCAACCAATCAATGGAAGCCGTCAAACGACCATGATAAATGTTCTTGATTTGTTTCCAAATGTGCGGTTCTGGAACAAAGGGCGCCAGTCCTAGTGTGACCGACGCTATTGCCCAAAGTGATATATTTTTGACTAAAAAGTCTTTTACAGTATGCATTTAAATGTAAGTTAAGGTAAAACGACTTCGCCTGTCCAGCTTAGCATTCCGCCATTTAAATTATAAGTTTTCAATCCTTTAACACCCATAAGCATGCAAGCTTGTCCACTTCGTCCACCACTTCTGCAATACACATAATAGTTTTTCGATTTATCCAGCTTTTCTATGTCTTGAATGAATTGGGCCGTATGCTGAATGTCCATTTGAATAGCATTGGCTTGAATTCCTTCTGAGCATTCCCCAGGTGTTCTTACATCCAAAATGACTGCGTTGCTATCTTCGGCAATGAGTTTTTCCCACTGCGCTTGGCTGACGTTTTCCATCTTAAATATTAGGATTTCAACTTAGCGATACGTCCCCAAGGACCTCCGTTATAAGCGGTAACACCTTTGCTAGCCAGAATTCCTCTTGCTTGTCCAGAACGCATGCCTGAAGCACAAACCGTGATTACCGTTTTTCCTTTGAATTGACCAATTTTGTTGCCAATTTCGTTCAAGGGCATATTGATGCTTCCTTTCACGTGTCCACCTTTGAATTCTCCAGGAGTACGGACGTCAACCACAATAGCTCCTTCGTCTAACATTTGTTTGAAATCCACACTTGTACCGCCTGCGAAGGCTTTTTTAATTGATGATAAAAATCCCATATTTATTTTTGTTTCTATTTGTTTAAAGTAAAGTTGTTGGACATACGTAGTCCGTCATTGGTAATTTGGTTTCTTTGATAGAAGCGATTCCACCAATCACATCCACAAAGTTATCAAATCCTCTTTGTTTTAACATGGAAGCTGCAATCATACTTCTGTAGCCACCTGCACAATGTAAAATAAACGATTCCTCTTTTGGGAATTCTGCCAAATGATCCGTCAAAACATTCAAAGGAATATTCACAGCGTCTTCTAAGTGCTCAGATTGGAATTCACTCACTTTTCGAACGTCGATGATGTTTTGTTTTCCTGTGTTTGCGTGTTCCTCTAATTGTGCAGCTGTAATTCGATGAACGACATCAATTTCTTTTCCAGCGCTTTTCCAAGCATCCATGCCACCTTTTAAGTAACCAATGGTGTTATCGTAGCCAACACGTGACAAACGAATGATTGTTTCCTCAATTTTTTCTTCGTCTTCGGAAACAATCAAGATGTTTTGTTTGATGTCAATGATCAATTCTCCGACCCACATGGCAAAACTTCCGTCCAAACCAATATTGATACTATTTGGTATAAAACCTTTTGAGAATACAATTGGGTCTCTGGTATCTAGAATTAAAGCACGTGTTTCGTTGGCTACCAACTCAAATGCTTCTGGGTCAAGAGCTTGTTTCCCTTTTTCTATAATAGTTTCAACACCTTCTGAACCTTGAATGTTCATCAAAACATTTTTCGGAAAATACTGTGGCGGCGCAACCAATCCTGTTAAAATTTCAGTTACAAATTGATCTTCCGTCAAATTAGGATTCAGAGCGTAATTTGTCTTTTTCTGATTGCCCAATGTATCCGTAGTCTCTTTGCTCATGTTTTTACCACAAGCACTTCCCGCACCATGGTTTGGATAAACGATTAGTTCATCTGACAAGGGCATGATTTTATCACGAAGTGAATGATACAAATGACGCGCAAGTTTGTCTTGCGTCAAATCTTCGATCACATGTTGTGCCAAATCTGGACGGCCAACATCACCAATAAATAGTGTATCTCCTGTGATGATGCCTTTTTCATTTCCTTCTTCATCAGAAATTAAAAAACAAGAACTTTCCATTGTGTGACCGGGCGTATGAATCAATTGAATTTTGGCTCCACCCAATTCAAAAATTTCGCCATCGGTTCCAACATGCATATCGAAACCTGTTTTCATTGTGGTTGGTCCGTAAACGATTGTAGCTCCGGTTTTATTCGCCAAATCCACATGTCCCGAAACGAAATCCGCATGGAAGTGTGTTTCGAAAATGTATTTCAGTTTCACTCCGTCACGCTCCAAACGTTCAAGGTAAGGTTGAACTTCTCGCAAAGGGTCAACTACGGCTGCTTCGCCATTGGATGTGATGTAATAAGCTGCTTCGGCGATACATCCTGTATAAATTTGTTCTATTTTCATGGTATAAAAATTTTATGTTTCAATTTCGTTTGACAAAATTACAACACAAACTAATTTCAGAAGGTAACAAGAGTCACACTAGGAAATGATTTCCGTCAGAATAATGAACGTGCCCATCACCAAAACAAACCAGCCAAATCCTTTTTTCAGCTGATTTCCTGACACAAAACGCGTCAAATAAATACCTATGAAAATTCCAAGAATCGACAATGAAGAGAAAATGAGTAAAAAGGGCCAGTCCATTGCATATTTGCCGATATCGGCAGTAAATCCAAGTAAAGAATTGATTGCAATGATAAAAATTGAAGTGGCCACTGCATTTTTCATGGGCAAGTAAGCAAAGAAAACCAAAGCAGGAATGATAATGAATCCACCGCCAGCGCCTACCAATCCGGATAGAAGTCCGACTCCAACTCCTACAATGATTAAATTCAATAATTTGGGCGTTGAAACAATCTGTTCGGCATCTTTTCGACCTTTGATCATAGAGTAGGAAGCAATCAGCATTACAATGGCGAAGAGAACCATTACAGCCATGGATTTGCTCAAATGAAAGTTTCCAATGTTTAACAGAGGATCGGGAATAGCAGGAACAAGAAAATAGCGAGTTAAGTATAAAGTCGCCAAAGCTGGTGCCGCGAATAGAAGCCCGATTCTAAAATTGATTCTTTTCTCCTTGATATTGCGCAAAGAACCAACTAATGAGGTAATTCCTACAATAAACAACGAATATCCAATTGCCATTACAGCATCAATTCCAAGTAAATAAACAAGAATTGGAAGCGTAAGAATGGAACCTCCACCGCCAATCAAACCAAGTATTAGTCCGACTAGAACCGCCCCAAAATAACCAAGAAACGCTGTTAATTCCATTTTTTAATTTCCAAATGCCAAAGGCTTCAAATTACCAAATTCCTCAAATCCTAAAATTCCAGCACCTCAATTTTATTTCTATGAATAATGATCTTGCTTTCGCGCTCAAGACTTTTCAAGATGCGGGAAATAACAACTCTGGAGGTGTGCAAATCCATGGCAACTTCCTGATGCGTGGTATTGATCATTTGATCTTTGCTGACGATGACTTTCTCACGTAAGTATTTCATGACACGATCGTGCATGTTCATAAATGCCAGACTATCAATAGAATGGAGCATTTCTGTAAAACGATTATTATAACTTTCAAACACGAAACTTCGCCAACTGCTGTAGTTTTGCAACCAAGCATCCATGTTTTCTACGGGAATCATCAACAATTCTGTATCGGCTTCAGCAACCGCGCGTATTTCACTTTTGGATTGACCAATACAACAGGTCAATGTCATGGCACATACATCACCTTTTTCAATAAAATAAAGCAGAAGTTCGTCGCCTTGATCGTCTATTCTAGATATTTTTATCGCTCCAGATATGAGCAGAGGAATGTGTTTGATGGTGTCTTCAAAGTCGATGAGAATTTCACCTTCTTTCACAAGTTTGTATACACCTTTCTCTAAGATTTCTTGTATAAGCTTTTCTTCAAAAAGATATCCGTAATTATCCCTGACTTTCTCCTCCATTCGATTCTTGGTGTTTTGCTTTGTCTTTTTGACCGTATTTAAAGAATAAATTTGCCCAAATTATTTTTGATAAGGGGTACATGAATGGCGCTGAGCCAATCAATCCCACCAAGATAGCGATTAAAGTGGCATTCCATGACGCATTCGGAAAGAAAAGGGAAATTGAAACCCAAATGGTAACAAAAACGGCAACTCCCAGAGCATAAACAACATAATACGATCCCTGATAAAAACCAGGTTCAATGGAATATTTGAAATCACATTTGTCGCATTTTTCCTTCACGTTCGCCTTGAATATATTTCCTTCAAAGAAATCTCCCTCCTGACAATTAGGGCATTTCATCTTGACAACACTATAGAGTTTAGTTCCTTTTTTCATCTTAGGCAAATACTTTTTGCAAAGATAAGCGCTAAAGCTAATTTCTCCTGTAACAATTGTCACTTTATGATTCTTTTCAACAAAATGAATGTTTTTTTGTTTTTTATAATTACATGAATAATTCCATCATTTTTGAAACAGATTATATAAAAATTCTCGAAAAAATAGAAAAAATTCAAGCCGTAGAATACGGTCTAACGAGAAATTACATCAATGGAGCCGTAACCTATTTATCGCCTTACATTTCTCGAGGTGTTATTTCTACTAAGCAAGTTTATGCTAGTTGTTTAGAATTGGGATTCAAGCCAGAAAGCATGGAGAAATTGATTCAAGAATTGGCTTGGCGCGACTACTGGCAACTGATTTGGATGGAGAAAGGAAATGCAATTGATTCGGATTTAAAAAATAAGCAAGAGGGCGTTGAAAACAACTCCATTTCTGAAGCTTTTTTGAATTGTTCTACCGGTATTTTAGCCATTGATCGGGCTTTGGAAAATTTTTATGAAACGGGTTATTTGCACAATCATGTGCGCATGTATATCGCTTCCATGTCGACGAATATTGCGAAAAGTCACTGGCACAAACCGGCGCAGTGGATGTATTATCATTTGCTAGATGGGGATTGGGCAAGCAATGCTTTGAGTTGGCAATGGGTTTGTGGTGCCAATAGCGGAAAACTTTATTTTGCGAATCAAGAGAATATCGATAAACATTGCCGGACACAGCAATGGAAATCCTACTTGGATTTGCCTTATGATGAACTTTCTAAAATACCCGTTCCAACTGAACTTCGGACATTGGTTGAGCTTGATTTAAAAACGGGATTACCCACACCGCCACAAGTTAATCTAAATCGAGAATTGCCAACATTCATGTACACCTGGTACAACCTTGATCCCAAATGGCGAATAGAAACAAAAGGAAATCGAATTTTAATACTAGAACCGTCTCATTTTCAGAAATATCCAATTTCGCCAAAATCCATGCAGTTTATGCTTGACCTAGCCAAAAACATTCCTGATATCCAGGTTTTTGTTGGTGAATTTGCTGATTTTTGTCAAACATTTAATTCGGAAAACATGTATTTTAAGGAGCATCCAACCAATATGCATTTTGCTGGAATTCAAGATGATAGAGATTGGATGACGAGCGTAAAGGGATATCACGCCTCGTTTTTCACCTTCTGGAAAAAAGCAAGAAAGGAGTTGATTTTTTCTTGAAAACCAAAATAAATATAGTTTGGTTGAAACGCGATTTGCGCACACATGACCATTTGCCTTTTCAAAGGGCTGAAAATGCTGGTTTGCCCTACATTCCCATGTTTATTTTCGAACCGAAAATCATTTCTTATCCAGATACTTCTTTGCGTCATTTACAGTTTCAATATCACTCTTTAATGGCGATGAATGAGCGATTAGAGCCTGCAAATCAATCGCTTACTATCTGTTATGCTGAGGCAGAAAATGTCTTTCAAAAAATATTCGATGATTTCGATGTTCAAAATATTTGGTCCTACCAAGAAAGCGGAACGCAACTCACCTACGAAAGAGACAAGCGGATAAAACAGCTTTTGACTGAGAAGAAAATAGTTTGGGAAGAATTTCAAAGAGACGGCATCGTTAGAGGCATTCGTCATAGAGAAGGATGGGAAAAAATATGGTTCAAAACAATGCACGAGCCGATTGTTTCGAACGTTTATAGTAAAAATAATAAAGTTGATTGGGTGAATTCCTTTCCGCTTCCGACCCAATCACGAGAAGACTTCGAGAAATATTCGATAAGCTATCAACCTGCTGGTGAGTTAAATGCATTCCGTTATTTAAAGTCTTTTGCTGAGGAAAGAGGTTTTCTCTACAACAAACATATTTCTAAACCAACCGAAAGCAGAAAGAGCTGCGGTAGAATTTCTCCGTATATCGCTTGGGGGAATATTTCCGTTAAACAAGCGTACCAATTTTTTATTTCTCACCCGAATTATCCAAAGCGAAAAAGAGCATTTCAAGGGATTTTAACGCGTTTGCATTGGCATTGTCACTTCATCCAAAAGTTTGAAGTGGAGTGTGCATATGAAACTCAATGCGTCAATCGAGGTTTTGAATTGTTGGAAAGAAATAAGAACGAAGAATGGATTCAGGCGTGGAAAGATGGAAAAACGGGTTATCCGCTAGTTGATGCCAATATGCGCTGCGTGAAAGAAACAGGTTGGATCAATTTTCGCATGCGGGCAATGGTGGTTTCTGTTCTTTGTCATAACCTCGACCAAGACTGGCGTTCGGGCGTTTATCATTTGGCGCAACAATTCTTAGATTACGAACCGGGAATTCATTATCCACAATTTCAGATGCAAGCGGGGACAACGGGAATCAATACGATAAGGATGTATAATCCTGTGAAACAATCGAAAGATTACGATCCAGAAGGGGTTTTTATAAAAAAATGGGTTCCTGAACTACGCGATGTGCCCGCAGCTTTTATTCACGAACCGTGGACCATGACAACGATGGATCAAGAGTTTTGCGGTGTTCATATCGGAAAAGATTATCCAGCCCCGTTGGTTGATTTACAAAGCAGTATGAAAAGCGCGACGGAGAAAATTTATGGACACAAAAAGAATGAAATGGTGCAACAAGAAAAGCAGCGAATAGTTGTTACACATACCAAGAACATGGCGAGAAGGAGAATATCTAAAACAAAGAAAACGAAGTAAATGCATTGGACAAAAGAAGACATAGAGCAAGAAAAAAAAGTTTTTCGATTGAATTTAATCAATGGAATTACCGGCGCAAAACCTGCTAATTTAATCGGAACAATAGATAAACAAGGAAATAATAATCTGGCCATTTTTAGTTCGGTCGTACATTTGGGCAGTCATCCTGCGCTTTTGGGTATGATTGTCCGTCCTGCAGGTGAAGTTCCCCGAAATACCTACGAAAACATAAAAGAAACTGGGTTTTATACGATTAATCATGTTGGAGAAGATTTCATAGAAAAGGCACATTTCACTTCGGCTAAATTTGAAAAAGAAGTGTCTGAATTTGATCGTTGTGGGCTAACTGCAGAATTCAAAAATGATTTTTTCGCGCCATTTGTTATGGAAAGCAAAGTGCAAATCGGGTTGCGGTATGTTCAAGAAATCCCAATAGAATTGAACGGAACTCTACTTTTAATTGGCCAAATAGAGCATATTTTTCTACCAGACCAATCTGTGGATGATGAAGGACATTTGAACTTGGAATTTACCGAAAGCGCTGCTGTTTCGGGCTTGAATACGTATTACACCATGCAGAAAAAAGCTAAATTTCCGTATGCTAGAGAGAACGAAGTGCCTAATTTTAAAGTCAAAGCATGAAGAAAAGTCAACTTCCCGTAAAAATATGTTTGACTTGTGGTTTGCCCTTTTCTTGGCGAAAGAAATGGGAGAAAAATTGGGATGAAGTGAAATATTGTGGTGAAAAATGCCGAAGAAATAAAACCAAGCATGACTGAAATAAACCTTGTTTTTCCAAATCAATTATTCGCTAATTCAGAACAATTGAAGAATGGTTTTCCTGTCTATTTAGTGGAAGAATCTTTGTTTTTTACGCAATTTGCTTTTCACAAACAAAAACTCGCTTACCATCGTACCAGCATGAAGTTTTATGAAGATTATCTAATTCAAAGAGGATTTGAAGTTAAATATATCGACGCTGTGCAGGAAACAAGCGATACCCGAAAACTTATTCCCTTTTTAAACACGAAAGGAATTGAGAAAATACATTTCACGGAACCATCGGATAATTGGCTAGAAAAGAGGCTGCTACAAAGAGCAAAAACGGAAGGTATCGAATTGAAAGCTTATGCAAGTCCACAATGGCTGAACACACGCCAAGACTTAAAAACGTTTTTCCGTTCCGACAAAAAGAAATTTTTCCAAACCTCATTTTACCAGGCGGAACGCAAACGATTGAATTTGCTTTTGGATGACAAAAATCAACCCTTGGGCGGCAAGTGGTCCTTTGATGATGAAAACCGATTGCGTTACCCAAAAGGTAAAACTCCTCCTTTGATTCGTCAAGAAGAACCGAGCGAATATTTCAAGGAGGCTTGTATTTATGTCGAAAGATATTTTCCGAATAACCCAGGAAAACTGGGTGAAAACCCGATTTATCCGTTTGATTTTGAATCGTCAGAAGAATGGTTTCGACGTTTTCTAGAAGAACGATTTCACGATTTTGGAACCTACGAAGATGCGATAGTTTTCAAAGAAAAATTCTTGAATCACAGTGTGTTAACACCTATGCTGAACAGCGGTTTACTCACGCCAGCTTATGTTTTGCAAGAAGTGATTGATTATGCGAATAAAAGTCAAATTCCTATAAATTCCACCGAAGGATTTGTTCGTCAGATAATAGGCTGGCGCGAATTTATCAGAGGAGTTTATCTGGCAAAAGGAGTAGAGGAGCGCACTAAAAATTATTGGGGTTTTACACGAAAAATTCCACCTTCGTTTTATACAGGGGAAACGGGAATACTTCCCATTGATGAAACCATTAAAAAATTACTAGAAACAGGTTATTGTCATCACATTGAGCGCTTGATGGTTTTGGGAAACTTCATGCTGCTTTGCGAATTTGATCCAGACGAAGTTTATCGCTGGTTTATGGAACTTTTTATTGATGCTTATGATTGGGTAATGGTGCCCAATATTTATGGAATGAGCCAATTTGCCGATGGAGGATTGACGTCGACCAAGCCTTATATCAGTAGCAGTAACTATTTGATAAAAATGTCAGATTATCCAAAAGGTGACTGGCAAAAAACGTGGGACGGCTTGTATTGGCAATTCATTGCTAATCATCGCGATTTCTTTGAGAAAAATCCACGTTTGGGCATGATGGTCAGAGTGTGGGATAAAATGGATGAAACAAAAAAAGACGAACATCTCAATTTTGCTCGTCTTTTTTTAGGTAATCTTATTTAAATCAATGAATTAATCCTCGTCTTCCTCGTCTTCCTCGTCTAGGTCAGCGCCATTTACATTTGCATCTGGGTTTGCTGATGCTCCTGTTCTTATTTCGGTGTGGCGAATTTCACCGCCGCTGGTGCCCACCATTTTACCAGAAACTACCGTAACAATTCCCAATAACAATGTGGCGATAACCGTGATTTTTGCAAAAGCATGTTTTTTCATCATGAAGAAGAAGGCCAGCAGTGATAAGACACCCAAAGTGATGGAGAGAATTAAAAATGTTTCGCCCATTTCTTCGTGGGTATGAATCAATTTTTCACTCACACCTGGAAGATCTTCTACAACTTCTTCAGCACCTTCTCCTGTAAAAAAGGCAACAACTGCCGTGATAGAAGAGAAAATGTAAATACCTAAAGCCGTTTGTTTTATCAAGTCTTTTTTTAACAAAATACCGATAATTAAAACCAAGGTTCCTATGATTCCACCAACAATGGGAAGGTGGTTGACGATTAAATGTAAATGTGCTCCGTTCATAATATTATTTTTTTTTAGAATTTGCTATTCATTTTTCAGAAATGGCAGTGTTTTTGGACTATTGCTGTATTAGATTAAAAGCTCCCTCAACCACAAATTCGCTAGATTTCAACGATTCAGTGTCCGACAAAATTTTAGTGAAATTATCTGTCGTTTCTCCGACTTTCAATTCAATTCTTTTGAAAGTATATTTTTTGCCATTAGTAACTTTGACCAAGGCATAATATTTGCCATCCAATTCAACCAAAGCTTCAGAAGGCAAAGCATACGATTCCATTTGTGAAGTTTGGATTTCGGCTTCTACATACATTCCTGGCGTGAAAAGCTTGGACATTTCTTCGTTGGCCAAATGGCAATGTACATTTACCGTACGTTTAATCGGATCGATGGCCTTGTTGATGAGATAAATACTTGCAAAATACTCTGTTTCATCATTTTGCAATTTGAATTTCACCACTTGCCCCACTTTAATGTTCATCAAATCTTGTTCGAAAATCTTGAGTTCGATATGCATGTGATCCACACTCATTATGGTAACTGCAACGTCGGAAGGATTAAGAAACATTCCGCGCGTCGCGTTCACATCTGTTATGTAACCAGAAATAGGGGAAGCGATGGAAATCGTAGTTCTAATATTTGTTTCCGAGATAGAATTGGGTGAAATATTCATTAAGTCTAATCGCTTTTTCAACGCCTCGAATCTCGCATAGGTCATTTTGTAATCAGACTCTGCACGCGAATATGTTTTCTGTGAACTCACATTGTCTTTGGCCAAGTCTTTTTGACGTTCGTAATCTTGTTTCAAGTAACTCAGCTGACTTTTGGCTTCCAAATAGTCTTGTTGAACCTGAATATAATCCGGATTTTCCAGTACAAATAAGGTTTGTCCCTTGGAGACATATTGCCCTGGTAGCAATTGAATATTCTTAACGTATCCACCAAAATAAGCACTTACAGTTGACTTGTTTTCTGGTGGCACATCAAACATTCCATTGGATTTAATGGTTCCATTGAAACTTTGCTTCGTCATTTTTCCTAGTTTCAATTTGCCAGTTTCAAATTGCTTTTCACTCAAAGTGACTATGCTTTCTGTGATATCCGCTTTGGTTTCGGTAGCTTCCTTTGCAGGGTCTGAACCACATGAACTCATAAACAGGATGACAGTGAAAAAGGGTAAAAACCTTAAAGGGAAAGAGGATTGTATATTGAACTGTTTTTTCATCTTAATTGAGAATATAATTTGCTTCTGTAACGGTTAAGTTATAATAGTAAATGTTTTGTAAATAACTGATTTTAATGGAATTGGCGTTTTCCAAAAGTTGTGTGTATTGTAAAAAGTCAATTTCGCCAGCTTGATAAGCTTTGTTGGCATTGATCAATGTTTCAGTGGCCAAGTTCTTTCCAAACGAATCGTAATAATCCACGCCTTGAAGGTAGGTACTCGCATCTAATAACAATGTTTCATATTTTGCAAGCAGTTGTGTTTTCTGATTCTCCAATTCTTTTTCCTGCAGAACCACTCCTGTTTTTGCAGCTTGTATTCGAGCCTTATCGGCACCGTAGAAAAGGGGAACAGCAATTCCAGCTTGAATTCCAAAGTAATTGTTGGGTGTTGGTCCACGATTTACACCTTGAAAAACGCCGAGTTGAATATCGGGCAAAGCATTTCTTTTTTGTAATTGTAAAAACTGTTCAGCGAGAACTTTTTGGTATTGATAATACTTTGTTGATGCATTGGAAGCGGTATCTAAAGTGTTAATCGTTAGCGTATTAAATTCGCTATCCAAAGCGCTATATGTTTGTAAGTCTTGTATCCAAGCATTGAGTTGTCGAAGCGATTTTTCGTAATTGGATTGACTAGAAATCAAAAGTAATTCTATTTCTTTTTGTTTCGTTTGGGCTGTTAGCATTTCCAAATTATTGCTTTCTCCGGTGTCAAATTTGCGTTTTGCAGCATTTGAGAATTGTCGATATATGCTATCCAAATAAGAATAATTTTTCGTCATTTCTCTCCAAAACAAAACGCTTTGATAGCTTGCAGTAACTTCCTTTTTGACCATTTGTTCATTCATCCCAAGTTGAGATTTAGCCAAATCTGTTTGTGTTTCTAGTACTTTCTTTTGTGCTGAATAAAAAGAAGGAAATCGAATAGATTGATTGATGCCAAAAACATTCAAAGCCAAATTGTTAGGAGCGATGTTGTTTTGATCAAAACTGTAGTAAATACTGGTTTTGTCGAGATTAAAAGAGGTTTTCTGCAACTGTTGATTTTGTGTAACATATTGATTGGAAGCTTGAATTTTCTTATTGTTCTCCATCGCCAATTCAAGTGCTTTTCCTAATGAAATTGGCGTTTCCTGAGCTTTCAAGAAGTTTGGTAAAACCAGGAGCAAAACAAGGATGGAAACTTTTGGAACAAGATTTTTCTTTTTCTTCTTTTTTCTATCAGCTTTATCAAAAATAGCATACAGTACGGGCAAGACCAATAAGGTCAATAAAGTTGCTGTAATTAACCCGCCAATCACCACAGTTGCCAACGGTCGTTGGACTTCAGCACCCGCATTTGTCGAAATCGCCATCGGTAAAAAACCAAGTGCAGCTGCAGAAGCTGTTAACAAAACTGGTCTCAATCGCATTTGTGTTCCCATAATGATACGTTTGTTGATGTTTTTAATTCCGTGCTCTTTCAGCTCTTTAAATTGCTCAATAAGTACAATTCCATTCAATACAGCAATACCGAATAAGGCGATAAATCCCACACCCGCGGATATGCTAAAAGGCAAGTCTCTCATGTAAAGAAATAGTACTCCACCGACCGCCGATAAAGGAATGGCGCTGTAAATCATCAATGCTTCTTTTACCGAGTCGAATGCAAAATAGAGCAAGAAGAAAATGAGCACTAAAGCGATTGGGACGGCCACGGACAAACGCGCTTTTGCTGAACGAAGATTTTCAAATTGCCCACCATATTCTACTGTGTACCCAGTTGGGATATTAATTTTGGATTCAATGATTTTTTGAACATCTTGAACAACAGATTCTAAATCTCGATTTCGAACATTGATACCAATCACAATGCGTCGTTTGGTATTGTCGCGTGATATTTTTGCTGGACCTTTCGAATATTCTATATCTGCAAATTCACTGAACGGTAAAGAACTTCCGTTCGGCAATAGGATGGAGGTAGTTTTCAAGTTCGAAATATCTTTTCGATTGGCTTTGTCAAATCGAACCACTAGATCAAATTGTTTCTCTCCTTCGAAAATTGTTCCTGCCGTCTTTCCAGCAAATCCTGTTGTTAATATATCGTTCAATTCTGAGATGTTTACACCGTATTTGGCAATGTTTTCTCGTTTGTATTTTACAATCATTTGTGGCAAACCAGCGACTTTTTCAACGGAAATATCTGAAGCTCCTTCCACATTTTGAATCGCTTTTTCGATTTCATCTGCTTTGTCGTGCAATACATCCAAATCTTCACCAAAAATCTTCACAGCTAAATCAGCCCGAACGCCAGTAATCAGCTCGTTGAATCGCATTTCTATGGGTTGCGTGAATTCGTAATCAATACCAGGAATATCGGTCAAAGCGGCTTTAAAAGCATCGGTCAATTCATCTTTGGAATGCGCCGTTACCCATTCTGACTTAGGTTTTAATTTTACAATGACATCACTTTCTTCCAATGACATAGGATCCGTTGGCACTTCCGCTGCTCCAATGCGACTAACAACCTGTTCAACCTCTGGGAATTGGCCCAGAATTTTCTCAATTTGTGTTGTTGTTTCAATAGTTTGTGAAAGGGATGTTCCTGTTTTTAAAACAGGTTGAATCACCAAATCACCTTCGTCAAGTGTAGGTACAAATTCACCACCCATTCTCGAAAAAAGAATAAAAACAAGAACTAAAAGACCACCAGCACCCGCTAAAACGATTTTCTTACTGCGAAGTGCCCATATTATCGTCGGTTGATAGATTTTACCCAAATAGTTCATTAAACGGTTGGAAATATTTTTCTTTTTAGGGTCACTTGGTTTTAAAAACAAAGCAGACATTACAGGAACGTAGGTAAAGCAGAAAATCATAGCGCCGATTAATGCGAAACAAAATACCAGTGCCATTGGTCGGAACATTTTTCCTTCTACATTGATGAGCGAAAGAATAGGAATAAAGACGATAATGATAATGATTTGACCAAAAATAGCCGACCGCATCATTTTAGTCGTTCCCAAAAAGGTGACTTGATCAATGAACTCCGCTCTTTCTTCTTTTGGCAAGCTGTTGATTGTCAAGCGTTCAGATGTGATTTTAAATGCAATAAACTCTACTATAATCACAGCACCATCAATGATAATTCCAAAATCTATAGCTCCTAAACTCATCAGATTGGCATCAACACCAAAAATATACATCAAGCCCAATGCGAAGAAAAGGCACAAAGGTATTACAGACGCCACAACCAATCCTGAACGTAAATTCCCAAGTAGCAGCACCACTACAAATATGACGATGAGGCAACCTAAAATCAAATTTTCAGCAACTGTGAAAGTCGTTTTATCAATGAGTTCACTTCTTTCCAAGAATGGATTGATCGTGATACCTTTCGGCAATGAAGATGCAATTTCTTCCACACGAACTTTTACCGCGTCGATTACTTTTTTAGAATCCGCTCCTTTGAGCATCATGACTTGTCCTAAAACTTTTTCGCCATGACCATTTCCAGTTATGGCACCAAATCTATTGGCCGCTCCATAACCAACTTTCGCAATGTCTTTAACGAATATCGGCATGGCGTCACGGTTTTTGACAACTATATTTTCAATATCAGAAACGGTTGCAGCTAAACCTTCTCCACGTATGAAATAGCTTTCATTTCCTTTTTCAATATATCCTCCACCAGCGATACTATTGTTGTTTTCCATAGCGGTGAATACATCCGATAAGGAAATATTCATGGCGCGCAATCTCTCTGGATTGATGGCAACTTCGTACTGTTTTAATTCACCTCCCCAGGTATTGACTTCAACTACTCCAGGTATTCCAGATAAATGTCGTTTTACAATCCAATCTTGAATGGTTCGAATATCAGAAATGGAATATTCGTCTTTGTATTTGGGGTCAACATCTATAACATATTGGTAGATTTCGCCAAGACCTGTTGTTACTGGCCCCATGAAGGGCTTTCCAAATCCTGCTGGAATTTTATCTTCGGCACTTTTGATTTTTTCAGCAATAAGTTGTCGTGGTAAATAGGTTCCAATTTCATCATCAAAGACAATGGTAACTACGGATAAACCAAATTTAGATACGGACCGTATTTCTTTGACATTGGGCAAGTTGGCCATTTCAAGTTCAACCGGATATGTCAGGAATTTCTCGACATCTTGTGTGGCTAAATTTCGAGAAGTAGTGATGACTTGAACTTGATTGTTGGTAATGTCTGGTACAGCTCCGATTGGTATATTCATTAAAGAATAAATACCAAAACCAAAAACCATTGCGGTAAAGAGAAGTATTATTAATTTGTGATTGATGCTGTAACGAATGATTTTTTCTAACATTTTGTCTTCTGTATTCTGAGTTACAAAGTTAGTCTTACCATACACATCAATGACTAGAACTACCTTAAGATTTGCTTAAAATGAACTGTGAAAATAGTGCCTTTATTGAGTTCGCTTTCTAAACTTATGTCTGCATCAATTGCTTTCGCGGCTTTGCGGACAATAGATAAGCCCAGACCGTTGCCTGGAATGTTTTTATGCATCAGTGCATCGGAACGAAAGAAAGGATGAAAAATGTCTTCTAGGTCTTCTTTTCGAATCCCAATGCCTGTATCTGCTATTGTGCATGACAATACATCGTCGTTTCCTTGAAGACTTATACGCAACTCTCCTTCTTTTTTAGAATATTTGATAGCATTGCTAATGATATTCTCAAGAATTAGATTTCCATAAAAACCATTGATTTCTGTGTCACTTTGTGCTGCAGCGTAATCCATTTCAACCTTCAGGTTTTTGGTCTGGATTTCAGCATTGTTGCGCGTCAAAATCTCTTGAAGTAAGTCTTTTATAGTCAAAGAAGAGTTTGAATTCAATTCAGGCTGATTTTCGTAACGAGCTATTTCTAATAATTGGTCAATGATGTCAGACATGCGATCAATTTCCGTTAAAGAGTAGGCTATCTTTTCTTTATATTCTTTCTCTTCTCTCGGTTTTCGGATTAAAACTTCAAGTGTCCCACGCAATATAGATAAAGGAGTGCGTAGTTCGTGCGAAGCATCGGAGGTAAATTGTTTTTCTCTTTTGATTGTTTTTTCAATGCGATCCAACAAATTGTTAATGGAACTCGATAAATCATGCAATTCATCTTTTCGTTCAGGTAGATTCACACGTTCGCTCATGTTGGTGCGAGAAATACGGTTGGTGGTCTCAATAATTGAAACAACGGGTAAAATACTTTTGCCGGCTAAGTAAGAAGTAACAAAAAATAAAACCAACAGAACAATAGGGAAGAGTATATACAATGTATTTCTCAAGTTTACAAGTACAGATAAAGTTGCATCCAAGGACATTGCAGCGATGATATAAGCTCTGATTTCTCCATTCTTACGAATTGGGATTTGAACTTGACGAATAGCACGACCGTTCAATTGGGTATTGAAATGATTCTCTTTATCAGATTCATGACTAAAAGCCAACTTTTTCTCCTTCATGTTTGGAGATTTGTCTTTCAAATTTCCATTGACATCAACAATTTGAAGAAAAACAGGATTTACCTGAACTTCTTTGTGTTCGCTTTCTTCCCATTCCTGTTTGTTGTAGAAATAAATTTCGTTTTCAGTTACGTCGATTTCAGTCTTATGCTTATTCGATTCATAAGACAAGTCTTTGTCCAAATTATTATAAACTGTTTGTTGAACTATGAAATAAATAGTACCGAATACAGCCAAAGTAATCATGGCTGTGGCGATCATGAAATAAGTTGCTATTCTTTTTTTAAAACTCAAATTCATATTTCCTTTGCAATATAACCAATGCCCCGTATGGTTTGAATGTAATTTTCATTTTCAGAAAGTTCCAGTTTTTTTCGTAGAGAATTGATAAACACATCAATTACCCCTGTGTTGTATTCGAAATGAATATCCCAAACTTGCTCGATTATTTCGGTTCGTGTACAGATTTTATCCTTATTCCGCATGAGCATTTCTAACAAAGCAAACTCTTTTTGGGTCAGAGGGATTTCTTTCTGGTTTTTACTAACAAAATGACGCTCCGTGTCAAGTAAAATAGATCCTAATTTGAGCTCTGTGCTATTGGAAGCGTCACGACGGAAATGAACCTTAGTTCTTTCTAAAAGTTCAGCAAAATGAAAAGGCTTTTTGATATAATCATTCGCGCCACTTTTCAGTCCTTCTATGGTTTCCTGTAATGTATCTTTTGCTGTAAGAAAAAGAATAGGCAACTCAGAATTTACTTCCCGAATCGCCTTGCATATTTCTATTCCACTTATTCCTGGCAACATCCAGTCTAAAAGAATGATGTCAAATTTCTCAGTCAGTGCTTTGTGCAGCCCATCTGTTCCATTGTCGCAAACCGTAACGATAAAATCTTCTTCCTCTAACCCTTGTTGGAGGAAATTGGCAATACCTATTTCATCTTCGACAATTAAAATGTTCATGCACAAAGATTCAATAAAAAAATAGGACTTTGAAACTGAAAAGTCTTAAGGTTGTCTTAAAATTGGAGATTAACTACAATAAACGCTTTAATTATTCAATTTCCCTTGCTGAATCCAACAATCAAAATTAATCGCAACAGAATCAGCCAATTTAGCCGAACCTTGTGGCATAGCGCTCACGCCATTTTCATGTCGAATAACTTTCAAAATGATATCAGCGCTTGCAGCAACTGCCGCGTACGAGGTAAAAGTGTATCCTCCAGAACCCGAAGCATCGTGGCAACCAGAGGTACTGCAATTCAACTCAATAATTGGTCTGATTATCGTATCGTAACTCACATTTGTTGTGCAAGCGCCACCTGTAATTGGACTTGTTTTTTCTTTTAAACAAGAAATTAAAATCAGAGTCAAACTGACAAAAACAAAGGGTAATATAAGTTGAACCTTTTTATTCATGCGATACCTTAATTTCTAGTCGCAATGGCGCGACCAATCTGTTGGTTTTTAATCAACGGTGCCAAATATATTGAATTTAAAAGAATTAATCGAATCGAAATTGAAGAACCCTCGTTCTCCTAATTATTCAATTTTCTTGTTGTATCCAACAATCAAAATCGTCTGCTTTGCTTACGGCCAACTTCGAGGCACCTTGTGGCATAGCATTTACGCCACTTTCATGACGTATAGCTTTAAGAATAATCGTTGCATTGTTGCTGATGCTTGAATGACTTGTTAAATTGTAACCACCTGCACTCGAAGCGTCATGACAACCTGAAGTACTACAATTTTGTGAAATAACGGGTTGGATATTTGCGCTGTAAGTAACTGTTGCACTGTAACTTACTTTTGTCGTGGCTGTATCCTTCTTGCAGGAAATTATCGTTACGATTAAAAGAATGAATACCCCTAAAAGGATAGAAGCTGGTCTTGTTTTCATAATTGGTCAATTTTAAAAGATTTAATAATTCTAACGTTATAAACCTGAAATATTGGATTTTTTTTTAAAATTTTAAGTAATTATTAAGAATGCCGATAAAATGAAAATAGTTGTTTCAGACGCACTTATCCCTTCATTTTATTTAATTTCGAAAACGAATGACAGAAAACAATAAAATAGCTTTTCTTATTTCCTCCACAGGATGGGGTGGATTAGAAATGAACACGCTCAAATTAGCTAAACTATTACTCCAAAAGGGTTATGAAATCGTCCTGTATACACAAATAAATTCAGCTATTTTAGAGAAAGCAAAATTGATTTTTAGCTCAATAGAAATTATTACTATAAAAAGAAAGTATTTTGATTTTGTCGCTGCTAAAGAAATAGGTAATTCTCTTATTTTCAATAATATAGATAAACTGCTCGTTGTCGACAACAAAGATTTAGATCTGGCAGTCTGGGCAAAAAAAAGATACCACAATGACCTAAAGATTGTATATCAACAGCATATGCAAATTGGAGTTAATAAAAAGGATTTTTTACATACTTTCCGTTATAAAAATATTGATGTTTGGGTCAGCCCTTTAAATTTTTTAAAAACTGAAGTTGCTGTTCGAACCAAATTTCCATTGAGTAGGGTGAAGGTTTTGCCAATTGGACTCGACACAAAATTGTTTGCTGAAAGAAAATATACAAAGAACGATGCAAGGATGACTTTGGGTATTTCCTCGAATTTACCTTTGGTGGGAATAATCGGCCGAATTTCGAAGAAAAAAGGTCAACTTTTTTTAGTTGAATCGCTTCAAAAAATGAAATCAGATGGCATTGAATTCCAATTATTAATATTTGGATCAGCAACGGTTAATGATTCTGAAGATCAAGATTATGCTGAAAAATTGATTCAATTTGTCAAAGTAAACAAACTAGAAGATTTTGTGCATTTTTCAGAATCACAGCCTGATACAGCCAAATTTTACAATGCAATTGATGTTTTTGTACTCTCGTCCCATAGCGAAACTTACGGAATGGTAACGATTGAAGCCATGTTGAACGAATTGCCAATTTTGGCTACCAATTCAGGCGGAACAACTGAAATATTGTCTAATGGTGAATTCGGAACTCTTTACGAATACGAGGACACAGATGATTTTGCACATAAATTACAACTTGTTTTAAGTGAACCTGAGATATATACCGATAAAGCTAAGTTAGCTAAAGAAAATGCTTTAAAATTGTACGACCAAGAAGACGAAGTGGAAGGTTTTGTTAAGATATTTAAGGCTTTATGAAAACTTCAATCATTAAACAGTTGTCTGATAGAACAATAATGTACAATTTAATTTCTAAAGGTTTACTTAGTCTTTTATTACAAGATTTTAAAGTTGTTTTTACAGAAAAATGGTCATCAAAAAGAAATGAAAGATGATTAATTCCATATATTCAAGTGGGCAAAGGGTATTTGAAAGGCATAGCGGAAAACTTTTTTTCGGCATACTACTCCTTGTTTATCTCTTTTTGAATTTTCAAGAGTTTATTTTTTTACATCCTGTTGGACCTCATTTTATCCGACAAACTGATAGTCTTTCTTTTGTGGATTACTACCAAAATAATGGCTATGATTTTTTTGAAACGGGTGGTTGGTATTTGGGAGATTCAAATGGCAAAGCAGCATGTGAATTCCCGATTTTATATTACATCACAGCATATTTGTCTTCGTGGTTTGGCCATAAAGAAATAATTTTTCGATTGATTTCCTTGGGTATTTCAAGCCTAGGATTTTATCATTTATTTCGTATCGTTCAGATGATTTTAAAGAAAAACAGTCTTGCTTTTGGATTTAGTTTTTTGTTGATGAGCTCGACTATTCTGCTTTACTATTCATTGAATTTCTTACCAGATGGTGCTACATTTGGATTAACGCTTTCCGGTTGGTTTTTTGGACTGAGGTATCAAAAAGAAAGAAAAACGAAATTCTTATGGTATTCCGTGCTGTTTTTTCTATTTGCTGCTTGGCTGAAAATCACGTATTTAATTCATCCTACCGCACTTGTCGGAGCATTGTTCTTCTTTGATTTATCCAAATCAAAAAGCATAGTGAAAGCTTTGAAAAAGAATGCGTTGCCCTTTTTGGGTTTGATTTTAATTTTCGCACTTGTGTTTTGGTGGTATTATCTGGCCAAAGTTTATAATCAAATTCACGGAAGCACATATTTTTTAACTGAAATTGCACCATACTGGGAATTAAATAGTGCTCAAATTGCGAGAACCTGGATATCGGTTTACCATGATTCCTTCTCAAGTTATTATTATCAAACAGCTTTTCACGTGATGTTTGGAATAATAATAATCGGTCTAGCTTCTATCCGAAAACTGAACGTTGATTTTTATGTCTGGATCCTCTTCATTCTTGGAATTGGTATTTCCATTTACGGTATTTTATTTTTCAGACAATTCAAAGATCATGACTATTACATGATGAATTTCGCACCTTTCTTGTTCTTTTTGGTTTTACTTACTTTTCGAAATCTATTGTCTCGTTTTCCAATAATTTTCAAGCATTTCATCTTTAGTCTGGGAGTGGTAATATTGGCCTTTTTGAGTTTGAATTACGCCAAAAATAAATTGGATGAACGCTTTCATCTTGTTTCTCCATTATTTGAAAAAAACGTAGCAAAATTGAAGGGTATTGATACCTACTTGACAGAACGGGGAATTCCTTCTCAAGTAAAAGTCATAGTGTATCCAGAACCAACACGAAATGGTGCATTCTATTGGATTAAAAGATCAGGATGGAATATCATTGAGTTAGATGAATACGGTAAAAGTGAATTAAAGAAGCACTTGCCGAAGGCAGATTATCTGATATTAACGGAAGGCGAACCAACCAAGGAAATGGGAGACTTGAATGAAATTGGTGAATTCAAGGGTGCAAAATTATACCGATTAGGCCCTTATAACTAAACTATTTATTCGTAAAATATTTTCTTTCTTTAGGATTGTAGAAAAAACGATATTTTAATTCACCTACTTTTTTAGTTTTTAACTTAAAATTAGTATTCAAATTAGAGGGCAGTTGGTCAATCGATTCACCAGAGTAGATCAAAATGTCCTTTGCTAAACTGTAACTACCTTTGTCATATTCAATATGATTGATTTCGAAATCGCCGGCATCATTAATATTATGTATCGGCCATTGAAAAACAAGCGCAGGTGCACCGTTCCTCACTGTATAAAAATTACGGTAGCGCGCCTCATTCAAACGCACATCAATTGTAAAGTCCTTAAAACCTTCACTTTGAATGTTTAAAAAACTAATTTCCAGAGGAACCAAGGCACTAGAAGGAACTCCTATTGGACGAGTAACTTTGTGCGTCATACCATCATAGTAAAAAATATAATTGTGGTTACCAAAGTAATTGGTTTCTTCTTGGGATTTGACTATTCCTTTTTCCTGTGCAATTTTCAAGGCATTTTCTTTGCGATTAACCAAGATTATTGCATCCTCGAAATCGTCTGTATTCAGATGCGCCTTTTCGATTTTCATATTAAAATTCTCTGTTCCTAGTATATCCAAGCTTATCATGACCTTTCTTCTTGCTAATTCTTCCAAGCTTAGTTTTTCGTCAGGTAATTCCTTCGCTTCCGCATCTTCATTTGAATTATTTCCACACGCGATATTGACAAATGCAGGAAATAATAAAATCCATAAATATTTCATGATTCAAAGATAGTTACGCAAAGTCAATTGCTTACCTTTGAGTAGCATAAATCTTTATGAAAAATATACATCTCATTCCCAAAGATTGGTACGAGTTAATAAAGCCTCATTGGTCTCAACAGGAACAAGAGTTGTGGTCGGATCAAATTGAGAAATTGATTTGTAAAACGGATATCACACCATCTAAACATAATATTTTCAAGGCCTTAGAAAATTGTTCAGTAGATAAAACAAAAGTGGTTATTCTGGGGCAAGATCCATATCCTACTCTTGGTCATGCAAATGGATTGGCATTTTCAACCGAGGATTTTGTAAAGCCCTTTCCCAAAAGTCTAATGAATATTTTCAAAGAGTTAAAAAGATCGATACCCAATTATGAGTTTCCGCCAACTGGAAACTTAAGTTCGTGGGCAGAACAAGGTGTACTAATGCTCAACACTGTGCTTACCACGGAAATTGGACAAGCCAATGCCCATAGAGACCAAGGTTGGGAGGATATTACTTTTCTTTTGCTTCAAACTCTATTTGAAAGAAAAGAGAAATTAGTAGGGTTATTTTGGGGAAATCAGGCGCAAGCATTAATTCCAAAATTGAATATTAATGGACATCTCATTTTAAAATCGAGTCACCCAAGTCCGCTTTCTGTTTATCGGGGTTTCGACGGTTGCGATCATTTCAACTCCTGCAACGAATTTTTATCAAAAAAAGGACAAACTGAAATCATCTGGCAAACCTAAATTGTATAAGGATATAGTATATTTGCAACAATGGAATTAAAAAATGACCTTATACTGCGCGCAGCAAGGGGAGAAGACATCGAAAGATACCCTGTTTGGTTGATGCGTCAAGCTGGCAGAATACTGCCCGAATACCGCGCTGTTCGTGCCAGTTTATCTGGATTTAAAGAATTGGTAGAAACCCCTGAACGTGCCGCTGAAGTAACAGTTCAACCCGTTGATCTTTTGGACGTGGATGCGGCAATCATTTTTAGCGATATTCTTGTGGTACCCGAAGCTATGGGATTGACGTACGAAATGGTTGAAGCAAAAGGTCCTTGGTTTCAGAAAACAATTCAGTCTGAGGAAGATTTGAAATATGCAGAATTTAATTTTGATGTTGAGGATCGTTTGGGATATGTTTTGGAAGCCATAAAATTAACCAACAAAGAGTTAAACGGAAGAGTTCCATTGATTGGTTTTGCAGGGGCTCCATGGACTATCTTTTGTTATATGATTGAGGGGCAGGGGTCAAAAACTTTCAGTAAATCAAGAAAAATGTTGTACACCAATCCAACTTTGGCACACGACTTGCTTGGTAGGATAACAGAAGTGACAATTCAGTATTTGAAGGCACAAGTTAAAGCAGGAGCGCACATGTTGCAAGTGTTTGATTCTTGGGCCGGAATTCTGGGAACAGAGCAATATGCTGAATTTGGATTGAAATATTTGGATAAAATTGCCAATGCCTTAAATGAAGTGCCATTGACCATTTTCTCGAAAGGTGCTATCCTATCTTTACCAGAAGTTGCGCAACTAGATTGTAATACGATTGGTCTCGACTGGAATATGAGTATGAAGGAAATGCGGACTCTTGTTGGAGAAACGCGAACTTTGCAAGGGAATTTAGACCCCTGTGCTTTATATGCTAGCCATTCGGAGGTGGAAAGATTGACAAATAATATGCTCAATTCTTTTACTAGTAAGAGACATATTGTTAATTTAGGGCATGGAGTTTATCCTGATATTCATCCTGACAAGGTGAAAACATTTATTAAAACAGTGAAAAACTATGAATTTAAATAAAACAAAAATGATAAAAATAAGTACAATAGCATGCTCATTCCTATTTGTCAGTAGTATGTTTGCACAGGGAAATCTTGTAGAAAACGGAAGTTTCGAAGATTATACTGGAAGAGTAAAAAGAGAAGGGGCAATTGCTCAATCCAATGGGTGGGCTTCAGCTACTGGTACCAAAGCGGATTTATTTGCTCCATCTAAGGAGGGAATTGCCAATACTCCGGACAATATATACGGAACAGAAGTGCCAAAGGATGGTGATTGTTATGCGGGAATTGTGGCTTACTCATATGGCGATAAAACCCCTAGATCTTATGTGATCACTCGTCTTTCTGAAACATTAAAGAAAGGGAAAAAATATTGTGTTTCTTACAATGTATCTTTAGCAGAAAGCTCTAAATACGCTGTAAACCAAATGGGTATGCTTTTTTCTAAAAAAGAATTTGAATCCGTTTCAAAAGCGAGTTTGATTGAAAATGCTCAGGTGAAAAGTGACAAAATATTTAATGCGGTTTACGGATGGCATCAAATCTGCGGTGTTTTTATAGCCGAAGGAGGTGAAAAATTTCTTACACTTGGAAACTTTAATGCATCACAAGATATCAAAAATGAAAAGAATAAACCTGTTAAGGGCGGGGCTAAAGTAACTCCTGTAATTGGAGCATATTATTACATCGATGATGTAGTGGTTTATGAAATGGATGAAGATACACCTTGTGATTGCACGTCTGATGAGCCAAATGAAGAATTTTCAACTATGATTTACCAAAAACAGATTAGAGTTGATGAAACAAAATCTACGCCTAAACAAGTTATAGAGGCGCAACAATTGTATTTCGGGTTTGGACAAGATGCATTAACTCCAATATCAAAAACGTCATTGGATGTTATCGCTAGAGTTATGATGGCTAATCCGACCATGAGACTTCAAATCAACGGTTTTACCGATAAAATGGAAGATGAAGTAGGCGAGGAAAAAGAGATGTATGCCGATATGGATAACAAGCGCATTGCAGCAGTCATTGAATACTTAAAATCTAAGGAAATAGCATCTCAACGATTAATTGCAACGCCACAAGGAAATGAAGAAGCTAATCCGGAAATTTTAGAAACGGATGATGAAGAAGTAGCGCAAGCGAAAAACAGACGCATCATGTTCGTAGTAAGATAAAAGAAAGTTTAAAATTCCAAAGCCGTTTTAGTCCAGATATCAATTTGGATTAAAACGGCTTTTTTAATTATAAAAAAAAGTCATTTTTACCAAGCCACCAATGTCTCGTATACCTTATGAACTGGTAATCCCATTACATTAAAATAGGAGCCTTCCATTTTGATTATTGCCATCATTCCTATCCATTCTTGTACACCATAAGAACCAGCTTTGTCGTATGGAGTGTAATTCTCCAAATAATATTCTATCTCTGAATTTGATAGTGTTTTGAATGTGACTTTTGTTGAATCTGAAAAGACTTTTTCTTGATTACCATCTGAAATCGCTACAGCAGTGATAACTGTGTGAGTCTGCCCAGAGAGCTTTTCTAGCATTTGTTGGGCATCCGTTTTATCCACAGGTTTGCCTAATATTTCCTCGTTTAGAACAACAATGGTGTCGCTACAGATAATCAATTCGTTTTTGTTTGAACTAGGGGAAAGGGCCTTCAGTTTATTCATTGCGATATATTCAGCCACTTTATCTATTTCAAGACTTGAAGGATAACTTTCGTCGATATCGGCCACCCTGACTTCGAAGTCAATGTCTAAACCCGATAAAAGTTCTTTTCTTCTTGGTGATTGAGATCCCAGAATAATTTTATCCCATTTTTTATTCAAGTCCATAAAAAATACCAATAAACTGAAGTTAATACACCGCTAACCATTGCGTATTTCACCCATTGATCCGCCTTTAGGAATCCATTTTTACCATCAGCTCTTATAGTCAAAACAATAGCAACCATATCCATCAACAAAGAAAGTAAAACAGGAGCAAATATTTTAATTTGAGCTACAAAACTAAAATCGTGTTTGGGCTGATGGAAGAAAAATAAAACGGAGAAGAACAATATGGGGATGAAAAGTAAAGTTATAATCCATGTTTTGGAGGTACGAACGCCATAAAGTATCGGTAAAGTTTTGGCAGAAAGCAATTTATCTCCCTCAATATCTTCAACGTCTTTGATGATTTCTCGAGCAAAATTGTTCACAAATGCAAAAAAAGCAAACAACCAAATAATGTTGCCGTTGTCCAACAAAGCAGTGAACCAATAATCAAATGGAGAGTGGGAGATGGCGCTTTCCATAATATCGACCTTGCCTTGAACGTAAAAATGTACTCCACATAGAATGGGCACGAGGGCAGTTAAACCAGCAATTAGGAAATTACCGATTATTGGTTTCTTTTTTAAAAACAGACTATAAAGCCACAATGCATTCATAGTCAACAAATGAATGAAAACATACCAAAATGTATGGTATTTGTAACTCAAATAACTGGCTATCAAAAAAGCGATTAAGTTGAGAATAGTATGGATTAAAATTGCCCATCGTCTATTGATGTATTTGCCAATTACAACTCTTTTGGGTTTGTTTATTCGGTCTGCTCGTACATCAAAATAATCATTGATTACATTACCTGCAGCCGCAATTAACACAGTAGAAAAAACCAAAAGAAAAAAGCTTAATTCCTCCCCATTGGCACCAAGAAAATGGACGTCGTTAATCTTTTCGTAAGTAAGAATAAACAATCTCACGCTATACATTGTCAAGGCAATAATGACAAGGTTGATGGGACGGATGAGTAGGAAAAATCCTTTCATTTATTTTATAATTTTATACTCGGTACGTCTGTTCAATTGATGGGCCGCTTCAATTTCGCTTTCATTTGTCAATTTACTGATTCTTTCATCAGAATAAACCGGCATCGTTTCACCATAACCTTTGTATGACAGCCTTTCCTTGGTAATCTCTTTAGAAATTAGGTAATCATATACTGATTTGGCTCTTTCCTCGGAAAGCTTTTGATTTACGACAGCATCTCCTCTTGTATCGGTATGGCCTCCAATTTCTATTTTTGCTTTCGGATTCAAAGCTAGAAACTCACGTAACTTATCCAACTCAATAAAAGATTCCATGCGCAAAGAAGACTTGCTCAAATCAAAAAAGACATTATTCAAGACTATAGGAACATCGCTTGTGATGGGAACCAGAGGAACATCCATTTTGAATGCTTCTTGACCTTCAGAATTTTTCATGTTGAAATTCTTGGAAAAGAAATTGTAATTCGGATAACTGACGTTCAAAACATATTCTCTATTCACAGGTAAAGTGACAATAAATTCGCCGGTTAAGGGATCTGCCTCAGAATAGATTACTTCTTTTCCTGTGCTCATATCAATTAAAGTAAATTTTCCAGGTAAAGGATTATTCGTTTCAATATCATAAACAAAACCTTCAAAGTAAATGGTTCTAGTCGGTCGTAAATGCTCTGGCATGGGGAAATAATAGATGTCTAAATCACCAAAACCGCCTTCGCGATCACTGGCCATGAAACCAATTTCTCCATTGGGCGAAACCATCAGTGAATGCTCATCAAAGTGCGTATTGATAGGATATCCTAAATTAATTGCTTTTCCCCAATTGCCATTTTCGTCCATTCTACTCATGAATAAATCTGTTCCACCCATGCCTATGTGTCCTTTGGAACCAAAATACAAAGTTTTTCCATCAGGATGAATCAGTACGGATTCCTCTGCTTTTAAGGAATTAATAGTCTCTGGAAGCCGAACGGCAGCACCCCATTTTCCATTTTCTTGCAAGGTACTCATGTAGATGTCAGACTGTTTAGATCCATCTCTCATTCGAACACCTCTGATAAAGTACAAAGTTTTTCCATCTGCCGAAAGTGACGGTTGTGTTTCCCAATTGCCAGTATTAACTGAACCTACTACGTTTTCAGGGTTTGTCCATCGACTACCCAATCGCTTGGTAAAGAATAAATCGCAACTTCCTCTTCCAAACCTGTTGTCGCCATAGTTTTCGCCAGTCGCATCTGGACAAGCTACAAAAATTAACGATCTTCCGTCAGGGGCTAAAGTAGGTGCTCCTTCATTGTTCAAGGTATTAACATTGGGCGGCATTGGAATGGCTTTTTTCCAAATGTTATCCGAACCCAATTCTGAAACGAAAAAATCTTCTTGTTCTTTATATGGACCGATTACGCGATTGTCCTCAATTCTTCTTGTAAAAAGTATCATTCTTCCATCAACCGTTATCGTTGGAAAATATTCTGGGTCAGCGGTATTGATGCCAGAACCAATGTTTACTGGGTCGAATTTAACAGGATGTTCCATCGCATAAATCGCAAAGGAATTACTCATTTTCATTTCCATCGCCTTTTCCTGCATTTCAGGATTTCCCATTTGATAACTCATGAATTGATCTATCCGTAAATTACTTTCTACAAAACGACCTTCTAGTTTCAATAAATTCGCTAAAAAGAAAAAGACACTGCCTGAAGGAGATTGGTCTGGGCGAATTCTAAGCGATTCTTCTAAATGAAATGTTGCTGATTTAAAATCTCCGGTCAATTCATAGAATTCACTTATCAATGTGTGAGCTTCCCAAAAACGTGGCTCGATAGAAATGGATTTGTTCATTAATTCAATAGCACCTGCGTAATCTGGCCCTCCAGTTCTCGGATTTTGAGCGATTCGCGGTCGTTCGATAGCTTCTTCGTATAATTTAATGGCCTTTTTACTTTTTATAGAATAAGTTCCTTGCTGCGCTGTCCCGCATGAAACAAACAACAAAAGAATAAAGGGAAAAAGGAGTAAGTTTTTCATTTTAAGGTATTTGCATAAATTTGTGTGTCTGAAGCGAAATTTTCCATTTGGGATTCGCTTTAACGTAATCTATTATCTCTTGCAAGAATCGGTCCTGTTTCGACCATTCGGGTTGTAAATAAAGTTCACAGGAATTATTTACTTTACTAGCATGTTTTTCCGCCCATTCAAAATCAGAAGGATGAGCTATGATTACTTTAAGCTCATTTGCCTTTGCATAAGCTTCTTCATCAGGAGCTTTGAATTTTTTCGGTGAAAAGCAGTACCAATCTATGTGCCCCTTTAAAGGATAGCATCCAGATGTTTCAATGGCTATTTCTTTGCCATGTTTCTTTAACTGACTTGTCAATGCTGTTAAATCGTACATTGCTGGTTCCCCACCTGTTATGACAACAAAATCACATTGGCTTTCCAAAACTGGAGCAACAATATCATCGATAGTTACCAATGGATGGATTGCATTATCCCAGCTGTCTTTGACATCACACCAAACGCAGCCTACATCGCAGCCAGCAAGTCGAATAAAATAGGCAGCACGGCCTGAATATTTTCCTTCACCTTGAATGGTGTAAAAATGCTCCATTAAAGGAAGTGCTACATCAGCTTGTATATCAGATACTTGAATCAATCTTTGCTAATTTCTATGAGTGCGTCTATTTGATGAACATCCAAATGTAACTGGCCTTTGGCGTTGGGTTTGAAATTCATGTCAAATTTAACATTTTCTCGCCACTGTTCTCCCGCGTAGGAGTGCTTTTGAATAACGGTCTGACTAAAAGTTTCATCGAAAGTTTCGAATAGAACGATTAATTCGATGTTTCGTTTCAATAATTCTTCAAGTGATTTGTCCTTTAATGGCGAATCTTCATCGATTTTGTGCACAACTGTCCAAGTTAAAGGAAAGAACAGAATGGAATCCAATTCCAGCTTCAGTTGATGAAATTCTTTGTTGTAAGTATTTTCACCCATGCCTTTATCCAGGGAAAGTGTAAAGCTTATTTTTGATTTCAAAAGCACATTATCTCTTTGGTTCACCAACTTGATCATCAATGCTTCGCCATCCTGAAAAGGTGTAATGATTGCATTTTTGCTGAAAGCAATTTTAAGAACCGGTTTAGAAAATCTTCCATAAAGAAGTCCGGTTGCTAAAGCTGTTATTGTTAATCCAAGAAATGCTTCAATTGTAGCGAAAATATTGGCCGTAAAACCTATTGGAGCAACATAACCAAACCCTAGAGTGGTGACAGTTTGTGTTGAAAAAAAGAAAGCGGTCCAAAAGGGCGGATAGTCGGCAGAGACATTACTCAATTGGTCCACACCAATGGTTAAGTATATGAGAGCGAATAATAAATTTACAGAGATATAAACACCGAAAAGAATCAAAGTAAACTCTAGCCAAGATTTTCCCAATAAATGTTTGTAAAAATCACGAAAACCACTAACACCACCTTTTCTAACGATATTATAGGAACCATCGCGGTTGAGGAGTCGCTTAACTGGTTGAGAAAACTTCGTACCAAGACCAGGGTCATTTGTCTTTGCCATGGTATAAAAATAGCTAAGCTTTATCTAATTAGCGTCAATAATTTGCCAATTCTTTCTCAATCGATTTAATTCAAGTTTAAATTCGCGCATGGTTCGTCGATCATACTTGCGACTTATCATTTTTTCGAAATTTATGCGAATCAAAAATAGGATAGGAGAACCCATTAAAGCTTCAGAAGTGCTTGGGTCAAATTCATAACTGCGATATGCTTCAATTATTTTTCGTCTATCATCCAAGTCTGTTTCCGTTGGATTTCTTTTGTCGTTTAGTTCTTCTAAAAAAGGCAAAAGCTTGGAACTTAACTCGATGAAATGCCGCAGAACCACTACAGCATGGTTTATATGCTCTATGTTACGTGTTTTCATGATGTGTTCTTTTATTTGCATGAGTTTAATCCTCTTCTGCTTTAAAAACGAAATCTTAAAATAAAAGGTTGGATTTCAAACATTGGTTTTACATAAAGTGTGCCATTTATTGAGTAAAGTGTTCAATTTTAAAATTCAAACAATGAAATAAGATAATAGCTATCCACTACTAAATCTATTCTGAAAGATTCAGAATTAAAAACTACCTTTGTAACATCATTTGAGCAATCAACTTCGTTGTTGATTTGAAATAAAGGAATCCAGTGCAATCCTGGAACTGTATCTGCAGCTGTAAAAGGCGCTAATGTCTCTTCAAATGCCACTGTCCAATAGCATAGGACGGGAAGGCGAAGAGTGCGAGTCTTGAGTCAGAATACTTGCCAAATGTGTAATACGGAGACTTCAGATTAAAGTCGAAGGAATTTGTGTGGAAGTTAAAGCTGCACCTCTTTTTTCATTCTGATTTCATCCATTTTTTTTATTTTATTAATTCATTAAAGAAAAAAATGATGAAAAAACATTATTTATTTGGCCTAGCCATTAGTGCTGCATTTGCGGTAAAATCTCAAACTGTTGTTGATTTCGAATCGACCATTTTATCACCCGAAACCTATAACAATGGTTCAGATCTTTCCGGTGGATTCACCTACGGATATTCGCATTTTTCTAATTATTACGATACTCTTTTCGATTACAATACGGGTTTTTCTATCTCCAATGTAGCGGATAATACTACACCTGGATACACTAACCAATATAGCGCCATCACTGGTTCTGGTTACAATTCAAGTAATTACGCTGTTTTTTATCCAGATGGTAAAATTACAATGACACCGTTGGTAGCGAATCTTATTCTGTCTGCCCGAATTACGAATACGACGTATGCCGCTTTATCCATGATGAACGGAGATGTAGTTGGGAAAAAGTTTGGCGATTCTACCAATGCACAAGGACAATATGATGGAACAAATGGTGAAGATTATTTTATCCTGAAAATTTATGGGCGAACAACAATGGGCGACACAACTGGGATGGTTGAAGTCGTCTTGGCTGATTTTCGTTTTGCTGACAATTCACAAGACTTTATTTTGCAAGATTGGATAGATGTTGATTTGCAAGCACTTAACTCTGCTATCGCCAATGTAGATTACATTTCTTTCGACTTTGAGTCATCCGATATAGGAACTTTTGGGATCAATACACCAACCTATTTTGCCATGGATGATTTTATATTTACGGCCGGTACAATAGGATTGAACGAACTTTCAAATGATTATAAAATCTATCCAAATCCTGTTGAAGACAAATTAAGGATTGAGAACGCAATTGGCAATCTGAAAATTTCAGATGCTTTTGGTAAAACGGTCTTTGCCTCGCATCTCAATGGAACAACAAATGTTGATTTTTCCAGACTTACCTCAGGAATTTACTTTGTAAGCATTGAAAATGAAGGAAGTATCTTTACAAAAAAGGTGATTAAATAAGTTGAAAATTTTCCTTGTCATAGCTTTTGCTGGTTTTGTTTTCAAGGCAAGCGCACAGCCGGATTCAACAGATGAAGTGCTGACCATGAAGTCCGTAAACATACGTGCGCTGCCAATAATTTATTTTACTAATCCTCTAAACGCTCAAACCATTTCACGAAAAGATATCGAAGAACTTCAACCCGAAGATGTGGGGCAATTGCTTCAAAAATTTCCGGGAATTTCAATGAAAAGTTATGGTGGGCTCGGTGGATTGAAAACCTTTTCTTTTCGCAGCTTGGGAAGTCAGCACACTGCAACGGTTTTGGATGGATTTACAGTTTTAAATGCCCAGTCTGGTCAATTGAACCTAGGACAAATCCAAACCTCTAATTTGGAGTCTGTATCCATTGGCGAACAAATTGTACAAGTCAAAGCGCCCGTTTCATCTCTGGTCATGGCCAACGAACTTGTTTTAAGGACTTTTGAAGGAACGGAGCATGAGAATACTCAAAAAATCAGATCATCCGTAAAACTTGGCTCTTTTGGTCAAAGCGATAATTATTTGGGGTATCATTTCGGAAAGAAAAAATTTGGTTTTACTGTTCATGCCAAATATCGACAAGCACAAGGGGAGTATCCTTTTTCTTTGAAAATCGGCAATTTCAATTATGATGGAAGACAGACCAATAATCAATTGAAAGAATTGTATAGCGGCCTCAGTCTTTTTTATCGTCCAAATCAGATGAAACAACCCATACGGTTGATTTATCGCAACTCGTTTATCGATCAAGGTTTGCCTGGAGCTGTGGTCCTTTACAACAACACAGATAAACAATATTTAAAAACAGAAAACCATTCCGTATCAATGGACTGGGAAGACAAATGGGGATTTACAAATGTTCGTTATTATGCTCAATATCAATATAATGAACAGAATTACCTCGACTCTCATTATTTAAACACACAAGGATTTTTAGAACGTAATTTTTACCAAAGTAACGCCAATTTGGGCTTGCGGTTTTTGCGCAATAAGTTTGGCGAATTGATACAATTTTATGGAGGAATTGAACAGGGTTATTCTTTTTTGAATTTTTCTGATGGCAGTTCAATACATCCCCAACGCTGGACAACCTACTCTTCGGCTGGATTGCATATAAATGAAAAGAAATATATGCTAGACATGCGTTTTGGCCATCAATTGGTCAATGAAATCGGCGGATTAGAGGAAAGCACGAGAATTAAAAATCTCTTTTCACCTTATCTTCATTTTGAAACGTATGAAAAAGGCCGATTCAAATGGAAATATGGTTTTACAACTTCTACAACTTCTCGCTTACCGAGTTTCAACGAACTGTATTACGCACAAGTAGGAAATCAAGAATTGAAACCTGAAAAAGTCCGTCAATTTGTTCTTACCAATGGATTTTCAATTATCAACAACAAATGGCAATGGCGAAACAGTATTCAATTGTATTTCAATCAAATAGAAGATAAAATTCTTTCTATCCCAACAAAAAACTTATTCATTTGGTCTATCCAAAATGTAGGATTAGTTCATGCAAGTGGTTTGGATTTTAATCAATATATCAAACGTGAATTTTTTGGTTCTTGGTGGGTAGACCTTAATCTAAATTATAGCTATCAACGCAGCATCAACCGAACAGATAAAAACGATGTGAATTATGGTTCACAAATTGCGTATATCCCCGAACACAACGGAAATGCAGATGTAACAATAAGAACAAAAAAATCTGGATGTCGTTTTTCTAGTTCATTTATTGGAGAGAGATACAGTTTGAATGAAAATATTCCCAGTAACTTACTCGAACCATTCGTAATTTTCGACGCATCGATTTTTCACACTTTTAATTTTAACTACAAAAGAGAAGAGGGATTGAGTCAAAAATTGACTCTACAATTTCAAGTAAAAAACATACTAAATCAAAATTACACCTACGTTCGAAACTTCGTAATGCCTGGTAGAAACTTTTTAATATCAATTTCTTATGCTTTGTAAAAAACTTTTCATCTTCACATTGGTGCTTGTTGCTTTTTCGTCTTGTAAGAAAAAGGAAATGCCGCCTTGTCCGCCAAGCATGGAATCTTTGCATGGAAAATGGCTGGTTTTGAACGAAGGCCTTTTTCAGCACAACAACAGCTCGATTTCTCAGATAGATCCGAATTCAGGAATAGCTACGCATACTTTTTTCGAAGTGCAAGTTGGGCGGCCTCTTGGCGATACAGGAAATGATATGAAACGTTACGGCAACAAAATCTATGTCGTAGTGAATGTAAGTTCAACAATCGAAGTTTTGGATGCGAAAACAGGCGTGAGTATTCAACAAATTTCCATGCAAGAAAATGGACAAGCGAAACAGCCGCGCTATATCGATTTTCACAATGGAAAAGCATTTATTTCCTGTTATGATGGCTTTGTAGACGTTTTGGATACAGTAAGTCTGACCATTACGAACCGTATTCAAGTCGGCAGTAATCCTGACCATCTCAAAGTAGCGGGCAATAGATTGTATGTCAGTAATTCTGGCGGACTAAATTTCCCGAATGTTGATTCTACCGTTAGCGTAGTTTCTCTTACCTCCTTTAAGGAAATCAAAAAAATAACAGTTGGATTAAATCCAGGATCGATTACCGTTGGAGGAAATGGAGATATCTATGTTGTTTCTCGTGGAAATTTTGGTTCATTCCCGTCGCGCATGCACCGAATAGAAACGCTTGGTGACACTAAGGCTGAAGATTATCCATTTTCAGCATCACAATTGTCTGAATTCGGTGGAAACATTCTGATTTTCGAAAACGAAGGACAAGGCAGCTTAAAATTATTTGATATTTCCACAAATACTCTTGCCAGCAATGATTTTCTGTCTTTATCAGGAATTGTAACGCCATATAAAATACAAGGAAACTATTCAGAAAACCTACTTTTCGTTATGGATGCGAACGGATATGTGAATTCGGGATATGTTTATATATTTGATGTAAGTGGCGTTTTTATTCGAAAAGAGCATGTGGGATTGGTGCCGACGGCGGTACTTGTTTTATAATTCCATCTGCGTTCCAGTCCATAACAATTTTAAGCCACCTTTAAGCACAGAAAAAGTGAAATCCTCAGCCCCAATGTTTTCACCATCCACTTCGGTAAACAATTGTCTGTCAAGTACTTTTATAGAAATGGATTCCGTTTCAAAATAAGTGACTTCGGGATGTGTAATTTCTTTTCCTTGCTTTAATTTCCCAAGGTTCTTGATATAATCCGAAAATGAAACATTGCCCAATAGAGTAATGCTCAATTTCCCATCTTCGATTTCAGCATTCGGATGGATGTACAAACCATGACCGAAAGCCTTTCCGTTGCAAACAGCCATCAGTAGCATTTTTCCCGAATAATTGTTCTCCAAACTTTTTATTTCTACATCTGCTTTTCTGAAAGTGGCAAAAGATTTCAAAATAGCTAGGGCATAGGCGACTTTTCCCTTGAGACGTATCGTTTTACGGAAGGATTCTAAAGTTTCAACAACATGACCATCGAAACCAATTCCCGCAATATTCAAGGCGAAATAAGAGGTTTTGTTGGATTCTAGATGAATCAAATCAATTGGTTTTGAAATTCTATTTTTCAAGGACTCAATGAACTTTTGAGGATTAAATACCCCAAGTATTTTGTGGAAGTCATTTCCTGTTCCGTTGGGAATAATGCCAAAAACAACTTCGTTTTTGCGCGCCGAAAGCTGAATACCATTGACCACTTCGTTGCAAGTACCATCGCCACCAACAGATATGATGTATTGGAACCCTTCGTCACATGCTTTTTGGGCAAAATGAATGGCTTCTTTTGGTTTTGATGATTTGAGAATTTGAACATCGAAAAAAGCATCGTTTACAATCAAATCCACAGTTAATGCGGAATTTCTATTCAATTTCCGACTGCCATTGATTATTAATGCGACTTTTGTGTTCATGCGTCGTTGAAAATAAGATTTATTTTTGTTTATGTGTATAAGTACCAGTTAGTATGGAAAAATTGAAAACTCAATTGTCTTTTTTAGGTCAAGAATTGTTAGAAGAAATTTTAGAGAATTCTCAAATTGTTGAGGTTCCGAAAAACCAGGAAATTTTACGTGAAGAACAGTATGTCAAGGTTTTACCGATTGTCTTAGAAGGTTTAGTTAAAGTTTTTTCAAGTCATGAGGATAAAGAATTTTTGCTTTATTACATTCAGCCAGTTGAAAGTTGTATCATGTCTTTCTCTTCAATAATTAATCATTCACCCAGTAAAATTTATGCTGTTACAGAAACAGATTCTGAACTTTTGTTGCTTCCTGCGGAAAAGGTAGAAGCGTGGATCAAGAAGTATCCAAAATTCAATAGTTTGATTTACCAACAATACAACCTACGCTATAGTGAGCTTTTGGACTCTATCCAGCACATGATTTTCGATAAATTAGACAAACGTTTGTATGATTTTTTAATTGAAAAGAAAAATCTTACGCACGAAAATCCACTACAAATTTCTCATCGACAAATTGCAAGTGAACTAGGCACAGCAAGGGAAGTAGTCAGTCGGTTGATGAAAAAACTAGAAATAGAAGGGAAAATTGAACAAGGCGTACAAAGTGTAATGATTTTGGAGGAGTGATAAATGTCACTGCTTTCCCATCTTAGCAAGAGTAAATTTGTACAAAGAAGTTGAAAAAGTCGGCTTTGAAAATGTAAAAATTGAATTATGATGAAAACAAACATGGGATCCGCAGACCGCATTATCCGATTGGTAATCGCTGCATTGATAGCAATTTTATTTTTCACCAACGTTATTTCTGGAACTTTGGGCATAATATTAATCGTAGTTGCAGGAATATTCGCTTTAACTAGTTTTGTCAGCTTTTGTCCTTTGTACACGATTGTTGGCTTTAGCACCTGTCCAACTAAAAAATAGATTAAACCAGTAGAAAAGCGAACTTGATTTTACTCAAGTTTGCTTTCTATTTCTACCTTTGGTTCATGAAAGAATTGAATCCAGATTACTGGACGAGCCGATACCAAGAAAATCAAACAGGCTGGGACCTAGGGCAAGTTTCGCCACCATTAAAAGCTTATTTCAACCAACTCGAGAATAAGGAATTGAAAATTCTTATTCCTGGTTGCGGTCGAGGATACGAAGGGATTTACCTTTTGGAGAAGGGCTTCCATAATGTTTTTCTTGCCGACTATTCTGAAGCAGCGATTAGCGAAATCAAAAGAAGCTGTCCGCATTATCCTCAAAACCAGTTGCATTGCATTAATTTCTTTCATCTCGAGGGTACTTTTGATTTAATCATAGAACAAACGATGTTTTGTGCGATTAATCCCTCTTTACGCATGGATTACGTTAAAAAAGCTTCTGAATTGTTGTCCGAAAACGGCAAAATTGTTGGCGTTTTGTTCAATCGAGATTTTGAAGGAGGCCCACCATTTGGAGGTTCAAAAGAGGAATATTGGACCTTGTTTGAAGAATATTTTGATATTGTTTCGATGGAAGAATGTCACAACTCTATTGCTCCAAGAATGGGACACGAAGTCTTTTTTATTGCCAAAAAGAAAAAATAAAAACGATAGGGTGATTTTTTTTACACCAATCATTTCACACCATTCTTTTTTCTAATATTTTAAAGCAATTCTTCAATGATTCTATCCATCCCGTATCCTTCAGCTTCCGCACGATAATTCCGTACCAAACGGTGACGAAGAATAGGCAAAGCAACAGCTTTAACATCTTCAATATCAGGCGAATACTTCCCTCTTAATGCAGCGTGACATTTTGCCCCAACAATTAAGTTTTGCGACGCACGCGGACCAGCTCCCCATGTAATAAAATCTTTCGTCAACTTTGGTGCTGATGGATCATTTATTCTGGTTTTGCCAACTAATCGGACAGCATACTCCAAGACATTGTCAGGAACTGGGATTCGACGGATTAGTTTTTGGTATTCGTTTATTTGTTCACCATTTAAAATTTGGTCCAATTTGAATTCAAGATTGGTCGTTGTTGCTTTCACAATAGCCATTTCCTCTTCAAAACTCGGGTAGTCCACCCAAATGTTGAACATGAAACGGTCCAACTGAGCTTCTGGCAAAGGATAGGTTCCTTCTTGTTCAATTGGATTTTGTGTTGCTAATACAAAAAACGGGTCGGGTAGAGGGTAATTCTGTCCTGCAGTTGTTACCGAGCGTTCTTGCATGGCTTCCAACAAGGCCGCTTGTGTTTTTGGCGGTGTTCTATTAATCTCATCTGCCAAAACTATATTAGCAAACAATGGCCCTTTGATGAATTTGAAGTTTCGTGTTTCATCGAGAATTTCCGAACCAACGATGTCAGAAGGCATCAAATCTGGTGTAAACTGAATACGATTGAAAGTCAAACCCAAAGCGCTAGAAATGGTATTAACCAATAAAGTTTTGGCCAAACCGGGAACTCCTACAAGCAAACAATGCCCTCGTGAAAAGATAGATATCAAAACTTGGTCAACGACTTCGTCTTGTCCAACAATTACTTTATGGATTTCATTTTTAAGCTTTTGGTAATCAACTACCAACTGGTCTAATGCAGCAACGTCTGACATGTTATTCGATTTCTTTTCCGTTAAATATAACTTCTATTTGGCAATCCAAGTATTTCTAAAGACACAATTCTTGTATTCGTCATCTATATTGACATAGGCATTGCCAATTTTCGATTGTGTCCATTCGTTTAATACACGTTCTCTTTTTTCACTTTCCGCAGCGCGCTGAATGAGCGTATAATCTTGTTTCAAATTGGCGACATGCTGCTCCGTTTTGCTCATAATACGCACAATCCGAACGCCTTGACGACCGTCATATATATTCATGTACAAACTTGGCTGAGAAAATTCACCAACTTTTAATGTGTTTGTCAAGATATAGATTTGCTGGTCGATTTCGTTTAATTTTTCTGTACTCCAAGATGGCTCACCGGTTCTAGGGTCGGTAATTACACCATTGTTTTGTTTCGAATCTTCATCATTCGAATATTTCAAAACAGCCTCATTCCATGTTATTGTCCCTGCTTTCATAAGGTTGTAGCAAGAATCCATGCGCATGGCAGCCATTTCCAATTCTTCATTATTGAATTCCGGCATGATTAAAATGTGTTGACATTTATAATCGTCACCCAACCTACTCAAAAGTTTGATAATGTGATAACCATAATCCGTTTCAAAAACTTTAGATATTTCACCTTCTTTCAAGCTAAAGGCCATGGATTCAAATTGGGGAACCATCATACCACGCGTTGCCTCTAAACGTCCTCCGTCTTTCGCACTTCCTGGATCCATTGAGTAAATTCTTGCTTGTGTATCAAAGCTTTTGCCAGATTCAATTATACTCTTCCGAATATCTTCTAGCTGATTGAAAGCTTTCTTTTTGTCGTCCTCTGTTATCTTTGGATAAATGATGATTTGTTGAAAACCTAAAGATGCATTAATGAGAGGAATACTATCTGTTGGGATTTTATCAAAAAATGATTTCACTTCTTTAGGCGTTACACTCAAACCTTCTGTTATAGTGCGTTCAACTTCTTGTGTCAATAATTTTTTTCTTATGATTTCACGAAATTCTTCCTTGATTTGACCAACCGTTTTTCCGTAAAATTTTTCCAGTTTTTCTCTACCACCAATTTGCTGTTCAATGATACGGAGTCTGTTTTCCATTTCTTGGTCAACCTGACCTTCGGGAAGTACAATACTATCCAATATGGCTTGATTCAGCAATAAATTCTCATACATTATTCCCTCTAGAATTTCGCAATCGGTTTTATTGCCTTCTGCTAGCTCCATTCTAGCTTGAATCATCTGAAGCTTTTGTGATTGAATATCCGAAAGTAAAATAATTTCTTCACCCACTTGGGCGACAATTTTATCAATGATAATGGGTGATTTCTGTGCAAATAATGATCCAGTGACCAGTAGCAAGCAACTACAAATTAATTTTAATGTCATGTTTATTCTTTAATCTCGTGATGAGTTTCTTTTCTACTTCTGTTCGTTTGGCATTCATTCGCTGTCCAATCAATCGTTCCTTAATTTGGTCTTGCACAAATTCAAACGGAGGCGATTCACTTTTCAACGTATAATCCAAAACATTTATAAAATAAATATTGTCATCACTCTCAAAGTATGTTTTTGAGCGATTCAAAACAATATTGTCCGTATTTATCGAACGTGAAGGCATTTTCTTTCGAATCTCTTGGAAAAATATCCAATTTTCATCATCGAAATAAAAGTCATCAGCGTAAAGTTTCGCATAAGATTCGATACGCGCAATGTCTTTATCGTTTTTTAACAGGTAAGCTTCTTTGATTTCATCCAACTTCGGCGCTGCTTTGGGCAATTTGATAAATAAGGCTTTTACAATGAAATCTTGTAATTCAAATTCATCAATATGTGACTGATAATAATCCTTAAGTTCCTCATCTGTTGCAGTGGAGTCAACCGATTTCATCAACTCTTTTTCCGTTAAAAAATACTGGGACAATTCTCCTTTAAAGAGTGAAGCGCGGTAATCAGCAACTTTTGCCTTCAGAGGTTCTACTTCCTCGTTTTCGTCCTGCATCACCATGGCCTCAACCCACTTATCAACAAAAGCCAATAAATCTTCTGGTTTAGCAAAGTCGTAACCGAGATGAGACATCAACACTTTGGCATCTGCTTCTGTGAGTTCATGTTCGTTCACACTGGCAAGAATTGTTTCATTCGAGCAGGAATTCAAGAAAAATAATACGCATGAAAATAGTGCTATACCCAGATAATGCTGAATTCGATATGACTTATTTTTGCCCAAGAGAATATAGAACTTCGTTGTATACTTTAATTGGGTGCTTCGCTTTCAATTCATCCATCCATTCTTTTTCCAAGAAGTTTTGGTAATCGGATGTTGCTGCTCCCTTTGTTTCTTTCAGTTCTTTATAACCTGCAGGAATGATTTCGCTAACCTTCACTACGTACATTTTACCTTCGAATTCGTAGGGTGCATTGGCGCCATTTTTTAAATCTTCATCCTGTAAAAATGGCGTTTTGCTTACTTCATATTTATTGGTCAACACCTTCAAATTCAATTCGCTATCCTTATTGATTTGAGCTAGAATATGCTTTGAATTGATCGTGTCTGATTTTTGTAACATACTGTACACATCATTTGCAACCGCTGGTGTAGCACATTCATAAACTACTGCATCGTAACGAACTCCCCACATGTATCTTTCTTTATTTTTTTGAAAGAAATTTTGAAGACCTGTACTATCCTTCATTCCTTTGTTCCAAACTTTATCAGACATTACTTCATACAGCAAAATACCATCATGATATTCTTGCATCAAGCTTTTGAAAGCAGGATATTTACCTTCCAATTTGGATTCTTCATAACCTAAAATCTGCTCTTTCTGAAAATCTTTGTATTTCTCGTCAACGACATTCTCAATTGCTTGTCTTGTCGTGCCACGATAGTTTTTCTCAAGGAATTTTGCAAAATCAGACTGTCTTACTTTCATGCCGTCTAATTTGTACAAAACTTTATTCTTTTTGACGCTATTTGCTTTGAAATCACCAGTGAAATAAGACGAATCCAATACATTTTTGAAGTAAGAAACGTTTTTTGCTGATTTCGATTTGTAGTTGTATTCTTTTTTCAATTTAGTTACGAAAGAATCTTGTGTTCTTTTCGCTCTTTCATCACGACTTACTTTGTTTTGTAAATCTTTTTGCATTTTCTCAAAGGGCAAAATAGGTGTCAAACTGATTCGTTTGATGATATGCCAGCCATATTCCGTTTCAATTGGCGCTGCATATCCGCCATCTTCTTTGATTGAAAAAGCAGCATCTTCAAAATTGGTAACCATTCGAGTTGTTGTTCCCGTTCCAAAAACAGGTAAAACTCCACCTTTTCCACTTGTACTTGGGTCGTCTGAAAATTGTTTTGCTAATTCCTCAAAATTTTCACCTTTTAATAGTCGTTCGTAGATTTCATCAATTTTCTTCTTTGAATTGACCTCTTCGCGAGAATCGGTTTGCTCTGGCTTGCCAATCATAATGTGAGCTGCCGTAATTGTTCCACGCGCTTGTCTTTTGTCTACAACCTTAATGATATGGTAACCGAATTTTGTGCGAACTGGCATGGAAACAGAACCAACTGGTGTGTTGTAAGCGGCATCTTCAAAGGGTGTAACCATTTGGAAAGCAGTAAAATAACCCAAATCCCCATCGTTTCTTGCAACCGAAGGATCTTCTGACCCACCTTTTCCTTTTGCAACAGTAGCAAAGTCTGCACCATCTAAAATTTGTTTTCTTGCAGCCATAATTCGGTTGTAAACCGCCAATGTATCTTTTGGAGATGCATCAGGAGGGAGGCGAAGAAGAATATGCGATGCTCGAATTTCATTTGACATACGGTCATAAGCTTCGCGAACTAAAACTTGATTCATGGCACTATCCGTTAAATAAGGAGTTGCCAGTTGTTTTCTGTAACCCTCTAATTCTTTTGACAAACGTGGAATAGTATCATAACCTAAAGCTTCGGCTTCAGCAACCTTAAGTTTGAATTTTTTGAACAATTCCATGTATTCGTCCAAACTCTCTTTATCGTATTTCGGATTATTGTTGTTTTTTAAGTAGATCTGTAAAAACTCAGATTTCGTTACTTTCTCTCCATCGATTTCCATGATGGTAGGATCTGTTTGTCCAAATAACTTGAAGGTTAAAGCAAAAGCAATGACTAATAAAAAAGTGTTTTTCATTTTTGGTTTCTTAATTCTTGATTAATTTATTCGATTAACGTCTTATTTTATACTATAGTTGGGTGCTTCACGCGTAATTGTTACATCATGAGGATGCGACTCTCGAACTCCAGCTGATGTAATTCTCACAAATTCAGCTCCTTTAAGTGACTCAATTGATGGTGCACCACAATATCCCATACCGGCTCTTAAACCGCCCATGATTTGATACATGACTTCCATTAAATTTCCTTTATAAGGTACGCGACCCGAAATTCCCTCGGGAACTAATTTTTTGATATCGTCTTCAGCATCTTGAAAATAACGGTCTTTGGAACCTTGCTGCATGGCCTCAACCGAACCCATTCCACGGTATGCTTTGAATTTTCTTCCTTCAAAAATTATTGTTTCACCTGGAGATTCTTCCACTCCTGCAAACATAGAGCCTACCATAACAGTATCGGCTCCAGCAGCAATTGCTTTTACAATATCCCCTGTGTAACGAATTCCTCCATCAGCAATAACTGGGATTCCTGTCCCTTCAAGGGCACGAGCAACATCATTTATCGCTGTTAACTGAGGAACACCAACACCTGCAATTACGCGCGTTGTACATATTGATCCTGGACCAATTCCTACTTTCACAGCATCAGCGCCTGCTTCAACCAAATATTTCGCGGCTTCTGCGGTGGCAATGTTTCCAACGATAACTTCAAGTTGTGGATATTTTGCTTTTACTTCTTTCAACTTAAGTACAACGCCCAAAGTATGACCATGTGCTGTATCAATTACGATGGCGTCTACTCCCGCTTCAACAAGGGCATCGACGCGCTCCAGTGTGTCGGGAGTAACTCCAACTGCAGCCGCAACCCGAAGTCGTCCGAAAGTATCTTTACATGAAAGTGGATGTTGTTTTACTTTTATAATATCTCGATAAGTAATTAATCCTACCAATTTGCGGTTAGAATCAATAACTGGTAATTTCTCAATTTTATTTTCTTGAAGAATTCCTTCGGCAGCAGTCAAATCGATGTGATCGTTAGCGGTGATGATATTATCCGAAGTCATTACTTCAATTATCGGTCGGCTCATTTTCTTTTCAAATCGCAAATCACGATTCGTAACAATCCCCTTTAATATACCGTCTTTATCTACAACTGGAATACCACCTATGCTGTTTTCACGCATAATATTTAATGCGTCTTCAACAATCGCATCTTCGTTCAATGTAATGGGATCGATTATCATTCCACTTTCAGAACGTTTTACTTTTCTAACGCTCATCGCTTGTTCAGCGATAGACATGTTTTTGTGAATAACCCCGATGCCTCCTTGCTTTGCAATCGCAACAGATAATTTGGAATCTGTGACCGTATCCATTGCAGCAGAAATGATGGGTGTATTAACAGAAATATTCTTTGTGAGCTTACTCGCCAAATTGACATCACGGGGGAGAACTTCTGAAAATGCTGGGACTAAAAGTACGTCATCAAAGGTCAAACCTTCACGTACAGATGAGAAATTGGATAATGACATTGAACCTATTTTTTTAAATAAATTCTTGCAAATTTACGATTATTTTCCCACTCTGAGCAGGATTAACTTTTGTTTGTATATCAATTCAGAAATAATTGGCATTTTTGTAAGACAAAATCTTTTCTGTATTGAAAAATCTATATTTACATACCCGATTTTTATCCGTCTTTCTTTGTGTTTCTTGTCTACTTTTTGTATCTAAAAATGCCAATTCTCAGGTTAAAGACACAACATTGATCCAATTATCGGGTGTTGTTGTTGCTGAATCGACTTTAGATCCCATGCCGTTCACTACAGTGTTTAATATTTCGGCCAGAAGAGGTGTTATTTCTGATTACTATGGTTATTTCTCCTTTGTTGTTCAGCCATTGGACACTATTTATTTCTCCTTTTACGGATACAAGACATCACGATATATTGTTCCGGACACTTTGACTGAAACGAGTTATAATGTTATTCACATTATGGCGGAAGACACTTTGAATCTGCCAACAGTAACCGTGTATCCTTGGCCATCGAAAGAAGATTTTGCCCGTGCTTTTGTAGAAATGGATCCTTATGAAGATGCTTTAAGAAGAGCGCAAAGAGAATTGTCAGGAGAGAATTTAGCCTTTTATGCCGCAAGATTAGAAACTGATGCAGGAGCTTCTTTTGGAAATGCAATGAATCAGAGAAATACGCAAATTTATACGACAGGTCAATTGCCTTCTAACAATCTTTTTAATCCTTATGCTTGGGCGAAGCTTATACAAGATTTGAAAGCTGGTAAATTAAAACGGGAATAGAATAATAACCTTTAACTGGGGTAACAGAGGCAATATTTCTCAACAGGATTAGCCAAAGCTGAAATATTTAAATTATCCGATGCTTTCGACAAATCAACAATTTCGCCCGTTTTCATCAATAAATTAATGTTTTGCTTCCCTTGATTATAGGCGCTATTTGTTAGTTTTTCTGAATAAACATAGTAACGTGTATCGTCATACGAAATGTCCCATCGCTTCATTAAATCTTGTCTTTCTTCCTCAATTCGCTCGTCAGAAAAAGGTTCTTTTGAAATTTCAATTTTCAACAAGTCTCTAGTAACCAATCGTCTTGACAAATCGGCTAAAATAATATCCGAAGAGGACTGCCAGACTTTAATTGCACCAAGAATATCAAAATCATCTAAATCAGCAAACTGATAAAGAACTTCTGACTTCGTTTTAAAATCATTTAGTGTGACCTTGTGTTCCAGAAAATATTTCAATGCTGGAGAAGCAAACAATTCTTTTCCATTTTCAGCTAATATTTTGGCTCGTCTCAAAATATGAATTAGTGTTAACTCAGCTGAAACGACAGTTTTGTGCAAATAAACTTGCCAATACATCAACCTTCGAGCAACGATAAATTTCTCAACAGAATAAATACCTTTTTCTTCCAGTACCAATTGCCCTTCGTGAACATTGAGCATTTCGATAATGCGCTCACTTCCGATGATTCCTTCGCTTACACCCGTATAAAAACTATCTCTGTTTAAATAGTCTAGACGATCCATGTCCAATTGACTTGAAACCAATTGATGTAAAAATGGTTTTTTGTATTCGTTTTGAAATATGGAAAGACTCAACTTCATTTCACCTGGAAAACTTTTTTCGAGTTCCTTAATGAAAAAACTAGAAATTTCTTCGTGACTAACTCCGTTTACAATATCACGTTCAAGTGTGTGAGAAAAAGGGCCGTGACCGATGTCATGCAACAAAATAGCCGTCAATACAGCATGTTCTTCTTCTGTTGTTATCTCATGACCTTTTCTTCGAATCACTTGCACAGCGGTGCTCATTAGATGCATAGCGCCTAAAGCATGGTGGAATCGAGTATGCAAAGCACCCGGATAAACCAGTTGCGTTAATCCCAATTGATTTATTCGCCTCAATCTTTGAAAAAAGGGGTGCTGAATGATATCGAAAATTATTTCGTTCGGAATTGAAATAAAACCGTAGACAGGGTCGTTAAAAATTTTCTTTTTGTTGTTTCGACTGAGATTCGGGCGCAAATGAATATTTTTAGAGAATTAACCATCAAAAGTAAATAAAATAAAAAGTATGCAAGTTAAAATCCTTTGGGCCGACGATGAAATTGATGTTTTGAAACCCCATATTATATTCCTTGAGCAAAAAGGATATTCCGTTTCGACCGTCAATAATGGAGCAGAGGCTGTTGACTTAAACAAAACAGAGAACTTCGATATCATCTTTTTGGATGAAAATATGCCAGGAATTTCGGGCTTAGAAGCCTTGACAAGAATAAAAGAGGATAAACCTTCTATCCCTGTGGTGATGATCACCAAAAGTGAGGAGGAGCATATCATGGAAGAAGCCATTGGTAATAAAATCGCAGATTATTTGATAAAGCCCGTAAATCCGAATCAGATTTTACTGACGATTAAAAAGAACTTGGACAAGAGTAAATTGGTTTCTCAAGCCACGAATGCCAATTACCAACAAGAGTTTAGACAATTGGGTATGATGCTCAATTCTCGAATGGATGCACAAGAATGGACCGATTTGTATCAAAAATTGGTGTATTGGGAATTGGAATTGGAGAATATCGAAGATGCGGGTATGAGAGAAATACTTGAAATGCAGAAAAAAGAGGCCAATACACAATTCTGTCGCTTCATTGAAGACAATTACGAAGATTGGATTGATGGTGATGATGACGCGCCCTTACTTTTACATCAATTGTTTAAAGAACGTATTGCACCCATCGTAAAGACTGAAAAAGTTTGCTTGTTAGTGATTGATAACTTACGCTTTGATCAATGGAAAATCTTGAAACCCATCATTGAAAAGCAGTTCAGAATTGCTCAAGAAGAGATTGTTTACTCGATTTTACCGACGGCGACTCAATATGCTAGAAACGCGTTTTTTGCAGGTCTAATGCCTCAAGATATTGCCAATAAATATCCAAAGTATTGGGTGGGCGAAGAGGAGGAAGGAAGCAAAAACAAATTTGAAAAGGAACTTCTCGATACACAATTGCAACGTTTAGGTTTGAATATAAAATCCAACTATAACAAAATCACAAATTACGAAGCGGGTAAACGTTTTGCCGACTCTTTCCATCAGTTCAAGGATGCCGATTTAAATGTGATTGTTTACAATTTCGTAGACATGCTTTCGCATGCCAGAACGGAAAGCGAAATGATACGTGAATTGGCAGACGACGAGGCAGCTTACAGATCTTTAACGGTTTCTTGGTTTGAACATTCTCCGCTGCAAGATATTATCAAGAAAGTTGCGGAGTCTAAAACAAAGCTGATTATCACAACAGATCATGGAACAGTAAAGGTTACGAATCCTGTAAAAATTGTTGGAGAACGCAGCACAAACACCAATCTGCGCTATAAAGTTGGTCGAAATTTGTCGTATACCGCAAAAGAAGTTTTTTCTGTTCAACCTGACGATGTTCGACTTCCGAAAGGCAAGCTTTCAGCAGAGTATGTGTTTGCTCGCGACACTGATTTCTTTGTTTATCCAAACAACTACAATCATTTTGTTAAGTATTATCAGCACACATTTCAACACGGTGGTATATCTTTGGAGGAAATTTTGATTCCTTACATTGAATTGGATGCCAAATAGAAAAGATTACGCAATTGATAATTTACATGATTTAGCTTCTGTAGCTGAACAATTACTTCGTGAATACGGAAATGCTAAAGTTTGGGCATTTGAAGGAGAAATGGGTGCTGGAAAGACGACACTTATACAAGAAGTTTTAAAATGTTTAGGTGTTCAAAATCCTGAAGGTTCACCTACATATTCACTTGTAAATGTGTATGATAACATAGCCGAAAGAGTTGTTTATCATTTCGATTTGTATCGATTGGAATCCGCTCAAGAAGCCATGGACATTGGTTTAGAGGACATGTTGTACGATAATGGTTTGTGTCTCATCGAGTGGCCAGAAATCATTAAAGATTTATTGCCAAAAGAAACAATTTGGTTTAAACTTAGTATCTTAGAGGATTCTCAAAAACGCCAACTCATCGTTTGCCCATGATAACAGATCCGCATGTACTTAAAAGTCTTATGGAACAAGGAAGTTTACTCCCAAAAGAGGAGATGCTCGAAGTTCGTCGTAAGAAAGGTAGTTTGTTTATTGGAATTCCAAAAGAAACCCATTTTCAAGAAAATCGAGTAGCACTCGTTCCCGAATCTGTAAGTTTGCTCGTGGCGAATGGTCACCGGGTAAAAATAGAGACGAAAAGCGGGGAGGGTACTAATTTTTCGGACAGAGAATACAGTGAAGCAGGTGCTGAAATTTGCCACAGCGCCAAGGAAATATTTGAATGTGATATTATTTTCAAGGTAGCGCCACCGTCTGAAGCTGAGGTAGATTTAATGAAAGGAAATCAAACTTTGATTTCGGCACTTCAAATTAATGTTCAACCCAAAGTGATTCTACAAAAATTAATGCAGAAGAAAATCACGGCCATTGCCTGGGATTATATTCGTGATGAAGAAGGTGCTTTTCCTGTTGTGAGAACGATGGGTGAAATTGCTGGAACGACGAGTATTCTTGTTGCTGGTGAATTGCTTTCTAAATTCAATTCAGGTAAAGGAATGATGCTTGGCGGAGTTGCTGGTGTGCAACCAACTGAAGTTGTGGTTATTGGCGCAGGAACTGTTGGTGAATATGCCGTTAGAGCCGCATTAGGACTAGGTTGCTCCGTGAAGGTTTTTGATAATTCCCTCAGTAGATTGCGCCGAATGCAAAACGATATTGGCTCTCGAATATATACTTCCATCATCCAACCTAAAGTATTGGCCAAAGCACTCATGCGAGCAGATGTTGCTATTGGTGCAGTTCGCTCAAATTTGGGCAGAACTCCTTGTGTTGTGAGTGACGAAATGGTTTCAAGCATGAAACCAGGATCGGTCATCGTGGATGTGAGCATAGACCAAGGTGGATGTTTCGAAACTTCAAAAATTACCAACCACAACGACCCAACTTTTGTCAAACATGATGTGATTCATTATTGCGTTCCAAATATTGCTTCTCGTGTTTCAAGAACGGCATCTTTTGCCTTGTCAAATATCTTTTCGCCGGTTTTGTTAGAAATGGGAAATACAGGTGGATGCAAGGATATGATTATCAATGACCATGGATTCAGAGCAGGAGTTTATATCTACAACGGTATTCTCACTTCACAAGTTCTTGGTCAGGTTTTTGATTTGAAATACCAAGATATAGAACTGATTATGCTCAGTTCTAAATTCTAAAATGATTCCTTTAAATCTGCCGCAGGCTCAACTCAATCTTTCCAGAAAGAACGGTCAGATTTTTGTGCTTTGCCCAATTCGGCGTAAAAAATTGGTTCTTACACCCGAAGAATGGGTGAGACAGCACATCATTTCTTTTTTTGTAAATGAATTAAATATTTCCATCGGAAAAATCGCTTCTGAATATTCTTTGAAGTACAACAACATGAATCGCCGAGTGGATATTGTGGTGATGGATGAAAATACAGAGCCGAATATTATTGTCGAATGCAAAGCTCCTGGCATTTCAATAAACAACAATACTTTTCATCAAGCTGCCGAATACAAACACATTATTTCAGCGAAAATTCTCGTTTTAACTAATGGTATTGATCACAAAATCATGGATTTGAAGTCGGGAAATACTTTCGATAGTCTTGCTATATTGAAAGAACTTTAATTGTTAGTTTTTTCAATTTCATCACCAAAAGTTTGTCCAAAAAAAAAGCTGTTTCAAATGGATTGAAACAGCCTTTTTAATTTATTCCTTTTGCTTAACGCTTATTGAGGAGCGTTTTTTGGATCCAACAAGTCGTAGAACTCATTTAATTTTGGAAGAATAATAATTCGCGTTCTTCTATTTGCCGATTTATTTGCATCGGTATCATTGGGTTTTAGAGCGTTATACTCTCCACGACCTGCCGCAATCAATCGATTTGGGTTGATTTTAAATTGGGATTGCAACATTCTAACAACAGCTGTAGAACGACGTACACTCAAATCCCAATTATCTTGATTACACGCATTTTTAAATGGATCTGAATCGGTATAACCTTCAACCATTACCTCCAAATCTGGACGAGATTCAATGATTAAAGCAATTTTAGCCAAAACTTCGTTTGCTTTTGGTGAAAGATCAGCGCTTCCTTTTTTGAACAATACGTTATCAGATAGATTCACAAAAACAACGGTTTTGTCAACTTTTATCTCCACATCCTTGTCGTCCAAACCTTCTTTCAAAACTCCTTTAAGATTAATAGCAAGAGCCAGATTTAAGGAATCTGCTTTTGATTTGGCTTCTTGCAACAAATGAATGTATTTGTCTTTTCTCTCAAGTTGAGCCAAAGATTCTTTGATATTGTCATTCGCGGCTTGAGTTAGAACTGTTAAATCTCCAACAGCCGTTAACTGCTTATCACGGATTTCTTTACAATCCTTTAATTGACCTTTTAGATCTTCAATAAAATCATTCTTACTAATGATACTACTTGCAAGATTTAAGTTTTCAGAACTTAAAGCTGACCTTGTTTTTTCACAAGCGAAGACCTCACTTTGAAGTTCTTCTTTCTCTTTTTTAGCCGTTTCCAAATCTGATTGAAGTGCCGTGTATTTCTTCTTACTGACCACACATGACGTGCTTAAAAAAATAGTCAGAAATAGAATCGATACATTTCTAAATGTAAGTCTCATATTTTTTATTTTAGTTTGTAAAAATATAAAAAAATGGAACTAGTGTTTATTCCATCTTCATTTATTCATAGGATTATTTAGATAAATTATTTTTTTCAATAACTTGTATTACAGTAAGTTAACAATTGTTATAAAGCCAGTCACAACAAGATAAATACGGAAAAAATATTGTTCGAATGAAAGACTCATTCCTTGCAGGTCCATTCATTAATTGAATGCCTTATCCAATTTGAAAGCTGATGTTTTGTGGAAAGTCAAATCTGGATAATCTTGTTCTGCCATGGTTAGTAGGAATGGAGTTTCTGCCAAGAATACCAAATTATCATCTTTATCTTTTGCCAATGCATTTGATTTGGCCCGCATGAAAGAATTCAATTGTTCAGGATTCTCCGAAGTTACCCAACAAGCTTTAGAATAAGACCTAGGCACAAATCGACAGTTGGCGCCATATTCATTCAATAAACGATATGCGATTACTTCGAATTGAAGTTGACCTACTGTTCCTACAATCTTTCTGTTTCCTGGTTGTTGAATAAAAAGCTGTGCCAATCCTTCATCCATTAATTGGCGAATTCCTTTGTCTAATTGTTTGGATTTCAAGGGATCTAAATTTTCTAGTTCCATGAAAATTTCAGGCGAAAAACTCGGAATTCCTTTGAAGAAAAAGTTCTCGCCTTCGTTCATAGTATCACCGATTTTAAAATTTCCAGTGTCGTATAAACCAATTACGTCTCCTGGAAAAGCTTCTTCAATCACGCTTTTATCTTGCGCCATGAATGAAGTAGGATTGGGGAATTTGAGTTTTTTGTCCAAACGAACATGATTGTAGAATTTGTTTCGTTCAAATTTTCCTGAAACGATTCTTAAAAAAGCAATTCTATCTCTATGTTTAGGATCTAAATTGGCGTGGATTTTAAAAACAAATCCGGAGAACTTATTGTCACTGGGTTCTACGAATCTCAAATCTGTATCACGTCCTCTAGGTGAAGGCGAAATTTCGCAAAAAGTATCGAGTAATTCTTTCACACCAAAATTATTGACAGCGGAACCAAAGAAAACAGGAGCAATGTCACCCGCCAAATAAGCATCTCTTGAAAATGGTTCGTAAACTCCTTCAATGATTTCAACTACTTCGCGCAATTCATTAGCTGGAGCTTCACCGACCAATTCATCTAATTTAGGGTCGTTGATATCCGTAAGTGAAACAATATCTTCAGCAATTTTTGTTTTGCTAGCTAGAAATAAATTTATGGTGTTATCAAATAGATTAAAAACTCCTTTGAATCGGTCACCCATGCCAATTGGCCAAGTAAGCGGACGTGTTTTAATATCCAAATGTTCTTCCAATTCATCTAGCAAATCAAAGGTATATTTGGCTTCTCGGTCCATTTTATTCACAAAAATAATCACGGGAGTTTTGCGCATACGGCACACTTCCATTAATTTTTTCGTTTGTTCCTCAACACCTGAAGCAGCATCAACAACCAAAATAACGCTATCCACGGCTGTTAAAGTTCGATACGTGTCTTCAGCAAAATCCTTATGACCAGGTGTGTCTAAGATATTGATTTGCTTGCCTTTATATTCAAAAGCCATGACAGAAGTTGCCACGGAAATCCCTCTTTGTTTTTCAATTTCCATGAAATCCGAGGTTGCGGTCTTCTTGATCTTATTGTTCTTTACGGCACCCGCAGTCTGAATCGCCCCTCCAAAGAGAAGTAGTTTCTCTGTAAGGGTTGTTTTTCCTGCATCGGGGTGAGAAATAATACCGAATGTTCTTCTTTTTTCTATGGCTTCCGCGTTACTCATATCGTTAATTGGAGTGCAAAGATAACAATAGCTTTGCTTATGTGAAAAGGAACTTAAAATACTGAAAAGAAAAAGGGCAATCTCAAAAAGACTGCCCGATTGTATTGGTTTAATTAATTTCTATCTGTTCAGCATGACTGGCATGACAAGCATCAATATTTCTTCTGCTTCATTCTTGTTTTCATGTGGTGTTAAAATCCCCGCACGACTTGGTTCTGACATTTCTAATTTCACTTCAGCGGATTCCAAGTTACTCAGCATTTCCATCAAGAAACGCGAATTGAAACCAATCTCCATATCCTCACCGTCGTAATTACAGGTCAATCTTTCACTTGCTTCGTTTGAAAAATCTAAATCTTCAGCAAAAAGAGACAATTCAGCTCCTGCCAATTTCAATTTGATTTGGTGGGTCGTTTTATTGGCAAATATAGAAACGCGTTTAATAGAACTCAAAAACTGGCTTCTATCAATGATTAATACGTTTGGATTCTCTTTTGGAATTACGGCTTCATAGTTTGGATATTTCCCATCTATCAATCTGCAAACCAACTCGATATCATTGAAAATAAATTTTGCGTTGCGGTCGTTGTATTCCAACATCACCTCTTCTTCGCCTGTCAAATTTGACTTCAATAAATTCAAAGCTTTCTTTGGTAAAACGAAACTTGAGCCTGATTCAGCTGTTGAATCTGTTCTTCTGTAACGCACCAATTTGTGGGCGTCAGTTGCGACGAAAATAATGTCTTCCGGTGTAAATTGACAAAAAACACCGCTCATCACAGGGCGAAGATCATCATTTCCTGTTGCGAATAATGTTTTGTTGATCCCGTTGGAAACTATTTCTCCTGAAACACGCAATGTTTTCTTGTCTTCGATTTCTGGTGTTCTCGGAAAATCTTCCGCATTGAATCCTACCATTTTTGATTTACCGTTGTCGTAAACAATTTCAATCCCGAAATTTTTCAAATCGACAAGGAAAGTCAAAGGTTGGTCTGGTAAACTTTTAAGAACATCCATTAATAACTTAGCGGGAATGGCAATTCTTCCTGAATCATTTGCCTCTACCTCTAAATCCGTTTTCATCGTATTTTCAAGATCAGAAGCAGAAACAGTCAATTTACCATCACTGATTTCGAATAGAAAATTATCCAAAATAGGAAGGTTATTACTTGTACTTAATGCCCCAGAAATACTTTGTAAATGTCTTAGTAATGAGGTGCTTGAGGTGATAAAATTCATCGATTCTTTAATGCTAAAATTTGACTAGCAAATATAAGCAGATTATACTGTTTGTGGGTCATAGATTACACAACGAATACGACAATTTGTTAACAAATTATCAACGGTTACTCGACAGTCGTTGGACGTTTTTTGAACAGACTTTGATCAAATGCAAAATGGATGTCGCCTCGAATCAAAGGATCAAAAACGAAGTATTGACATTTCACCACGGAACCATTTTGCAAAACGCACCAAAAACTATTTACATCATGATTGATAACTTCTCCAAATTCTGCGTCAATATCCTCAGCACCCAGTAAACGATGCATTTTCAGAAAAGTATATTTGCCATTCGTTTGTGTAACTTTCAATGTTGCAAACGGAGTTGATTTTTTCAAACTATCGATTTGTTTATCGTTCAAGACATAATTCGCCATCTCATAATTTACCTTTTTATAGGCGCTCATGTAACGCAAAACTGCCATAGTGTCTTTGATTGGAACAGGATTGCCTGCTTGGGTAATTTTGAATTTAAAATGATCATGTGAAACAGTAAATGAACGACCTGGGTCTTCATAGTTTTTGACTTCTACACTTTTGATTTCCCTTGTATCCAAGTTGATCAAATTGGTGCAACCCCATCTTAGCTTATCGGAAGAAAAATTGGGTTCAACTATACCGTTTACACCTTTTACTTTCATCAGAACGGGCAAATCACTTTTGCCATCTTTAACAGATTCAAGGAGCATAACTTGTCCGTAATGATCTGGAGTTGAGGTTCCGATATACCACGTTTTAACTAAATCTCCATCTTGATATATGTCAACCGTTTTTGCTGAAGTAGCCAAAAGTTTAATGTGCAGTTTTCTAGATGCTTCCGCAACATACCCCTTGAATTCAATATTTTTCATGACGTATAGGGCATTGTTGATGTTTTCAGGAATGATGCATCCACCATCTTTTAAGGTCCAGCCATTTTCTCCACGAATAACTTCTACAACGTTCAGTTGTTGGTCTTTTATCACTATACGATCTACAGAGGCTGTATCTTCAATGTTAAATCCGAATAATTCGGTGGAATTTCCTTTTTTAGCATTGAGATTTATTACCAGATAAACAAGGGCAATTATTGCAACAAGGGAAACCCCTAAAATGATTAATTTCTTCTTCATATAATTCTTTTAGTTTGCCGCATACTTTCTTCTTCGCAAATAGAAGAACAATACAGCCAATAAAACGATGATTAGACAAGGTAAAAGCATGTTGAACCACTTATAAAAGCCAGCAGATTCAGTCACTTTTGCTTGATCTATTTGGTGAATATCTATTTGACGAGAACGTATATCCAAAACAGAATTATCGCCCATCATATAATCAACAGAGTTTTGGAAAAATTCTTGGTTTCCATAGAATATTTGAACACCTAACTCCAATAATTTTGGATTGAATCGTAAGTCGTTGTATTGTTTTGGGCGATATTTTACACCCATTGGACTAACTACTGAATCGTATTCATTTTGAATAAAGCGACCGTTACCTACTAACAAAACCTTTCCTTCTTTTGTACTTTCTGCAGTATATTTTGCCAAAGGATTATTGGCAAACTCATCCACTATACGGTTTTTATAATGCGATTGAAAGAAACCTTCGGCAACGCCAGCCAAACAAATTTTATTGGCTTCCAATGTTGGATCAGGTGTTAATTTCGGATTCTTTCCATAGTTCAATGGCATCGCATAACTCACCATTGGCGCCAATCCTGTTCGAGAACTATTCATGGAAGAAGTTAGAATAGGAGAGAGCGCTACTTTGTTTTGCGGTATAAATTGAATTTCGTTTGTATATTCTAAGGAAACAGGCTCTAGATTTCTTGATATCGGATGACTTGTGGGCGTGGCTAAAACGTGGTAATACCATGGAATCAATGCCTGTTTTGCTGTAGGAATCAATTTTGGGGCGCATCGAACATCGATAACATAATTTTCATTTAATTTCAATCCGTAGTCGAACAATACTTTCTCCAAACCAGTAGAATATCTTTCCGTGTGAGAAACACATGAAGAATTGAGTGAATCTAGCGGTAACTTCAATCCATCCAAGAAGCACATTAATTTTCCACCTCGCATCACGAATTGGTCGATTACATACAAATCTTTAGGACTGAACCGTTGTGTCGGTCGAGCGATAATGAGTCCATCCAAATCATTTAGTGCAGATAAAGTGTCATTTATAGCAACATCGCGCAAAACATAATAAGGTGAAATTAAGGCCCTTGCTCTTTGTGTTTCAGCATAAGTCAATTCACCTTGTCCTTGCAAGAAACCGATAATTGGTTTTTTGTCTTCAACCGCACGACGAATGGAAGTCATCAAAATGTACTCCAAATTGTTCAAGGAATTCTGTATAATTTCACCCATTCCATCAAGTGGATAGGGTTTTCCTGGTGGAGTTCCTGGTAAAAACTGAACGACATTTACGGTAGAACCTTGATATTCCATAATAGCACCGGGCCAAACTAACATTTGACTTTGCTGACCATCTTTGGTAAACATGATGTCCATCGGAATGATGCCTTTCCCTTTGGCGTAAAGAGATTCGTGTAACTCTTGATTTTCGCCTTCCGTACCCGCATTTGGATCAATGAATTCGTATTCAATTCTTTTACCCGTGTATTGTTTGAATTCTTTGAGTTTGTCTTCAACGGCATCTCTAAAATATTGAAGATTAGCTGGAAGATTCCCGTCCAAATAGATTTTAAGCAAAAGTCGATTCTCCATCTTCTTTTCGTCCTGTAAATAATCAACTGTACCTTGCGAAAGTGAGAAGCGTTTATCTTTTGTGGCGTCAATTCGGAAACTAAGGAAGGAGAAAATAACATTCAACAACACTACTGCCGCAATGACGATGACAAAAAAGGACCAATTGAAAATTCCTTTGAATTTATTTTGATTCTTATCCATGCTTATTTCTTTAAAGATTTAATCACAGTTAACGCTGCAAATATGAACAATGAAATAACAGACAGGAAGTAGAAAATGTCCCTGATATCGATTACACCTTTTTTAATTCCGTCGTAATGATAAGCGATACCGATGTATTGAATAATGGTGTCTAGACTTCCAAACAACTTAAAGGAACCCAATTGCGAAAACCCATCATAAATGAGCCAACACATGAACATAGCCAGTATAAAGGCTACGATTTGACTACTGGTTATTGAAGAGGCAAATAAACCGATGGCTACGAAAACAGAACCCAGTAAAATTAAACCCAAGTAAGATGTCAAAGTTGCTCCTGAATCTATTGTTCCGACAGGATTTCCCAATTGATACATCGTGAAGAAATAGATGAGTGTCGGTAGTAATGAAATAATCACGAGTGTAACTCCTGCAAAGTATTTTGCCAATAAAATCTGTAAATCACTTAAAGGGCGGGTAAAAAGTAATTCTATAGTTCCCGTTCTTCTTTCTTCTGCAATAGAACGCATGGTTATCGCTGGAATGAGAATCAAGAAAATTACAGGCGATAAGTTGAAAAAAGGAATCAAATCGGCTTCAGTTCCTTCTAATAGATTGGTGGTTCCTGGAATAATCCAATGAAAAAGTCCCGCCGCTATAAGGTAAATAAGAATGAAAATATACCCAATGATGGAACTTAAAAAACTTCTGATTTCCTTCAGATAAAGTGCTTTCATTTCTACTTTTCTATTTGAGACAACAAAAATAAGATTTCATTCGCATACACATGAGGGCAAATGATTGAATTGTGGATTTCTTTTACTGCTCGGTATGTTAATAAACCAAGCTTAGGCGTTTCTTTCAACGTATTTGATGATGCTTTTCGCAATGTCCTTTCCTGTTGCAGCTTCAATTCCTTCCAATCCTGGAGAAGAATTCACTTCTAATATAAGTGGTCCACGTGCACTTTGTAACATGTCCACACCAGCAACACCCAATCCCATGACACGCGCTGCTTTCAAAGCTGCATTTTCTTCTTCATCCGAAAGTTCGATTATTTCTGCTGAACCACCTCGATGAAGATTGCTTCTAAACTCGCCTGGTTTCCCTTGTCTTTTCATCGCACCAACAACTACACCATCAACAACGAAAGCGCGAATATCGGCTCCTTTGGCTTCTTTGATGAACTCTTGAATGATTACCCGAGCTTGCAAACCGTTAAAGGCTTCAATAACTGAAATGGCTGCGTTTTCATTGCTGGCCAATACTACTCCTAAACCTTGGGTTCCTTCTAAAAGTTTAATCACGCAAGGCGCTCCACCAACTTCTTTTAAAATGCTTGTGGTGTGTTTTGAATAATTGGAGAAAACCGTTTTTGGCATACCTAATCCAGCGCGAGAAAGCACTTGTAAACTTCTCAATTTATCTCTTGAACGAACCAAAGCTTGCGATTCTACGGCAGAAAAAACATGCATCATTTCAAATTGGCGAACTACTGCAGTTCCAAAAAAGGTCACAGAAGCGCCTATTCTCGGAATAACAGCATCAATTCCTTCCAAAACTTCATCATTATAACGAATGATAGGTTTTTTCTTTTCGATAACGATGTCACATTTGGAATGATC
>JBGSIB010000060.1:0-20656 GCA_041751955.1 Crocinitomicaceae bacterium
AAAATACGAAGTAGATGGAGATGTAGTTTTCGTTTACAGCAGCAGAAACGGGGACCGTATGCCAGACTATCATCGTTTGGATTTAGCGCTTACATACAATGTCACGAAACACAAAAAATACGAAAGCAGTTGGAGTTTATCCATCTACAACGCTTATGCACGAAGAAATGCATATTTGATTGAATTTCAACAAAGTGAAACGGATCCAACGAAAACGGAGGTTGTTCAAACAACACTTTTCCGAATCGTTCCAACGGTCACTTACAACTTTAAATTTTAAACTATGAAAAAGATATTATTTGTCGGTTTTTTATGCAGCATTGGTCTTTTTTCATGTAGAAAAGTCATTGATTTGGAATTGAAAGACAGCGAACCTCAGTTTGTTTTGAAAGGCGAAGTAAATGCTGGGGATTCTGTTCATACTTTGCTCATCACCAAATCTGTAGCCTTTGATCAAGCCAATGTTTTCCCTGGCGTTGTTGGGGCAACAGTTGTTCTAACGGATAATTTAGGCAATACAGAAACGCTCGTGGACATGGGTAATGGCGAGTACAAAACGACCAATTTTCCAGCCATTAATGGTCGATCTTACACTTTTACAGTGACTTCAGAAGGCAAGACTTTTGAATCAACTTCGACTATTCCAGGACTAGTTACGCTGACAGATTTGGATTTTTTACCCTCTAATTTCTTCGGGGATACAGGGTTTATTATCATTCCAAAATTTTTAGATCCTGCTGGAGTTAAAAACTCCTATTTGTTTTATTTCTATAATGCCTCTAGTCCAGAAGATAATTCAGGATTCATCATTTCAAACGATGATTTCGCAGATGGAAAGTTAAATCAGCAGCCTTTCTTTGGAAATTGGTCACCGAAATTAGGCGATACTGTCGTTTACAACATGTGGGGAATTGATGAAGATGTTTACAAGTATTATTTCTCATTTGAGCAAAACACCAGCGGAAATTCAGGTGCTCCAGCAAATCCAGTGAGCAATTGGAGCAATAATGCATTGGGATACTTTACAGCACAAAGTCCTCAGACCTTTGTTAAGGTGGCGCAATAGCATTTCTTCAAAACACTGTTGTTAACTTTTTTCTTTTCTGATTACACAAGCGATTGTTATTTTTAATTTCGCAATATGAAATTCTCTCTCCTTCTTGTTATACTGCTATTGGGTAAATTAGTTCATGCTCAGCCAGATAGGTTGGAGAAATTGGATATCGGTTACGTGGAAATTAAATTCACCGATAGTTCACAAACCCAAATCATGCTTTGGGACGATTTCACCTTCGAATACAATGAAAACCATTCAGAAATCAAAGTAATTGAAGGCGGATCCAATAGGAAAATTGAGTACAATGCCAAGAAAATTGATTTCATTCGTTACATTCATGAAAATGAATTGTTTGAATTGCACCGCTATAAAAGTCCCAAAGGAAGAGATTATCTTTTGATTACTGAAATCTACAAAAATGGCGACTATTCTGTTTTGCAATCTCCTCATTTTTCTGAACCTGTTTTTTATTATTTAGCTTTTAAAAATGAGGTTTTTAGTCTTTTTCCAATGATGAATTACGATTGCCTTGAATTTTTCAATTGTGAAACTTTGAATTCGCAGTATGGGGCTTTAGACAACTATCAATTAAACGTCGAAGAGATCAAGTCGAGATTGGCTATTTATTTGGAGAATTGTCTTCCTGCAGAGATAGAACAGAACAAAGAAGAGCAATTCTCTCGTTAAAGGTCAATTATCTGATACAGTTCAGGTAAAACAGCATCCCAAGCTCTGGCGTCTTTTAATTTTAAGCGAAAGGTATCACGTGCTTGTTCTTCACCATGTATCAAAAACACATGTTCAGGAGCCGTTTTTATTTCACTTATCCAATTCAGTAATTCGGCTTGGTCGGCATGTGAACTCATACTTTCGATAGAATAAATGGTCGCTTTTACAGGGAAAAATTTGCCTCTGAATTTAATTTCTGCATATCCTTCTTTCAATGCGCGACCTCTTGTTCCTTCTGCCTGAAAACCAACGAGTAATACCGAAGTTTCGGGTTTATCGATATAATGTTCCAAATAGGTCAGTATTCTTCCGCCGGTTACCATTCCACTCCCAGCAATCACAATTTTTGGATTGGGGTCATCAATGATTTCCCAGGTTTCTTTGTATTGTTTCACGATGCGAAATGCACTTAAAATTTCTTGAAATTCTGCTCCGGTTTTTTCATGCCAATCGGCATTGTTTTTAAAGACATCCAAGACTTTGTCGCCCATTGGGCTATCCATTATCATCGGAATGTCTGGAATCAATTTCATCTCTTTGAGTTTCCATAGCATGAACATCAAGCTTTGTGTTCGTTCAACTGCAAAACTTGGAATGAAGAGTGAACCACCTTTCGCTACCGTTTCTTCTATAATTTCGGCCAATCTTTCCATAGTATTTTCCTCGGGATGCAAACGGTCACCATAAGTCGATTCCAATAAAAGTACGTCCGCGCGGTCTGGTTTTTTTGGACCGTAAAGTAAAACATCTTTCGGTCGACCAACATCACCAGAAAAAACGTAGCGTTTGCCTTGATAATTCAATTCGATATAACAGGCACCAATGATATGCGAAACGTATTGAAAACGTACTTCAATTTCGTCGAATAATGGAATCCATTCGCCTTCGGGTAGAGGAGTCATATAGCCAAAGGATTTTTCAGTTTCGTCTACCGTGTAAAGGGGTTCCGCTGGACTGTGTTTGCTGTAACCTTCCTCGTTGGCTTGTTTGGCTTCTTCTTCCTGAATTTTCGCACTGTCCAAAAGAATCGTTCGGGCAATAGCAAGACTGGGTTCGGTCGCATAAATAGGACCAGAATAGCCCATGGCGACCAATCGCGGTAAAAAGCCAACATGATCCAGATGTCCATGTGTGAGCAACACAGCGTCAATTTCATTAGCTTTTAGTGGCAAAAAGCTCCAGTTCAACTCCCTCAATTTTTTCAAACCTTGGAACAAACCACAATCGATTAATATTTTTTTTGGTCCTAATTCCAAGAGATATTTTGAACCTGTTACCGTGCCCGAAGCACCTAAAAAATGAATTCTGACTGATTCTTTCATACGTTTATGTATTGCACAAAGCGTTCGCTTCGTCGAGTATAGAATTATAGCGTTTAGAGGTTCGGATGCCAATCTTTTGAAGAAGATGAGCAGACGTGCACAAATCTTTCGTGAGGACGACATCCATTTCCAATAATTTTTGTTTTTCTGCCAAGCTCAGCTGTGTGAGACAAGTAACAGGATAAAGTCCCGAAGCGTCAATTTGCTCTCGAAGGGAATTGTTTTTTGGGAAATCCCAAGATACTAAATTCATGGATTGACAAAGCGCGTATTGAATGGCGTCTTTAGTAAATCGCGTATTCGTGTAGATAAAACCTTCCAATTTTTGCTTTTTACTTTGACTCGTTTGGGCATATTCTTCGGCGATGTCCTCAAATCTTGATTTTATGTACATCGGAACTTTTACATCCGAATTACGGTTGGGGTCGCTGTGAAATTTACATTCTACAATTATTTTTTCGTGGGGTTTTAAGGCCACAACATCCACTTCGTGGAAGACACAGCGTCCAGCTATGATTTTACCCACTTCCGTTTCATATCCTTTTATCCGAAACAATTCAGCCACATATTTTTCAAACGGGTACCCCGTTGGTCCCAATTCGATTATAGCCTTTTTCAATTTGTATCTTCCGGCGGTATGTCTGTCTCTCTGACGAAGCATGCGAAAGGCTTTTTGATAAATCTCTTTGGTGCTAATGCCATCGTAATATTTAGCAATGATGGCGTTGAGAATTTCCGCGACAACCTCTTTGGATGCGTGCGACTTTTCTAAAGAAATACGCAGTTTTTCCAAGTCAAAATTCACTTTGTTGCCAGTGGATTTGATGACCGTGTAGTCGGTGTTGTCCATCTTGTTGTCCATCATTTAAGGTGAAGTAAATTACCTGAGATAAAATTAGTAAAAGGTGAAATAAATTAATATGAGTAATGTCATGAAATCAGAAATTGGAAAGAAACTTTACTTTTGCACCGATTATTGATGAAAATATGGGAAAAGGAATCGTTCAGAAACTGGGTTTTAGATACATAGAAGGCGCTGCCAAAAGTGCGAAAACGGAGGTGAAAAACGCCTACGTGCTAAGCGACGAACAAAAGAAAAAGATCAAATCCATTTCTTGGCAAACCGTTTTTTGGTCAGCAATGATAGGTGCTTTGGCTGTGTTAATTGTCGTTCTTCCCATGCACATTTGGCCGAATTTATTTGGTATTCAGAAGTTTGACTTATTTGGAACGCACATCGAATTTGAAGTGTACTACACCATTTTCGGAATTTTGATGCTCTTTCCAGAAATTTGGGCTTTGAATTATATCAATCTTCGCGCGGTGAAAAACATCGCCAAGGTGTGCGATTATCCCAACAAATCAGTCAGCGATTTTAATGAACAAATAGAATTATTGACCGAAGCTGGTCTCGAAATGCCCGCCAGACACTTGGCGTTATTCAACATCGATCCGTATATCGGATTATCGAAATTTTCCTATTATTCGCTTTTCATTTTAGCTAAACTGAAAGCTACTTTGTCCAATATAGTTGTAAAATTATTGGTCAAACGTTTTCTGGGACGCTATGCTTTGCGCATTGTTACCGACTTGGCGGGCATTCCCATTTTCGCATTTTGGAACGCTTGGGCGAGCCATCAAGTTATCAAAGAAACCAAAATGCGTCTGATGGCTTCTGGCGCAACGGAAGATTTTCTGGAAGAAATTACGGATGAAGATTTAAAATCAATTGAACACAAAATTGCACCGCTTTTTCATTTTATCGCCCAACAAAAACGCTCCTACAATTTTGCTTTGTACGCCTACATGAAAGAAGTCATCAAAAGAGTTCCCAACCTGCATATGGAAAACAAAAAAGAAATCAAATTGGAAGAACTTTTTTCCGATGACGAGGTCCAAAACTTATTGATTGCCAAAATGTTGGTATTCGGTCTCATGGTCGATGGCAGTCTTTCCCTTCGTGAAAAACTCACCCTAAAAAAGCTTGGCGACAAAGACTGGTTCCCTTACAACATAAATCAGTTGGAAGAAGCGGTTAAGCGGTATTCGAATGGGTTTGGGTTGGTGGAGTTGTAGGAACATTTTAGAACCATTGTCTATTACGAAGAGACCATCCGTTGAATTAAAAAGTTATTCCACACTTAAAACGAATTGATAAAAATCGGGTATTGTATGGAACGATGAGCGGAAGAAAAAAATCAAATCCATTTCTTGGCAAACGTATTTTCGGTCAGCAATGTTAGGTGATACGGCATTCTTGATTGTCGTCTCGGAAAATTGGGATTTGAATTATATCAATCTTCACTAGATGAAAAAACATCGCCAAGGTTTGCGATTATCTACACAAATCGGTCATTGATTTTAATAAACAATTAAAATCAATGACCGAAACTGGTCTCGAAATGCCCGCAAAACACTTTGCGTTATTCAACATCAATCCGTATATCGGATTAACGATTTTTTTAAAAATCGATTATTTGTTAATCACAATATTTTCTGTGCGCAAAACATTTCCGTCTTGTGTTACAGTCATGATATAACTACCATTGTTCAAATCCGAAGTATTTAAAGCATAAGAAGTTGCGTATGCCGCAGAAATCTTTTGGTTTGAAACAACTTTCCCAGCTAAATCAACAACTAGTACATCTACATCCCCAGATACATTTCTAAATTGTAGATTGATAATGTCTTTCGCCGGATTCGGGAAAATAATAACTTCATTGTCACCAGTTTCGAATTCAAATAATCCAACTGTTACACCATTCACTGTTAAGGTTACATCATCCACCAAAAGATTAAAATTTCCAGCTGAAGCTACTGATTGTCCACCTTGAATATTGAAAGTATGAGACATTCCATTTGCAGCGGCATTGATAGGAACAGAAAACATGGTGTAGTTTGTGTAAGTTGAACTATCTGCTGATGTTATAGCACCCACAGGCACTCCATCAACACTAACAACCATTCCGTCAGTTGGTTCGCCTACACCTGCTCCAGCAATTTTTACCATCATATTTAGTGTAGCTGTTGTTCCAACCGGAACCATGGCAGCTTGTTCCATTGAACCAATCTCCATTGCACCTCCGGCACCTCCAAACCAAGCGTACCAATTTCCTGTATTAGGAACACATGGTCCGGCACAAGTACCACATGACGCTGCATCACACAATGGTGAACCGAAATTTGTTGAAGTTTGAGTCCAAGCTGTTCCTGTGGGTCCTGTTTCGAAGCTAGGATCAGTAATTTGACTCGTTCCGCTAAAAGCGATTGATAGCATCGAAATGCCTAATAAGTAAATTTTCTTCATATTCATTGTTTTTAAGTTTGATTAAAGAAACTAAAAAAAAGTCAATCATAAAAATTATTTTTTTTAATAGTTTGGATCGCAAAACTATATTTATGCTCTTGTTCAATGAGTTTGACACGAATTATCACTGGAACTTTTTGGACTGTATCGAATAAAATGCTTAGCCCAAACGATTTTTAAAAATGTATAAAAGTTAGGTGCAATTTGAACGAATGTTCCAACAATTATAGTCAATTGCCAAAATAAAGGAGTTCTTGGAAAGAACAGCATTATAATATTTCCCTCCCCCTCATCTCCATCTCCAACTGCTTTGTCCGGTAATCCATGTCGATTTTGTATTTCTCCATGTCGATTTTGGCTAGTTTAGTTTCATTGCGTTTCTTGTTCATCGCGGCGATGTATTGGGTAAAGTAAACATCGAAGCCAACATTCAAGGATGGTCGGTTCATGTCCAATCGGTTGTTAGCCTGAATGGGGAAGAGCAAACTGGTGTTCACCGATAAATTATTGAAAAAAGTGACACCCAAACCTGTTCCCATGAAACTTCGCGTTTGAAATTTGGAGTTGGTCAAATGCACCAATTGACTGATAAAACCTGAACCGTAAACCAAAACGTGCAAATTGCTCACCGCTGGTTCCATGGGATAGGAACCTAAAGCAGTGGTGGTGTTTTTACGCAAACCCAGCCAGTTATTGTGTGGTTTTAGTTCGCCCAAACCATACGAACTTCGCATTTGCCAATTGATGAGGTTGACCCGAAAGCCTAATTTTTCAGACAAATAGGTGAAATTGTTCTCTTCAGAACGACCCGTTTCATTGATGGCATTTTTGAGCAAAAAGGAATTGTTCGCTCCAATGGTCATGTGCAAATGAAAAGGATTTTTTTCGCGACTTCCGTAGTGGTCAAACAGGGCCAAAATGATACTTTCCACATCAACGGAAATGCGGTCTTGCTCCAATTCGAAACTGGTGTATTTGTCGATGGATTGTAGCAAAAGATTCATTGCCTTTGCGCCGCTTTGGTTGCTCATTTGGTCACCGCAATTGGTCAAATTTTTCAATAAATAATAGTAAGTTTCGGTTCTATCTAGTTCATCCAATCGACTAAAAAATTCGAGGTAAAGATGAATGATTTCCTTTTTCTCCGTCAACAGATTTTGCATTTGACGACAATTGTGTTTGTTGGACAAAGCCTCCAAAATTGGTTCTTGGAAACTTGTTTTTAAGGCTTGGCTCAAGGCATCGCTGCTTCGGATCACGCCGTCCAATTTTCCTTCCTGTTGCATGTTGAACACGGACAATTTCGGCAAAAAATACTCGTTGATTTTTCGATGGGCTTCCTTCGCTTCGCTAGGCAGTATGTTGGCTTGAATGGAGTAGAGGAGGAAGTAATAATCTTCCAACATTTCCTTGACATCATCGTCTTTGGCGAGACTTTTCAAACGCAAATTTTTCAGCTCGTTTTTAACGGAATCCACAGACACAAGCAATGATTTTTCAGATTGTTTGGTCGTGTTTGTGCTCAAAGTAGCTTGGGAAACGGAAACAGAATCTGTGGAAATTTCAACCGATTGATTATTAGATGCTTCTGCTTCTTCGTTTTCATTCAAATAAGCGATCAAATCTTCGAAAATGTCATGCGAACTCCCCACAGCATCAATAAAATTTTTCACGTCGGCATACATTTTTTCTTTGAGAGAAGTGGAATTCAAATGATGGTAAAAGCTGGTTTCTCGGTATTGATCAATGGAAAAATACATGGGTCGGTTGCTGAAACCTTTTTCAAGAAAAGTTGGATGGGAACGAACAGCTTGGAATATCATGTCGAGCAGCAAAGCGTTGAAAGAAATACGTTTTGAAACGGAAGTTTTCGCCTCTAAACCGGGAACATTTATCGTGAAATACAAACTGTCCGAAAGCGCCAATTTTTGTTTGGTGAATTCATATTTATCGAAAGGAGCTACAGCCGAAGTATTCAAAGTGTATTCCTCTCCTTTTTTCATCGGAAAAGCATGGATGGAATCGAGGTAGGTTCCTTTTTGAATTTCGTCCCAACTGAGCTGCAAATACATTTCCGAAAGCGTATACACCAAGGCATAATTGGAGGTCAATTCCATCACTTCTTTTTTGAGGATATTTTTGTCTTTTTCATTCATCAAATTTTTAATGAGCGAATAGACATAGTTTTGGGTGACGAAAGCCGAACCGGCAAACATGGGCGAAAGAATTTCTTTTTCCACTATCCGTTTTTTGAGATCGTCTTGTCGGTCAGCGATTATGGAAGCGAGCAAATCGGCGTCCAATGGAGAATTACCAAAAAGCACTCTGTCCAGTCCGAAAGACAAAGTTGGAGCCGAAGTCTGTGCCTTTATACTGCTGATTATAAGGAGCCCAGCAATGAGCAACAATATGGAAACTGTATTATTCATAGTGAAGTAAATTCGATGTTTTAGCTATTGCGCCAGTAAAAAAGCGCTTCACTAGAATAATAGAAAGAGGGGAAATAAGTTACAAAACTCAGAATACCTTTCAGTGCGCAACCCAAATTTTAAAGTGCTGAATATCGCCTTTTTCGGTCTGAATTTTTACATTGTAAAATCCGTTGGAAAGAGCGGAAACATTCACAGTTTGATGGCCCAATTGGTTTGAATATTCTTGTATTATTTGTCCTTGCATGTTGCAAATTGCTAGACTGTAGTTAGCCGAAAAATTTGTTTCTATCTGTATAAATTCAGCACTCGGATTTGGGAATAATTTGAATTCTTGACCAGGAAGTTCAGGAATAGTCAATTGACTTTGGCAATCTTCGTAGCTGGACAAATTGTAATCGCTTATTGTAATCTGTGCGTTCAGCTCAATTAAATCAGCTGTTTGAAAAACAAGTGGGCTAGAAGTCAAGGTACTGGACGGCGCAAAATTGACCGACAAATTGGTTTGTAGACAAGCGCTGTTATTCGCTGTTGAGGCAACAAGTCTGAGTTGATGCACATTATTTTCCACCTGCGAACCAAATTGAAATTGGCGCCCATTGTCCAAAAGATGCGAGGTACTTTCCTTCGTGAAACCGGATAATTGGGCTTGAAGGATGTTGAGGTTTTCATCGATGGTAAGTATTCGGCCTGTGTCGGTTGGATTGTCAAAAACGATGTGATACACAGAATCGTTTGCTTGGTTTGACCAACTCAAGTTTTGAGATTCAAAAGGGCCAATGTTAGCAAATTGTGGGTCATAAAATGTTTCATAATTCATGCCCAGGCTATCGAATTTTGAGAATCGAATACCTGAAGTAGAGGTGCCTCGATAGAGTGATCTGAATTCATTTTCGTGTGTGTATAAAGATTCAAAGGTATTGGTGCCTAAATAACTATTGGACCACAGAATATTCCCTGAGTCATCCAATTTTAATATGAAACTTCTGGAATTTGATGAAGGATTCAAATCAATAATAAACCGCTTATAACGATGGAATTATCTGGCAAAGAAATGGCAGATTGTAACAATGCACGAGTTGAATTGGTATTCACTATTGCACCATGAATAATTTGAGACCACACGGTATTCCCATCTTTATCAATTTTGACTACGTTTATTGAACTACCTCCATTACCACTCCAAAACAGGACATAACAAGAATCATTTGTTTCAATTACTTTTGAATATTCAACGAATGAAAATTGGTCTGTATATCTTCGCGACCAAAGCGTATCACCAATACTATTAAACTTTACTAATACCGCCCCAGAGTTCATGATAGGTGTGAGTGTTGCTAAAGGAATAATAAAATTCCCGTCCATCGTTTCTTTTACGCCAGATACGGTCGTGAAACTTCCTAATAAACCCAGTTTTTTACACCAAGTTACTTCGCCAAATTCATTGACTTTCGTTATAAAAGTATGATTGGACGTTCCTGTTTGTTGAGCGGTGAAAATTGCTCCATTATCGCTTGTCGGCGACATACCCATGGGCACCAAATTCAAGCTATCGTAGTAAAACCTAGAGAAAGTTTGGCTTTGTGTAAAAAAAGCGACAAAAAAGAATATCAGAAGTAATAAGCGCATGTTGAGGACTTTAGGAGACAAATTACAATATTTTCCTCAGTGACTTACAACAAACTAACGACCGATTGATTCAACGGTATATTTAATTGATTCTTCAACCAAGTGTCCGCATGTTTACCACCAAAAAAAGCGCACTTTATCATGATTCGAACAAACTTTTTTCTTAAATTAAGTAGTCTAAACATGAAATAATATGAGGTTAAAATTATTTTTTCAAACATTTCCAGACGAGAAAAGTTGCAAAATGTATGTCAAAAACTTTCGCGAAAGTCAGGGTGTTTGTTGTAAAAGATGTTCGAAAATGAATCATTTTTGGATGAAAAAAAAGGAACAATGGCAATGTAAAAATTGCAAGTTCAGAACCACGCTCAAGAGTGGGACAATCATGGAAAGCACCAAGCTTAGTTTTCAATCGTGGTTCTATACCATGGCCTTGATGACAATGACGAAAAAAGGATTCTCTGCCAAAGAGATTCAGAGACAATTAGGTCGAAAGCGCTATGAACCTGTTTGGTACATGATGCACAAAATCAGGCGACGGATGGGTGAAAAAATGTCGAATCACGATGATTTATTTGCTGTATTTGAACAAGATGTAATCACCATTATGGACCAGGAAACCCTAACACGTCAGGAAAAAGTCATTTCTATATATGCGATGAACAAGGATCGGGTTCGTCATCAATACCGAACAGAGGTAATGCATTTAAAGGTTATTGAACTAGAGGATCTTGAAAAGGTGTTGATTAGACGAGAAAAATTTGGTCTAAATCAAAAATCTATTGGTAAAAATTGGCAAAAAAAACCTTTACAAAACCTTATGCGCATACTGGATGGGATTCATCATCAAGTTTCAGGAAAATATTTACAGAATTATTTGGACGAATTCTCTTACAAATACATCCAACGAGATAATGAACAGTTTATCTTTGATTCGTTTATTTTGGGGTGTTTCAACGTGTTTGTGGCAAACATGCGGACATTCGATGCCTAAATCTTTCAAAATCATATTAATTTCAATTCCCAAATAAATTCTCTAACTTTCGACTAATTAAATGAAAGGATTTCGGCATGAAAAATATCAACCTACTTTTCGTATTGCTTTTCGGAGCAGGACTCAGTGTCAATGGACAAACCACCCACATCCACGTCGATCAATTTGGCTATCAAAAAAACGCACAAAAAGTGGCAGTTTTAGTCAATCCACAAGTTGGTTTCAACGCGGCTGAATCCTACACGCCTTCTGCAACTTTGGAGTTAAAAAGAGCAGGCTCAAATACAACAGTTTTTTCTGCCAGTCCAACGGTGTGGAATACAGGACAAACGGAAACCGCTTCTGGCGACAAAGGTTGGTGGTTTGATTTCAGCTCTGTTATAGACACAGGAACTTTTTATGTCCACGATGCTGGAAACAACATGAGTTCTCATCCTTTTCGAATTGCAGAAGAACCCTATCGAGAAGTACTGCGCGCGGCAACGAAAATGTTTTATTACAACCGCTGCAATATCGCCAAACCTGCAACTTATGCTGGGGTGAAATGGACAGATGCTATGAGTTTCATGAACCCGCTTCAGGATGCAAACTGTCGATACATTTATGATCCAAACAACGCGAGTTTGGAAAAAGACCTTTCAGGTGGTTGGTTTGATGCAGGAGATTACAACAAATATGTGACCTTCAGTTATGCGACGGTACACAACCTTTTGAGCGCCTATCAGAGTCATCCGACTTTGTTTACGGACAATTGGAATTTGCCAGAAAGTGGTAACAATGTTCCCGATTTATTGGATGAAGTGAAATGGGAACTGGATTGGTTGTACAAAATGACCAATGCCGACGGTTCGGTTCACATCAAAATGGGAAGTCAGAATTATGGTGAAAATACCAGTTCACCACCGAGTGCAAATACCGATCAACGATTTTATGGCCCAACCTGTTCTTCTGCATCCATTGCCGCGGCGAGTATGTTGGCGCACGGTGCATTGGTTTTACAGAACTTTCCTTCCATGCAGGCATATGCTGCTCAGTTATTAGCTAGAGCGGAGGTTTGTTACTCGCATGGTTTGACTTTTTATGTCAACAGCAACTGGAATTTGAATTGCGACGACGGCTCCATCGTTTCAGGTGATACGGATTGGGACATCGATACGCAATTGAAAGGGTTGCTTTCCGCTTCAATTTATTTATACGCAGCAACGGGAACGAATACCTATCAAGTTTTCTTGATCAACAACGGTTATTTGGTCAATCCTTTGGAAGACAATTATTGGTCGCCTTATGACGGTCCCTTATGCGATGCCATGTTGTATTTTTCTACCATACCAGGTGCCAATAATGGTATGAAAGGTTCCATTCAAAACAGCGCTGCAACAGGCGCTTTCAACAATTGGGGTGAATATTTTGGGATGTCAAGTCCTAGTTTGTACCGCGATAAAATGCCAGAATGGTCCTATCATTGGGGAAGCAATAATGTGAAAGCTGGATACGGAATTTCAAATATTTCCATTGCGAATTTGGGCATAGGTGATTCAGTGAATTTAAGACGAAAAGCGGAATCGTATTTGCATACTTTTCATGGTGTCAACCCGCTTGGATTGGTCTATTTGTCGAACATGAATGGCTTGGGTGCCGAAAAATCGGTGAATCAAATTTATCACGCATGGTTTGCTGACGGAACAGATTATGATCACGCGCTAACTTCGCCAAAAGGTCCGCCTCCTGGATACTTTACTGGCGGTCCGAACAAATGGTTTTCAGTTTCCAGTTTGACGCCACCTTACGGTCAGCCAGATGCAAAAAGTTACTTGGATTTCAATGATGAATGGCCCAACAACAGCTGGGAAGTTTCCGAACCAGCCATCTATTATCAAGCGGCTTATGTTCGACTGCTTTCTGAAATAATTGGTGAAGAAAATGCCTTTTTATCCATAGAGGAAAAAGAAGAACTTAGCGTGAATATTTATCCCAATCCAACGACAGATTTCATACTAATTGACGGCTTAGAAGTCTTGGATGAAGTCATTGTATATTCTTTATTGGGAGAGGAAATGCTTCGATTAAAACCAAGTTCCAACAATTTTCAACTTGATTTTTCCAAGTTTTCAAAAGGAATTTATCTTTTGGAGCTGACTTCCGGGCAAAAATCTTGGACACAAAAAGTGCAAAAACAATAATACAAAATTTTCATATCATTAGCAACGAAAAGTGGTATTTGCCGTCTAGCTCAGTGTTAACTATATGTTAATCCTATATTTTATCTATATTAGCTAACTGTTAACTAGATCGTATGAAATTAATATTTACCCTTGTTCTAAGTGCATTTTCTTGGTATTCCTTTGGCCAATATTGTCTGTCCGGTGGACCTACGTCCAATGCGGATTCTAACGTAGAAAGTGTTTATTTAGCTGGAACATAGGGCGTTATAAATTTGCCGGTTGCTTGTCCATCTGTTCTTGGCGTTAGAGATTTGACCAACATGAGCACGACTTTGGCTGTGGGTTCGAATTTCAATTTACAAGTTCAATTTGGTACCTGTGGAGGAAATTACTTCGGAAATGGAGAAGCGTGGATAGATTACAACGGTGACGGGGCTTTCGAACCGTCAGAAAGTTTAGGAACATGGACGGGAACGCCTCCTGTTGGATTAATAACAATGGGTTTTACGGTTCCAAGTTTTTCAGTAAATGGTTTTACGCGCATGCGTATCATTCAGCAAGAAGGCGCTGGCGTTACTTTACCGCTCGACCCATGCGCTGTATTCACGTGGGGATCAGTCATGGATTTTGGCATCAACATCATTGGTGGTTTGGATTGCACAGGTTATTTCGGTGATGATATGACGGACGCGATTGCCATTACATCTTTGCCTTTTGTAGATACCAACGACAATTCGTATTGCTATTCCAATCAAAATGCGGTGTACAATTCACCCGATATTTTTTACAGATATATCGTTCCAACTGGGTCGAATATTGGACAAATTGAAGCTACGCTTTGCGGTTCCAGTTTCGATACGTTTTTCAGTGCTATTTCACCTTCAGGTTATGTTATTGCTTTCAACGACGACGACCCCAATTGCGGTAGCTCTTCGACTTTAAAGTTCAATCCCGTTGGTCAAGACACCATCTTTTTCATCGTTGAAGGATGGGGAAGCGCTTCTGGAGAATTCATTCTAAACATCAATTCTAGTTTATTGGGCTTGGATAAAATAAGCCTTCAAAACATTGAAGTGATACCCAATCCAGCGAAAAATTTCATTGAATTGACCGCTTACGAAGGTCCAATCGAAATTATTGATGGTTTCGGACGTGTTGTACTAGCCAGCAACTATTCGAAGAATGAAAAAATTGATATAGCCGATTTGGCGCCAGGTTCTTATTTCATCCAAATGGAAAGTGGGAATTTGAAATTTACGAAACGATTGATTGTACAATGATAAAATGTAGCACAGCACTTTTTGTTCTTTTCTTGTTTTTGCAATTCGATGCAATGGCTGTGGATGGTTGGCAATTGAAACCCAGCATTGGCGGTGAAGGACGACACAGAGGATTAGGTATTTCTATCGGTAACAGAGGCTACTTGGGAACAGGGCACTACAACGGTACAGGCGTTAATCTTTCTTTCAACGATTGGTGGGAATATGACCCCAGCAGTAATTCTTGGACACAAAAAGCCAATATCCCCACAGCGACTTATGGTTCAGTGGCTTGGGGCTCAGCGACAAAAGGTTATGTCGGTGGTGGATTCATACCCGGCGGAATTTATTACATTTTCGATCCTGCCACCAATACGTGGTCGAATTCGGCTCCTTGTCCTATCAACGCTTCCAACTTTGATTGTTTTACTGTCGGCGGATTGGGCTATGTGCTCAGTGGAACGCAAATGTATGCCTACAATCCAAGTACAGATTCTTGGGATCAAAAAGCGCCTTGTCCAGTTACTATAGGAACTTGGTCATGCGCCTTTGAAGCGGGTAACAGTGGTTTTGTTAAGACTGGTTCAAATTTTTATGAATACAAACCAGCGAACGATACTTGGATTGCACGCACCACTTTTCCCGGTGTCATGTCTGCAGCTGGAACGGCCTTTTCTGTTTATGGAAAAGGATATGTGGTCTGCGGTTATGTCGGAAGTTTAGGCAACGTAACTTCTGAAATTTGGGAATTCAATCCAGCGATGAATGCTTGGGTGCAAATGGCGGATTTCCCAGGAACTTCGCGGCGTTTTCTGTCTTCTTTTGCTATTGGAAACAAAGGATTTGTGGCCCTTGGAACCAACGGAACCAACTTCAATGATTTTTGGCAATTCTCCTACGATCCTTTATCTGTGGAAGAATTGTATTTGAACGAACACAACATCAAAGCTTTTCCCAATCCAGTTAAAGATCACGTAACCGTAACCTTAGAGCCGAAGATAATGGAAGCCATTCGCGGGGCGAGTATTCAAATTCGAAGCATAGACGGCAAAATTTTAGACGAACAAGAAATTACCCAAACGTCTATCTCCTTTCAACGAGGAAATGCACAATCCGGCATCTATTTTTACACCATCGTCAAAAAGGGTAAAACGGTCTTCAACGGTAAACTTTTGTATTTGTAAAACATGAAAAGACTCCTTTACACTTTACTCGTTTTATTGCCTTTTCTTACGGTTGCCCAAGTTCCCAATACATGGACAAAAAAGAATGATTTTACGGGTTTAAAAAGAGCTCGTGCGGCCGCTTTTTCCATAGGAGAATACGGTTATGTTTGCGGAGGAGTGGATACTTCTGAAACCGTCCTAAAAGATTTATGGAAATACGATCCCAAAACAGATTCATGGGTGCAAAAAGCAGATTTACCGGGCTCCGTTCGTCGAGAAGCCATTGCCTTCACGATTGATGATCTCGGATACGTCGGAACGGGAATAGACAGCAACGAAGCTCAACTAGGCAACACATTGAGCGATTTTTGGCAGTACAATCCCGTGACCAATACATGGGCGCAAAAAGCAAGTTTCCCGGGATTTGGAGGCCTTGGAATTTACTTTGCCACAGGTTTTAGCATAGACAGTAAAGGATATTTGTGCTGTGGAAAAATAGGACCAAATTTTTATTCCAATCAACTTTGGGAATACAAACCGCTCAACGATTCATGGACACAGCGCGCCAATTTTCCAGGCGGAGTTCGCTATCAATTGAGTTCTTTTGTGATTGGTTATGAGGCTTTTGTCGGCTTAGGAACGGATCAAGATATTTACAGAAAAGATTTGTATCGCTACAGCGCAGGAACGAATCAATGGACGGCGTGTACAGATATTCCGGGTCCTCCAAGAGGAGGGGCGGCTTCCTTTTCTATTGGTTGGCGTGGTTTCATTTGCACGGGAACGAATGGTGGTATGTTGGACGATTTATGGGAATACAATCCTTTTTCCAATGCCTGGTCGGTGCGCTCGCCTTACGGTGGAAGTGAACGCAAAAATTCTATCTCCTTTGTCATGGGCGATACAGCTTATGTCGGTTTGGGTTCAGGATATTCAGGTAAAAAGGAAAGTATGCATGCCTATTTTCCTTTGCCCAGTGTTTTTGTGGAATTGTCTGAAGATGAGCGAAATAACTTTGCCATTTATCCCAATCCAATTGCAGAATATTTTATCCTTCAAACGGAAAATTCAGAAGCTTCCTCTTTCGTCATTTATTCCATTTCTGGAAGAAAAGTTCTACAAGACGATTTCATTTCTGGACAAAAAATCACACTGAATCATGCTGAATTTCAAAGCGGAGTGTATCTAGTCGCCTTGACGGATAGATTTGGAAAAGAAATCGGTCAACATCAAAAAATAATTGTGCAGTAAAATGAAGAGATTGTTATTTGTTTGGATAGGCTGTACCATCTTATTTTCCGCCCAAGCACAAGATTTTTGGGTAACGAAAGATTCCGTGAACGGTCCAGGTCGTTCAGTTGCCGCATGTTTTGTAGCTGATGGTCAAGGTTGGGTCGTCGGTGGATTAGACGATGGCGGCTTCAAAAGAAAGATGTATTCTTACAACCCGAATCAAGACGATTGGGACGATGAAATTTCTTTGGGCGGATTGTCGGGTGATGGTCTCGAAAGAGGTTCGGCAACAGGTTTTTCCATTCGCAACAAAGGCTACATCTGTCTAGGGCAAGGCGATTTCGTTCCTTACGGCAACGATTTGTGGGAATATGATCCCGCAACGCAAACTTGGGCGCAAAAAGCAGATTTTATTGGTGAACCGCGTCGACAAGCTGTGGCATTTATTTTGAATGATCAAGCTTATTTCGGAACAGGGCAAGCCGCTTCTGGATTGAAGAAAGATTTTTACCGCTACGATGCCGACCAAAATGTCTGGGCACCTATGGCTGATTTTGCAGGAACTGCGCGTCGTCAAGCGTCGAGTTTTGTGATTGGAGCCCACGGTTATGTGGCAACGGGTGACGACGGCGTAGCCAAAAACGATTTGTGGTAATATTCACCAATTGCCAATGCTTGGGTACAAAAAACGAGTTGTCCAGGTGCGGCACGTTCTGGCGCTTCAGGTTGGGGAATTGGCAACTCAGGCTTCGTTGCTTTGGGTGAAGATGCCACTTTCAATTACCGAAAAGATGTTTGGCAATACTATTATTATTCCAATTCTTGGGTGCAACGCGCTGATTTCCAGTCTTCACCACGTAAAAACGCTATAGCTTTTGTCCTCGACGATGTCGCATATGTGGGAACAGGCTACGACGGTCTCTTCAAAGATGATTTTTATGCCTATGCCGCTATTTTAGCATTGGACGAAAAAGCTTTGCAATTCAGCTCCACCGCTTTTCCCAATCCGACGCAGGATGAAAGCAGCATTTCCTTAGGTGATTTTTCAGCACAAGATTTCGAATTGAGCATCTTTTCCATCACAGGTGCAGATGTGACCGAGCAAGTTGCGGTACAAAACATGGGTGTAAAGATCCATTTGAACCTCCAAAATTTGAAACCAGGAACCTATCTCTATCGACTGAAAAACAAAGAAAATCAGTCTTTTTCCAAAGGCAAAATCACGCGAGTGTCATGAGGATTTTAGTTGCATTTTTACTGTGTTTTGGCGTTTTCGCTTGTTCAGAGCAAAGTGAAGAAACGCTCATCGATGAGACTATCATTATCGAAAAGCCAAAAACCGAAAATGGTTTACGCGTCATTACCATAGAGAATGGTCCTGAAAGTTTCGGCTACCAAATTCTCGAAAACGGAAAAGTCATCATCAACCAAGTCAACATTCCCGCTATACAAGGAAATCATGGTTTTTCCAGCCGCGAAAAAGCACAAAAAACCGGTGAATTCGCCCTCCACAAAATAAAAAACGGATTCTTTCCCCCAACGATTACGCCAGAGGAAATGGATAGTTTGGGGGTTTTGTAGCGCAGGCTTCGACTTCGCTCAGCCTGTGGTCAAGCTCTCACTTCGACTTCACCCTGCCTTCGTGCCTTTGGCAGGCAGGTCAGTTTTCGGTTAAACAAATCCGAAGCACACATCAAGCGGCGGCTGAGCGAAGCCGAAGCCAAAGCGCCAACCTTCCCACCTATTTTTCTATATTTATCCCCATGATTTCCTCCATCAAAAAATTCTGGAATTTATTCAAAATTGCTCTCAAGGGTGACGAGCAAGATTTTACGAAAATCAACATCAAAAGAGGAATTTTTCTGCTTTCGGTGCCCATGATTCTCGAAATGATTATGGAATCACTGTTTGCGGTGGTGGACATCTTTTTTGTAGGCAAATTGGGCGATGATGCCATTGCCACTGTTGGATTAACGGAAGCCGTTATCGTCATTGTTTATTCCATGGGCGTCGGTATCAGTATGGCGGCTACGGCTATGGTGGCACGACGTTTTGGTGAGAAAAAGTTCAAAAGAGCGGGAAGCGCTGCGTTTCAACTTTTGGTTTTTGGATCGGCTATTTCTCTGCTGATTTCCATCATAGGATTCGTTTTTGCGAAAGAAATTCTCGAACTCATGGGCGCCAGCGATGAGGTTATCGCCATTGGTGTTCCGTACACGCGCATCATTTTTGCGGGAAATCTGTCTATTCTGCTACTTTTTCTCATCAACGGAGCTTTTCGTGGGGCAGGACAAGCGCATCTCGCCATGCGAACCTTGTGGATTTCCAACGGCATCAATATTGTTCTTGATCCAATTTTCATATTCGGAATTGGCAGTTTTGAAGGTTTTGGTTTAGTAGGGGCAGCTTGGGCGACAACCATCGGACGAAGCATTGGCGTTTGCTACCAATTGTATCATTTGTTCAACGGCAAACACCGCTTGGTCATATTGAAAGAAAATCTAAAACTGAAGTGGAAAACCATGCGCAAAATTGTGGCTATTTCCATCGGTGGAATGGGGCAGTTCCTCATCGATTCTGTGGCTTGGATCGCTTTGACCCGCATCACAGCCGAATTCGGAAGCACAGCCGTTGCAGGATTCACCATTGCCTTTCGTATCCTGATTTTCAGTCTCATGCCCGCATGGGGATTGTCGGCGGCGGCCAGTACTTTGGTCGGACAAAATCTCGGTGCCCAAAAAGTCAAACGCGCTGCGATTTCTGTATGGTTGACGGCCCGTTACAACGTGATTTTTCTATCGATTGTTACCATTTTGTATCTCGTTTTCGGTGATATGCTGGTTGCCCTTTTTACCGATAATCCCGAAGTACAAAAAATCGCTTCACTCGGATTGCGCGTCATCGTGCTCGGCTATGTCTTTTTCGCCGTTGGCATGGTGATGACGCAAGCTTTCAATGGAGCAGGGGACACCAAAACCCCGATGTTCATCAATATCGGCGTTTTCATCGGATTGGAAATTCCTCTGGCTTACGTCTTGGCCATGGTCTTCAAAATGGAATATTTGGGCATTTTCATCGCCATAGCCTTTTGTCATTCACTTCATGCCCTCATCGCGATTTGGTTTTTCAGAAAAGGTCGTTGGAAAAATGTGAAAATCTAAGATCTTTTAATACCACACAACGATTTGGCAAATTCAAGAATGGCAAATAAGAAACCTTTATTTAAAGATGAACGACTTAACCTTAGACTATTTCCGTTTTTAATTTTATTGACTCGTCGCAAACATACCACAAGAATCAATTTTTAATAAATAACGAATTGATAAACAAGTAATTATTTAAAACATTAAGGACCGCGCAGCAGCGACG
>JBGSIB010000061.1:0-114700 GCA_041751955.1 Crocinitomicaceae bacterium
GTAATCGTAGTTATTGCCGTACTTTTTGTTGTAAACGATGTCTTTGTGCTTGAAAATTCCTTCAAAAAAACGATCAATAAAAAACCCTTCCGGCAGAAGCAAGTGAGATACATTTCGGCATCCCAGACCGAAATAGGCAAAGATGTCATGACCCAAAGCTTCCATTTCTTCTTGCGTTTCTGTTCCATCCAACACCGCTACAGAAGTTCTGTTTTTGCGAAAAACATGTGGCAAATGGCCAAAATATTGCTCAAAATGTCGAACAGAATTATCACTACCCGTTGCGATTATTGCATCTATATCGCCAATTTTTCCTGCAGTCAATCGGAAATGCTTTGCAAAATCTGGATTCCAATGCACCATAATTTCCAATAATGCAGGCAACAATGTATTGTCTTCTGAACTCATTTTGCAAACCGCAATATTTCCAGATAAAATTATACTCGCAAAATCGTGAAACCCAACCAGTGGAATATTACCAGCCATGATTGCACCTATTTGCTTCGGATTTTCAGAAAAAGAATATGCTGCAAGCCAACTTTCCATTTTTTCTCTAGTCAGTAGTTTCGACCAATCGAGTAGCGCACGTTGAACATTTTCTTTCGTGAACCACCCGTTATAAATGAATTGCCGATTAATGGTGTACAACAATTTTTCATATTCAACATCGGTTATTCCGATATCAAAGCTTTCCCATTCCTTTCCTTCACCCAAATGTTCGCACACTTTTCCAAGTTGGGCAAACAATGTTATCAATTCTGGTCTTTTCACGGTGCAAAATTACAGTACTTAGCTGATTTTTGTCGTAAAAAAGGGAATTTTACAAAAATTAAACAAAAACTCTTGTCAGACGTTCCTATATTTGCAACAAATTTTAAAAAGAATACAACTGCCATGGCAATAATGATAACGGACGAATGCATCAATTGCGGGGCTTGCGAGCCTGAATGTCCGAATAATGCAATATATGAAGGTGGAGCCGAATGGAAATATTCCGACGGAACCTCGCTTAAAGGAATGATTACAACCTTAAACGGTGACGATATTGAAGCAGATGCTAATTTTGAGCCTGTGGATATGGATGTTTACTATATCGTTCATGACAAATGTACTGAATGCGAAGGCTTTCATGATGAACCACAGTGCGCTGCTGTTTGTCCGGTAGATTGTTGTGTTGACGATCCTGACTACAGAGAATCAGTTGATGAACTTTTAGCGAAAAAAGATTTCATGCACATTTAAAATATCGTTTCCGATGGAAATATAAAGAGTCTGCCAAATTTGGTGGACTTTTTTTATGGATTTTTTCAAAATATAGCCATCCGTAATCAATAAAAAAACTGTACTTTTGCGGCGGGGTAAGTCTTATACGACCAGCTCCCTCTTAATCCTCCAGGACGGGAACGTAGCAAAGGTATGAGGTTGAGCGGTGCGATGTGAGTAGCTTGCCCCACTTTTTTTTGTCTGCTATTTTGAAGGGTTGTGTAATCTTATATTATTAAAACTATTCAATTTCCATGAAATGATTCATCATATAATAAGTTCTTAGTTCTGAATATAGATTTAATGTTTTCTTAACTTCGAATAGACCTAATTCAATAAATTTATCCGTTATTTCCTTCAAGTCTTCATCTTGGAATGTTTCAAACATTAAATTATGGACACTTTTGGTTTGTTCTTCCTTAGAACTTTTCAAACTATAAAGGCGATCATCTAGGATAAAAACAATATCGCTTGTTAGGCCTCTATTCTCATCCTGATATTCATTTCTTACTAAAAAAGCGTTTCCTTTTGCAAAAAAGACCTCATTTGCCACGCCTCCAACATGATGCTCAACCTGAAAATACTCTCTATCCGATTCATCCAAAAAACGTTTAAATGTATTTCGTGGCTGACTGAAAACAAGGTATTGTTTCCAAGCTATTGTATCCCATTTTGGAATATAAGGGGTTCTGAAAACAAACGAACGCAAATCCTTTGCATTGTAGCTTATTATTGTCTTACCATTTGACGCTTTCAATTTATCAACTGCCGTATTCACTTTAATGGTCTCGTATTCCAATTGCTCACCATTCATCAAAACAACATGTTGTGTCTTTTCTTGTGCAGCCACGTTGGCATTTATAAAAAGGGAAAAAATTATGATTTGAAAAATCAATTTGGTCATATTTGAAGATTTAATTTCAGAATAAATGTAACTAAAATTGACTAACTTTCCGTCCTCAAACTAGTAACTCAACTATATGCAATTTTTCATCGATACAGCCAACCTAGCAGAAATCAAAGAAGCAAACGACTTAGGAATTTTAGACGGTGTAACTACCAATCCGTCTTTGATGGCAAAAGAAGGAATTACAGGCGCTGGAAATATCTTGAAACATTATGTGGATATCTGCAACATTGTTGATGGACCGGTGAGTGCTGAAGTAATTGCCACCGATTTTGCAGGTATGATGAAAGAAGGAACAAATTTAGCGGAGTTGCACAAAAATATTGTCGTAAAAATCCCAATGACACTGGAGGGCATCAAAGCCATCAAATACTTTAGTGAAAAGGGAATTGAAACAAATTGCACCTTGGTGTTTTCTCCAGGACAAGCAATTTTGGCTGCGAAAGCCGGTGCTACTTACCTCTCACCTTTCTTAGGTCGCTTGGATGATATTTCCTCAGATGGTATTGGTTTAATTGCTCAAATTCGATTGATTTATGATAACTACGGATTCGAAACACAAATCTTGGCTGCTTCCGTTCGTCACCCTATGCATATTGTTCAATGTGCAGAACTAAGAGCTGATGTTATGACAGGACCTTTGAAAGCGATAAAAGACCTAGCGAAACATCCATTAACCGATTTAGGTTTAGCGCAATTTTTAGCGGATCATGCCAAGGGTGAAAAATAGTTTGCGTTATTCCCGAATAGGAGCTCTTCGCAAATCAATAAATTCTTCAATCTTCTCGTTTTCAATGAGAACAGTTAAATTATAGTAGGTTATTTTCCATTCACCTTTTTCTTTAACGGCAATTCCTGAACCGCGACAACCTTCCATCCATGTGGTTAAATTTTCGTCGAACCAAGCTATATTTTTGTTTTTAGAAAAAACCCATTCTCTATTTATCGACTTAAAATCCCATGCCTTACCTTCGTCAAAATAAGGTTTGCAAAAGGTTTCAAATTCTTTCTTCGTCCATCGTTCACCTGGCGCCGTACCTAGGAAAACAAAATCTTCATTCACAGCTCCGAAATACGCTTTAAAATCGGCATTGGTAGCAGCCAAGTGCCAATTATCAATTAATTTATTTAAAGCAATCTCTTTGGATTCTTTTTGAGGAAAAGCGAAGGCAAAACTAAACACAATAAAAAGTACAAATACACGCATAAAAAAGCCGTCTTGATAGTTCAAGACGGCTAAATATAAATGTTTTCGGATTAATATCCTTTCACTTTGTACATTGTTTTGCAAGCCTTAACTGCATTAAGCACGTTTACAACCCCTCCCGTAGTGGAAAGTTGTGCAAAATCTATTGTTTCGTCTGAACCAGGTTTCTTTTGCATAGTACCCTTATACGATTTAGCCGAAGTTAAAATGACCCCTTGAATCTCTTCCATTGTTAATTTCGGAAAATAAGATTTCAACATTGCCGCAACTCCACTCACCATTGGACAAGCCATTGATGTTCCTTGGATACTTGCATATTCACTTTGAGGAACCGTGTTGTATATTTCAAATCCTGGTGCGAACACATCAACTTTAGTAGCTGAATAATTTGAGAATACAGCAGGAAGTTCACCTTTGGCCATATAAGTTGACGCACCAATTGTCAAAAACAATTTAGAAGGTGTCGATTGAAAAGAATATTGCGCTGTAGGGAAATTATTATAATCATCTAAGTTTGAGCCGTCGTTTCCTGCAGCGTGTATTACAAGAACTCCTTTAGACGCTGCATAAGCAAACGCTTCTTGAACTTCTTTTTGATGTGGTGAATAACTCTTTCCAAAAGACATATTGATAACTTGTGCACCATTATCAACTGCATAACGAACCGCCAAAGCGATATCTTTATCTGCTTCATCCCCATTGGGAACAGCACGCAAAGACATAATCAAAACATTTTCAGCGACACCATCACCACCTATCTTGTTTCCTCGGTTTGCAGCAATAATTCCGCTTACATGCGTTCCATGAAAAGCATCTGGCCCTTCTACGTCGTTGTTTCCGTATTTCGTATCAGAAAAATTATTCGGATCATCGCCAATTATTGTTCTTTCATTGAAATTTACATTTAAGTTATAATCTAGTTGACCTTGAATACGAGTAATAGTCGACTGTAAACCTTCTTTCGAAAGTTGACCAGACAAAATTCCCTTGGCCATATTTTTCAATTGTTTGTCCTCGTTGGATTCAGGCATCCATTTCTCAAGGTCTTTCATCGTATAATTCTCTTTCCCTATTTTCGTTTTAACCTTTCCTGGGGTTTCATCAATCATTTTAGGAAGAACATTGGTATAATAAGCAATGATATTGTTGTATTGTTTGATGTCACCTTCCAATTCTGCTTTCGCTCTCTGATAAACTTTGTATTCTTCTTTTTCTTTTGCATTCAATGAGTTTTCATCAGCTCCATCGTACTTTTTCCCCCAATCACGAACGATACGAGTCATTTCTAGAGTACAGTCATTTACATTCTCACCTTTCGCATTTCCTAAATAATTCCAACCGTGGATATCATCGATGTAACCATTATTATCGTCATCAATACCATTGCCAGGAATTTCTTTTGAATTGGTCCAGATTTTACCTTTCAAATCCTCATGTTCGATATCAACACCCGAATCTATAACGGCAACAATGACCGTTTGAGAGGACATCTTTTTTAATTTCTTATAGGCTTTATCTGTTTGCATCCCTGCTTTGCCTTTGTTATACCAGTTCGCTTCTTTAGGAAGTTCCTGAGCGAAAAAAGTGAAACCGAAGGCCAAGCCTGCAGCTACTAAAATTGTATTTTTAATCATTCTTTTAAATTTGCTTGATAAAACTTTAAAAATCTGTATAAAATTCTTGCCTAAATTAGTTTTTTTTGGCGTAATTTTATGGGAAACCAATAAGAATTTATGATTTTTAAACACCTTTTCAGCCTGCTTTTTATAAGTTGTTTATTCGTTACGCCTACGCTATCGCAAGGTTTGGGTTTCGACAAAGTTTTAAAAGCCTCACCAGAAATAAAAACAACTTTCTGCATAGAAAACTCCATGGAAAACAAATTATTACTTCAAAAAGAAGGAGTTACAATCAAATATTCTAGTAAGAATTGGCTTTTTATAACCGCAACGCCAAATTGGATAGACAACAAAATGAGAAATCATGAATTAAAATCTTTTCATTTTGAATTCGCTCCACCTGTCCTTTTGAACGATACTGCACGAGGACATCATTTTGTTGACTCGGTTCACCTTGGTGTTGGTGGATTAGCTCAATCTTATACCGGCAAAAACGTCATTATAGGTGTTGTCGATACGGGAATTGACTACCAACATCCTGATTTTTTAGATAGTAATGGTAAAACACGTGTCATTCGTTATTGGGATCAAGGTTTATCAGGACCTAATCCACCTATGCCATATAATTATGGACAAGAATGGGACAGTACCGATATTAATAACGGAACAATTACGAGTATTGACGTAACGGCGCACGGATCCACCGTTGCTGGCTGTGCTGCTGGCAATGGCATGGCGAACGGTACCAACAAAGGAATGGCTCCTGATGCTAACATTGTTGTTATTCAAAGTGATTTTAGTCTGCCCAATTGGACATTGACAATTGCTGATGCTTGCGATTATATTTTCGCTGTGGCTGATGAATACAAAATGCCGGCCGTTGTCAATTTGTCTTTGGGGACATATCTTGGAAGTCATGATGGAAATGATCCTGCTTCCGAGTACATGGAAGATTTAATTGAAGCTCAAACCGGTCGAATTATAGTCGGAGCGGCTGGAAATTCAGGCCAATTTGGTAAATATCATTGTAATGGTATAGTGACCAGTGACACAACGTTCACATGGTTCAAAAGCAATCCGGGTAATCAGTTAGGACCCAACAAAATTTACTTTGATTTTTGGACAGATACGGCAACCGCACAAACAATAGATTTCGCCTACGGAGCGGACAAACCAGGACCGACGTTTGGATTTCGAGGTCATTCCGATTTTCATAATGCTTGGAGCATTCTTAGCACAGTACCCTTTTATGATACCATTTATAATCCTAATGGTATCCGAATTGCGACTATCGAGACATATTCTGAGATTGAAGGTCCTAATTTTCATATGGAAGTTCTTTTTGAAAATGTTGACTCTACCTCATATTTGTATCGTTTTATGACCAAAGGATCCGGTTCTTATGACTTATGGAGTGGACTAATTTTTGGCTTAAATGAAATTGTTTCAACAGGTTTGCCTACAATTGGTCAAATGCCTTCCATAGCTTATTATCAGCTGCCTGATTCACTTCAAACCGTCGTTTCCAGTTGGAATTGTTCTGAAAAAATGATTTCTGTTGGAAATGCCAGAAATCGCGCCAATCACATTGACAAAAACGGGAATTTATATGTTCCTTTTCCATCTTCGGTGGGCCAATTAAGTCCGAATTCAAGCAAGGGTCCCAATAGAGCGGGTATTACTAAGCCGGACGTTACCGCGAGTGGAGACGTTTCTCTTTCAGCAGGCCCACTTTCGTTATTGAATAATGTTTCGCAATGGAATGTTGTTGATTCTGGTGGTTGGCATGTTCGTAACGGTGGCACAAGTATGGCTAGCCCAGTTGTTGCTGGAATAGCCGCATTATACTTGGAGAAATGTCCCTTTGGCACTGCAGCTTCTTTCAAAACACTTTTGACTTCAAGTGCATTTACCGACGTGTTCACAGGTGCGGTTCCAAATAATGCATACGGATTCGGGAAAGCGAATGCTTTAGATTTGTTATTAGCTACTTCCTCAGAACCTATTCCAACAATCACACAAAATGGAAATCTTCTAACAGCTTCGACCTCAATTAACTATCAATGGGTAAAGGACAGTGTTGATTTGAGCGGACAAACCAATCAAACGACAGCAATTTTCGCTCCCGATGGTTTTTATCAAGTTTACACGATTAGCACCGATGGTTGTCCCTCCTATTCTGCTCCTTTTTTCGGAGTACTAGGCGCTTTTGAGCTCAGTCAAACGTTATTTCGATTATTTCCCAATCCAAACCAAGGCAGTTTTCGCATTGACACAGAAGAAAATATCACAGATATTTCAGCAACAGACATGCTAGGCAGAAAGCTTGAAGTTGAAGGTTATTTTAAAAATGAATACCGCATTAAAAATCAAACTTCAGGAACTTATATCCTTCGAATTGAAACCGAAAACGGAATTGCTCAATTAAAAGTGACCATCAACTAGTGTTGGCACAAAGATTTTTTTAATTTTGGGCTCAAATTAAAATAAACACATGACGATTAGCGGAATTATTTCCATTTCAGGCAAACCTGGTTTATACAAAGTTGTAGCTCAGGGTAAAAACAACATTATTGTTGAGTCCTTATTAGACCAAAAAAGAATTCCTGCCTACGCAAGTGACAGAATTTCAGCGCTCGAAGATATAAGTATCTATACTTATGGCGAGGATAAAGCCCTAAGCGAGATTTTTGATGCCATCTTTGAAAAAGAAAAAGGAGGAAAAGCTATTTCTCACAAAGAAGATCAAGCGAAAATTGTTGCTTATTTGTTGGAGATTTTACCTGAGTATGACCAAGAGAGAGTTTATGCCTCTGATATTAAAAAGATTTTCATGTGGTACAATCTAATGCATAACGCAGGTGAATTGGGAAAAACAGAAGAAGAGGAAAAAATAGAAGAGTCTCCAAAAACTAAAAAAGAAACTTCGTCTGACAAAACTGAAGATAAACCGAAAGCTGCAGCAAAACCAAAAGCGAAAACAGCAACGGCCAAACCTAAAGTCGATGTGAAAGCAAAATCAACAGGAAAGGCAAGTTCTGCTAAGAAAGTAGCAACGCCTAAGGTTGGTTCCAACAGAGGAAAATAAATAGAAAATATTCATTATTTGAAGTCGTGTTGGTTTTCAATACGACTTTTTTTTGACACAATATTATGATAGTTGAAGCACCCAAACGACAATTTGTAGAAGATAATCTGATCATCGATTCATGGTCTAAAATAGAACCCTATTTTAAAGATTTAAGTTCTCGAGAACTAACTTCGATTGACGATTTTACGAAATGGCTAAAAGACAAAAGTGAATTGGAGGCTATTTTGGAAGAAGATGTAGCCTGGCGTTATATTCGAATGACAATAGATACAACGGATCAAAGCTTGTCGGATAAATACTCCTTTTTTGTCACCGAGATTGCCCCGTTGGCTGCACCATATGACGATGTATTGAATAAAAAGTTGATGGATTGCCCATTTAAAAAGGACTTGGAGCATAACGATGCCTACAAAATATATTTTCGATCTGTAGAGAAAAGTATAGCTCTTTTCCGCGAAGAAAACATTCCCTTAAATACGGCTATCCAAGAGAAAAGTAAAGAATATGGAGCTATTTCGGCAGGGCAGAACATTGAATGGGAGGGCAAAATATTAACCATGCAACAAGCGTCCAATTTATTGAAAAAACAAGACGCCACAACTCGAAAACTTGCTTTTGAGAAAATGTCCGACAGACGCGCGGAAGATATAGAGAAGTTGGAAACGCTTTTTGATGAATTGATTCAACTGAGACATCAAGTAGCGCTTAATGCCGGATACGAGAATTTTAGAGATTACAAATTCGATGCACTTGGGCGCTTTGATTATACCAAAGAAGATTGCTTTAATTTTCATCAAGCTATTAAGGAAAATATTGTTCCCATTGTGCGTGAATTGCAAAAAGAGCATTTGACCAAAATTGGTGGAGACCAATTAAAACCTTGGGATTTAGATGTTGACCCAGACGGAAAAGAACCTCTTCAGCCATTTGAAAATGGTAGCGAATTGCTTGACAAAACGAAGCGGATTTTTCATAAAATCGACAATTACTGCGGCGATTGTTTGGATACGATGGACGAAATGGAGCATCTCGATCTTGATTCTAAAAATGGAAAAGCACCCGGAGGATACAATTATCCTTTATACGAAGTTGGGGTTCCTTTTATCTTTATGAATGCTGCTGGTGCACAGCGCGATGTAGTGACCATGGTACATGAGGGTGGGCATGCGGTTCATTCGTTTTTATCCAAAGATTTGGACTTGACTTCATTTAAAAACCTACCTTCGGAAGTGGCTGAATTGGCTTCAATGTCCATGGAATTGCTTTCTATGGAGCATTGGAACGAATTCTATACCAACGAAGACGAATTAAAACGTGCCAAGAAAGAGCAATTGGTTGGCCTACTGAAAGTTCTCCCATGGATTGCAACAATAGACGCTTTTCAGCATTGGATTTATGAAAACCCGACACACTCGCGCGAAGAAAGAAAAACATACTGGCAAAATCTACAAGAACAATACGGCAATCCATTTGTGAATTGGAGTGGATACGAAGACAATCGCAATTTTACATGGCATAGGCAACTTCATTTGTTTGAAGTACCATTCTATTACATTGAATATGGAATTGCCCAATTAGGAGCAATTGGTGTCTGGAAAAACTCTCTGGAAAACAAGGAAAAAGCTTTGTACGATTACAAAGCAGCTCTAAAATTGGGTTACACGAAAGACATACCAAGTATTTACGAAACAGCCAACTTGAAATTTGATTTTAGCTCAGAAACCATTCAGAACTTATCTAAGTTCGTGCAGTTTGAATTAGAAAAGGTGAGTTAATGAGCAATTGATTCTTCTTTTTGAAGATACGTTTTTTATCATTTATTTAACGTAAAAAAAAATCCATGTTCAAAAAAACAAATACCTTTGACGAGTATTTCAACAAATGAAAAAACCTATTAGCATATTGCTAAAGTCTTTCGGAGTTATTTTAGTCTCCTTCATAATTTCATGTGGAACTTCTTATTCCGCCAGTGAATTTTTATATTCAGAGGTACTTGAAACAGAAGAAGAGGCTGAAAGCATATATGCTGATTTCAACGTAGCCTCTTTCGATATTGAATATTCTGGTTTAGACGGATCGAAAAAAGCTCAAACCAACCAAGCGGCTCCGCTAGAATTCAAAAGAAATTATTATTCAAAACATACCATCGAGTTTTGTGGTTCCGAAACAGGCTTTGTTCCTGCGGTTCCGCGTTATATTCTCAACTGTTCGTTGGTCGTTTATTCTTAATACCTAAAATACGATTAGGATTCATCATCGTGAGTCTAGATTAAGTTCTTTTTACGTATTTAATAAACATTTTCATGCATAAAATATTTAGTGCAGAGGAAAGCTTGAGTAAAATCAAGCATTATCTGCCCGCACAGTTTCCTTTAAAGGACTTTGTGCATCACAATACATTACACGCTTTTCAGGATAAGCCATTTTTTCAGGCTTTGCAATTTGCCAACGAAATCTTTGGTTATAAGTCGTCGCTTTCTTTCAACGAGTATCGCGGTTTTCATGAAAAGGGCGCTATTTCTGACCAAGTTATCGATTATGTCCTTTCAAATTCAGAATCAGTTGTTCCTTTAGCAGAAAGAAAAACGCTTCTATTTGAATTACAAGATGCTCAAGGCTACCAAAGAAGAATAGGTAACTTGCGTAAACTTTGGAAAACAGAGTTAAAAACTGATTTGAACACTCTGGTGCATCTGAATCTATTCAAATTGGTAGGTTCATATTTGGATCAAGGAATCAGTGCACGCCAATTTCCTAGTAGCAAAAAAGGACTACTCAATGCCATTGCCGATATTGAAGACAACACATTCTTCGAATTTTTCCATTCCAAACGGATAAAGAAATTGTTATTCAAGTCCGACAAGAACATTGAAGACTTGCTGGAAATTTTGGTTGGAGATGCTGCTCTTTATGAACAATATCTTTTCGATCAACAGTTTTCTCATCCTGGTTGGTCTGGCATGGTGGCTGTCATTGAAAGTCAACCGAGTACTTTGTTTGACAAAAAGAAAATTTCATTCGAAGAATTCGTTTATTTGGATTTGCTGCTAGAAATTGATGCTTTGGACAGTATTTTCGGAGAAGGCAAATGGAAAAGTTTAAGTGAATTGAAAAAAACTGAACCCATTGACATTTGCGCTGAATTGGAATTTTCTTTGGATTGGGAAGTTAAATCTTGGTGGCAAAAAGCACTGGAATTCAGCTATTTTGATCAAGTTCTAAAAGGATTAACTCAAACCCAAAATACGCCGACAATCGAGGATGTTCCTTCTTTTCAGGCCTATTTCTGTATTGATGATCGTGAAGAATCTATTCGCCGTAACATTGAATTGGTTGACCCCAAATGCAAGACTCTCGGTACACCAGCTTTTTTCAACTTACCGATATTTTATCGTCCTGCTGGAGGAAAATTCAACACGAAGGTCTGCCCTTTTCCTGTGTCACCAGAACATATTATACGTGACGACAGCAGCTCAGAAAAAAACAGACGAGATCTGCACTTTCATCAAAGTTCCAATAACTTTTTCAGTGGTTGGATGATTACCCAAACCATGGGTTTTTGGTCGGCTATGAAATTGTTCATCAATGTTTTTAAACCGACCGTTTCGCCTGGACATTCTTCTTCTCTTGAACACATGTCTCATCGCTCCAATTTAATTATTGAAAACTTAGATGGAAGTGAATTTGATGGATTCAAAGAAGGATTTACCATGGACGAAATGTGCAACATCGTATATTCAGAATTGAATCGTACAGGTTTAGTGAAAAATTTCGCTCCAATTGTTTATCTGTTTGGTCATGGTGGAAGTAGTACAAATAATCCTTATTACGCCGGGTATAATTGTGGCGCTTGTTCTGGTCGACCTAGTTCTTTAAATGCACGTGTCTTTTCTGCAATGGCAAACAAACCTGAAGTTAGAGCATTTTTAAAAGCGAAGAATATTGATATTCCTGATAAAACTCAATTCCTAGGTGCGTTGCACGATACGACGAGAGATGAATTTGTTTTCTACGATTTGAGTTTGCTTTCTTCAGAGAATGCAAAACTCCATGAAACGAATTTGAGTACATTCAATAAAGCTTTGGAAAACAACGCTAAAGAGCGTGCAAGACAGTTCATTTCTATTGATATCAAACAACCGATTGCTAAAGTTCACCTACAAGTGAAGAAAAGATCCGTTGCCTTGTTCGAGCCAAGACCAGAGCTCAATCATTCCAACAACTGTCTTTGCATTGTTGGATCACGTGAACGTACTCAGAATCTATTCCTTGATCAACGGGCATTTTTAAATTCTTACGATTGGAAATTAGATCCTACCGGTGAATCTTTATTAACAATACTCAATGCTGCCTCACCAGTTTGCGGAGGTATCAACCTAGAATATTATTTCTCTAGGGTGGATAATGAAAACTTCGGTTCTGGAAGTAAATTACCGCATAATGTGGTTGGCCTTTTTGGCGTTGCCAATGGTATTGAAGGTGATTTGAGAACAGGTTTGCCTATTCAAATGGTGGAGGTTCACGACCCTATGCGATTGATGATGATTGTTGAACAAAAACCTCAAGTTGTTCTAGAGGTAATTCACAAAAATCCAAAAACGCTCGAGTGGTACCAAAACGAATGGGTTATTTTATCTGCGATTGATCCTGAAACTGGAGAAGCTTTTGTTTATACAAACGGTGTTTTCGAAAAATACGCACCACTCGCAAATGAATTGAAAAGTGTAGACAATTTGGTGCCCATTTTTGAATCTACATCCGAGAATTTACCTGTATTCAATCTTATAGAGTCATGAAAGAATTAATCATATCATTCATCGGAATTCCTTTGCTTGGATTTATCATTAGCTTGTTAATCCCCAAAACAAAAGAAAAAACAATTTCTTACACCGCTTTTGTAACGGCAGGAATTGGAGCGATTGCCATTACGGTCTTTACGATTACATGGATTGTATTTGGTGCTCCCACTCTAAATATTAATGAAATAACCTTGTACAAAAGCGAACACTACGTTTTCTACATTGACTTATTTTTTGATAAAGTAACAGCTGTTTATTTGTTGTTTTCTAGTATACTGGCATATTTGATTGCGTTGTATAGTAGATATTATCTGCACCGTGAAAGTGGATACAAACGATTTTTCAATACGATGTTGCTCTTTATGATGGGAATCAATTTAATTATTCTTTCCGGAAATTTTGAGACGCTTTTCATTGGTTGGGAAATACTAGGAATATCCTCATTTCTTTTAATTGCTTTTTATCGAGAACGTTATCTGCCTGTCAGAAATGCGCTAAAGGTTTATTCTATCTATCGATTAGCAGATATAGGCTTATTGCTAGCCATGTGGTTGATGCATCATCTGTGGCACGAAAACATAACGTTTTTACAACTGAACAATGTAGAGCTAATTCAATCAAAACTAGCTGAAAATCAAATTGTTGGAATCGTTATTTGCTATGCTATCATTCTAGCAGCAGCAGCAAAATCTGCGCAATTTCCTTTTTCCAGCTGGCTGCCTCGTGCTATGGAAGGTCCAACTCCGTCGAGTGCCATTTTTTACGGTTCAGTGGCGGTGCACATTGGTGTATACTTGTTATTGCGCACCTATCCGTTTTGGAGTTCCATAGAATTTATCAAATGGAATGTCATCGGTATGGGACTGACAACCGCTATTTTGGCTTCTGTCGCGGCAAAGGTTCAAACTTCAGTTAAAGCCCAAATTGCTTATTCATCCATAACACAAATTGGAATCGTTTTTATCGAGGTTGCACTTGGTTTCCATTGGCTCGCCTTGATCCATATGTCTGGAAATGCATTTTTACGAGCATATCAGCTTTTAATCAGTCCGTCGATAGTTACGTATTTGATACGTGAACAGTTCTTTAATTTCAAACCCAAAAAGGAAATTAAAGCTTCTGGAAGAAAGAGAATCATTCAAAATTCTTTATTTGTTATCGGGATAAAAGAATGGAAACTGGATGGTATCCTATACATTTATCTCTGGTCACCAATGAAAAAAATCGGGAATTCTTTCCGTTTTCTGAATGGCAAAAATGTTCTCATTTTTTCAGTGATTGTATTTTCCGCCTCTATATGGATAATTGGTTCTGAAACGCATTTGCCCAACATAATTGCGTATGCCATTCCTGAAATTTTTGGAGGAATATCCTTGATACTGGTTCTAAAAGCATTCTCAGAGCGTAAAAACGTTTTTTTCGCATGGGAAATGATTGTTCTTAGCCACTTTTGGATAGCAACGGCCGTAGGATTTAATGAAGCTTTTAGTCTTTCAGATACTTATTTCTATCTGAGCGGTGTTGTATTGGCCGGAGCGATTGGATATTATTTTTTGAAACGAATAAAATCCAGAGAAACATTTGATTTAAATGACTTTTACGGTCACTCCTACAACCACAAATGGCTTTCTTTCGGTTTTCTGCTCACGTGCTTGGCAATGGCTGGTTTTCCAATTACAACCACCTTCTTGGGTGAAGATTTACTCTTTACGCACATCCATGAAAATCAGATTGTATTGGCCGCTTTTGTTTCCCTGAATTTCGTAATTGTTGGAATTGCATTGATGCGCATGTATGCGAGAATTTTTCTTGGACCGAATAAAAAAGGATATCATCCTGTCCCCTTAAGGGATGCATAAAATTAGACTATAAAATATATCAAATATTATAAACGAATTAACTCAAAATCAAATGAATACAATTAAAACATCTCCAAAAGGACTTCAAGGTTTGAAGGCTCATTTTAAATCTGATATGACTTCAGGATTTTTGGTCTTCCTCCTCGCTCTTCCGCTAAGTTTGGGAATTGCAAAAGCTAGTGGATTTCCAGCGGCAATGGGTGTACTAACCGCTATGATTGGTGGTTTATTTACTATCTTTTTCAAAGTATCGGAATTATCCATTAAAGGTCCAGCTGCTGGATTGATTACAATTGCGGCAGCAGCAGTTGCCGAATTTGGCGGAGGAGATCAAGGCTGGAAAATAGTTTGTGCGCTCATCGTTGTGATGGCACTTTTACAAATCTTACTCGGATTACTAAAATTGGGATCCTTGAGCGATTTTTTTCCTCATTCAGCCGTTCATGGTATGTTGGCTGCGATTGGTTTAATCATCATTGCCAAACAAGTACCCGTGCTTTTAGGAGACGACCCAACGCTTTATAAAGGCGAAGGACCTATCGAACTTTTAATGGATATCCCAAGATTCATCATGCATGCGCACTGGCACATAGCTGCTATCGGATTAATTGGTGTGATCATTATGTTTGTTTTTCCATTCTTGAAAATTAATTTTTTGAAGAAAGTACCTGCACCAATGATTGTACTATTAATCGCAGTTCCTTTAACTATCGTATGGCATTTTAAACAAACAGAGCCTGCTTATTCATTGGTTGAAATCGGAAATTTCTGGGGAAGCTTAGATTTTAATGTTGATTTCTCAGCGATGGCAACTTTCCCATTCTGGAAATACGTGATCATGTTTCTGTTCGTTAGTACTTTAGAATCTTTACTGACAGTTAAAGCTGTGGATAGTTTAGATCCAGAAAAACGTCAATCGAATTACAATGGTGATTTAATAGGACAAGGTGCTGGTAACTTTGTTTCTGGTCTATTTGGTGGCTTACCAATGATTTCTGAAGTTGTTCGTAGCTCAGCAAATATTGGCTTCGGAGCAAAATCAAAATGGTCTAACTTTTTCCATGGTGTATTCTTACTCATCGCGATGATATTCTTAATTCCTGTTATTGAATTGATACCAAACGCTGCATTAGCTGCCATGCTTATTTATGCAGGATTCAGACTTGCCGCGCCAAGAGAATTTATTCATACCTACCATATTGGAAAAGAGCAATTGGCCATTTTCTTAACAACTATAATCGTTACGCTTGCTGAGGATTTACTTTTGGGCATATTCGCAGGAATATTGGTCAAATTTATTTTCCATTTGGTCAATGGTGTTAAATTCTCCAACCTTTTTAAAGCGAGATTTGAAATGAATTCAACTGACAAAAACACAACACTTTTGATAAAAGATTCAGCCATTTTCTCCAATTTGATATCTTTCAAAAAACAATTGATGACCATACCGATCGAAAATGACATTCATATCGATTTTTCACAAGCGAAGTTAATCGATCACTCTTTCATGAGTTTTATTCATCAATATCAAGCGGAAAGAAAAGAGAATGGACAAGCCTGCGAAATCATTGGTCTTGAAAATCACAAACCTTTTTCAATACATCCATTAGCGACTCGAAAACTGGTTAAAAAATAATCAATTCAAATCTGAAATTTCAAAAGCCCATTTTTAATCGAATGGGCTTTTTTCATTTATAGATAAAAAAAATAGGAATGAAAAATTTTCATCCCTATTCTCTTTGTTTTGTAGCGAGAGGGAGATTTGAACTCCCGACCTCCGGGTTATGAATCCGGCGCTCTAACCAACTGAGCTACCTCGCCAAATAATATTAACTTCAATTCCGACGCTCTATCTCCGCCGATCCACAAGTGAAAAACCGTGTTTCGGGGTGCAAATATAATGGTTTTTTAATTTTTTCAACTCCTTAGGAATTGATTTTTTCTAAAAAACTTTTCTTACGAACGATCTTCCTCGTAAAGCACTTTTGTATTGTGTTTTAAAGTTCTTAAAATCAACGAAATGGAAAGTGCAACAATAATTACTATTGTGTAATTCATATTCCATTCTAGCTTTCCATCAGCAAAGAAATTTCTTAATAAGTCAACAAACAAAAATCCTATTATGGTTGCGGTAACACCTGAATACTCTCGCCGCAATATAGTTTTCAAGGAAAATGAAATAGGACTTTTAACATAATTTTTTCCGCTAGGCCAGAACGCAGGAACGGTAATTGACCAATCCAAATATTCTTTTCCGAATTTTTTTTCTAAAAATCGTTCCTCTGCAAACATTATACGCTCATAATAAAGCCAAAACAGCAATGAAACGACAACGATGTACCAAATATTAAAAGTGTACATAACAATTCCGATCCACATAAAATAATTTCCCAAATAAAGCGGGTGACGGACGGTTGAATAAATTCCTTTTGTATTCAAGGCTTCAGCAACTTGTTCTTTGGTATTTCTACCGGAGGTGTTTTTATTACTGGTTCCAATAGCTATTCCCCTAATTACTTGACCTGTGAAAGAAATTAACGAACAGATTATCAACAGTGTCCAAAAAACCGCATCATTTGATTCAACAAATTGATAATCAGTAAAATAAACAACAGGTATTGCCAAAACAAAAAGCAAGACAGGTATCTGCCCCCTATATTTGAATAGGAGATTTCCGTTTTTTTCTAAAGAGTGGATTAATGCCATTGAAAAGATTTAAGTATATTTCGAAAAATTGACCTTGCCTGTATTAAGCAAGTGCGAAGTTAAAATTAATTACTGATTTACATGTCCGAGAAAAAGAAATTTGAACTCGAATACCTTTTGCATACGTCTCCTAAAGTTCTTGAGAATATGCTTTTTACACCAAGCGGCCTAAGCGATTGGTTTGCTGATGATGTTAACATTGAAGGTGATATTTATACTTTTATTTGGGATGGAAGCCAGGAAAAGGCTCGTTTATTGTCCAAAAAAATGGGCGAGAAAATCAAATGGCAAAATTTAAATGATGAAGAAGAAGGTTTGGATACATACTTTCAATTGCATTATGAAATTGATCCTATGACTAAAGCCGTCATTCTAAAAGTAACAGATTTCGCCAGTGATGATGACATGGAAGACACCCAAGCTTTGTGGGAATCCATAATTGACGGCTTGAAACGTTTCATTGGCGCATAAACAATAATTTTCTTCGTTAATCATATACTATTGATAAATAGCCAATACGTATCTTTGTATTCAAATGCGGCTTCCTTTTAAACGATTATATATATTTAGCGTTCGTTCTTTTGCAGGACCTTTTGTCGTTACCTTTTTAATTTCCATGTTTATTTTAATTATGCAGTTTTTCTGGCTGTATATTGATGATTTAATGGGTAAAGGGATAGAAATAACAATTATACTCGAATTATTATTCTACGTTTCAGCAAGTTTGATTCCACTGGCGCTTCCTCTAGCCATTTTACTTTCCTCCATTGTCACCTTTGGAAATCTTTCCGAGCACAATGAGCTTACCGCATTGAAATCCAGTGGATTGTCCTTACTGTGTATTATGCGACCGCTGATCATAGTGGTTTTGTTTATTTCTGCAGGAACCTTTTATTTTGCCAACTACATTATTCCCGTTGCTAATTTAAAATGGCACTCGATAATATACGATATTCAGAACACTAAAATTTCAACCATACTTTCCCCTGGCGCATATGCTACGGAATTAGACGGTTATGCCATTAAAGTGGATGAGGTTAAAGACGATTATTTTACGAACATTATAATCCACGATCATACTTCTGAAAATGAAGTGAAAACAATCCGAGCGAAAGATGGACGGATGTATAAATCTGAAAATGGTAAATACGTTTATTTCCAGCTAAATGAAGGAAGTGTAGTTGAAGAACTAGCTTCACAAGCACCTTTGTTTAATGACGAAGGAACATTAATTAAATCAAAGAATAGCAATCGACCCTCCAGAAGGTCAAATTTCAAAAGTTCCACCTATAAAATTGACCTTAGCGGTTTTGATATCAATCGATCCGAAGAAGAACTGTTTAAAAATGATTACGAAATGCTCAACGTATTTCAACTCAAATATGCCATAGATTCATTGCAATCTAGAGCCGATAATGTGACGCATACCTTTATCGAAAACGCGAAAATGGACGGCATTCTGTATCAGACAGAAAAACTCAAGAAAATGGACTCTACAAACAATTCGCTGTCTACAGAGAATGCTTTACCCGCTAAAGTAATTGTTTGGGACACACTTTCTAACGATGCCAAAATAGCCTCAATCGATCATGCACAATCCAGTTTGAGACGTAGATTTGATAATTTGGCAGGGCAACAAAGCTTTATGGGAACAATTGATGAAAGCGTGAGGAATTATAAAATAGAATCAAATCGGAAATTTGCCTTGACCTACACAATAATTGTTCTTTTCTTCATTGGTGCTCCACTTGGAGCAATCGTCCGAAAAGGAGGATTCGGCGCTCCGGTTGTCATTGCAGCACTCTTGTTTATGATCTATTTTGTGCTTTTTTCCATAGGAGAAAACATGGCGAAAAGCGATATGATTTCTCCTTTTCTCGGCATGTGGTTCGCGGCAATTGTTCTTACCCCTGTTGCTTTTTTGCTGATGAGGGCGGCTAGCAATGATTCTCCAATTTTTGTAAAAGATAATTGGATCAAATTTTTCGAACGATTCAAGAAAAAAAAATCGAATGAAAGTTCTCCTGCTAGCGTCTAAACCTTTTCTTCCAGTTTTGGATGGTGGAAATGAAGCCAGTAGAGCTTTGGCTCAAGAATTGCTTTTGGCCGATTTTGAATTAAAAGCAATAACTTTTTCTTCCGAAAAACATCCTTTTCATCCTGAATTATTCAACCAGGGCGGATGGCAAAAACTGCAAATCGAACATTTTCCTGTTTCGCTTTACATGAATCCCTTAAAAGCTCTGTTGGGACTGTTAAGCGGTACGTCTTATAATTTATCGAGATTCTCAAGTAAAGCGTGGCTATCCCGCATCAAAACCCTTTTGAGAGAAAATGATTTTGATATTATTTTGTTTGACAGTTTATTTTCTGCTGGAGATTTCGAAGCAATCAGATCGTTTTCGCCAAATTCCAAGTTTATCATAAGAACACACAATGTTGAATCAAATATTTGGCGTGAAAAGGCAGAAAATGAAACGCTTTTTCCTAAGAAAAAATATTTGTCAATTTTGGCTAGTCAACTGGATAAACGGGAAAAGGAAATTCTTTCAAAGATGGATAATGTCTTACCGATTTCATTGGAAGACTTACATGTATTCAACTCATGGGGAATTCAAAAAACAACTCTCCTTCCCTATTTTCCCGAAGTTGGAAAAGGGAAATATAATTCAAGTACAAGCAATTTGATTTTTATGGGCTCTATGAATTGGCAACCCAATGTTGAAGCACATGACCAACTTGTTCAATCCATTTTTCCAGAAATAACCGAGCAATTTCCGAATATCAAATTACTTTTCGCAGGTGGACAACAAGATCAATTGAAGAAAAGTTATGCTAAGAATATTGAATACCGCGGCTTTGTTGACGACAAAGTAACATTCTTAACCGAAAACGGCATTCTTCTCGCTCCAATACAAAGTGGTTCGGGTGTTCGTATTAAAATTATAGAAGCGCTTTCGCTTGGAGTACCTGTCGTTACTACCGTTAAAGGCGCTGAAGGAATTCCATTTGAAAGTGGGGACGGTATTTTCATCGCAAAAAATGAAAAAGAGTTCATTGAATTTGCATCTAAGCTAATTTTAAATGAAGATGTAAGAAAAGAAACTTCATCCAAAGCGATCACTAATTTGGAAAATTGGAAAAGAAAATACGATTTGAAAAGTATCTTTGAAGGCAATGGATAATACTCAAAAACCAAAGTTGGTGGTCATGCTTTCTCGCTTTCCTTATCCCCTAGAAAAAGGTGACAAGCTAAGAGCGTATTATCAAATCATTGAAATGAGCAAAGTTTATTCCATCACTTTACTCTGTGTTTCAGAACGAAATGTCAATGAAAGTGATAAAAAAGAACTTGAAAAACACTGTGTTTCTGTGCAAATTTTTCAGCTTCCCAAATGGAAAAGTTGGGTGAATTCTGCCGTTATGCTTTTTGGAAGCAAACCCTTACAAATTGCCTATTTCTATTCCTCAACAATTCAATCTAAAATCAAAACTATATTATATTCGACAAAACCAGATTATATTTTTTGTCAATTGATTCGAGCAAGTGAGTACGTCAAAAACTATCACGATTGCCCTAAAACATTAGATTACATGGATGCTTTCTCCATGGGGGTAGAGCGCAGAATAGATTTATTGCCTTTTTATAAAAAATGGCTGTTCCGCTTAGAGTCAAAACGACTTTCGAATTATGAAAGAGAAATTTTTGATTATTTCGAATGGCATACCATAATTTCTGAACAAGACGCCAATTTACTTGGAACAACGCCCAATCAAAAAGTACACTGTGTACCAAACGGTGTTTCTTCTTCATTTTTAAATTACACCACAAAATTATCTCCACAATACGATTTGGTTTTTGTTGGCAACTTGAATTACCCACCTAATGTGGAAGCGGTGAAGTTCATCGTTCGAGAAATTTTAAGTTTAGCCAGCAAAAAAGGAAAAGCATGGACTTTTGTCGCTGCTGGAGCTGAGCCTTCGCGGGAAATCATATCATTGTTTGAAAATACACCAAACTCGACACTCTTGCCTAATGTGGACGATATTCGCGAAGCATATACTGCTGGAAGAGTTTTCATTGCACCGATGAAAATTGGTACGGGACTTCAAAACAAGCTTTTAGAAGCGATGGCGCTATCTATGCCTTGCGTTACCACTTCTTTAGCAAACAATGCATTAAACGCACTTGATAACGTCGAAGTTCTTCTCGCTGAATCAGTTGAAGATTTTGTCGAAACCATTTCTGAATTGCTCGAAAGCAATAAAGGTGAAGCAATTGGTCAAGCAGCAAAAAAAATGATAAGGGATAATTTTAGTTGGGAACAGTGTACAAAAGGTTTGTTGGAAGGAATGAAGAAAACACAAAATTTGTAAAAGCAAGACAGTAAAATCAGTTTAATATTTATCTTTGACTTCATGCGTTTTGTATATCCACAATTTCTTTGGGCTCTGCTCCTGTTGGCGATTCCAATTATTATACATTTATACAATTTCCGTAAATACAAAACCCTCTACTTTTCGAGCTTAAAATTTCTGAAGAAAGTTGAACTCGAGAACCAAGCTACAAAAAACCTCAAACATCGTATACTTTTAGCAACCAGACTCTTAGCTTTGCTGTTTGCTATACTTGCGTTTGCTCAACCCTATTTGCCAGTCAATCAAAAGTTGCGTGAAGGTGGAAATCCACTCTTGGCTATTTACATCGACAACTCCTTTTCCATGGGTCAAAAAGGAACCGAAGGCGAATTGCTCTCTGAAGCGAGAGAAAGTGCAAGAAGATTGATCAACTCGGCTAGCACAGATACGAGGCTTCTTTTGGTGACAAACGATATGTCCGGGATTGAACAACGTGTCATTTCTAAAGTTGAAGCCATCGATTATTTGGATAAAATAGAATTGTCTCCACTCGTTCGAAAACTGGGTGATGTAATGGATTGGCAAAGATCCTATATCGAACAATACAGTCAAAACAAAGAAAAAATTAGCACAGTTCAATATGTTTTACTGTCTGATTTTCAAAAGAATAGCTTTGATACTAAAGTACTAAAAGAAGATGAAAAAGGATTCTATTACCCGATTCAATTTTTAGCGCAAAGTTCTAGTAATCTGTGTGTTGATTCTGTTTGGTTTACTGAACCGAATATTAAAATTGGACAAAATAATGAATTGAATGTCCGAGTTCATAATTATGGCCAAACTGATTATGTAAATGCCGAACTCAATATTCGAACACAGTCCATCAATAGAGATGTTTTTGTTGATGTAAAAGCTGGACAAAATGCTACTACCACGATTAATTTCATGGAAGCCCGGTCAAAAAACCAAGAAGAAACCTTCCGAACAGCTTCTGCGGCTATTCGTGACAAGCAAGTTTATTTCGACGATGAATTTTTCTTTACCTACGCACCAAAAGAAAATGCAAAAGTTCTGATTATTGATGGTCCAGATGCCGTTCCAAATATTCGTGTAGTCTATTCACTTGATCCATTTTATTCAACTCAAAGTGTTTCTGAAAACGGTGTAACCTTAGACCTATTCAAAGGAGTGGATTTGGTTGTATTAAATGGTTTGAACGATATTTCTTCAGGCTTGACGCAACAATTGAAAGATTTCAAGACTAATCAGGGTTCATTGTTAATATTTCCCGGAACGGCGATCAACGCAAACTCATGGAACACAGCTATGTCAGCCTTTGGATTGAGTAATATGCGGTCTTCCGTGACAGACGGTACTAAAATAAAAGACGTCGCTTACAACGACCCATTTTTCAAACCCGTTTTTGATAAAAAACCAGCACAACTGAACTTGCCTGCGATTGATAAGATGTATAATTTGGCAGTAAACGCTCTATGCGTTCCTTTATTGAAAGCTCAAAATGGTCAAGCGGTTTTCGTGCGAACAACAGATTCAAAAGCTTTTTTATTCGGTAGTAGCTTGCAAAAAAGCTTCAGTGCTTTCACAGCAAATGCCTTGTTTTCTACATTGTGTTTGCGTGTAGGTGAATTAAGTCATAAACAAAGACCGTATTTTCTTACCATTGGGGATGACAGCAAATATCCACTTTATGCGAGCATCAATGATGAAAAACCAATCCATCTGAAAAATAATACGATTGATTTTATTCCCATAAAAAAGCGTATAGGCAACTTGGATTATCTTTCAATTAGAGGAAACGAGGCATCTGAACGTTTAAAAGCTGGTGTTTTTGACATCGTTGGAACAACGAATTTGGGCAAACTAGCCTTGAATTACAATCGATTAGAATCAAATATTGAGCCCATGGAACTTGACGATGTAGTCAGCGGATTTAAGGACAAGGGCTTGGTAAATATTTCTCCGGGTCAGATTAAAGATGGCCAAAGTTTAGCAAAATTAGACCTCGAAAAACCTTTTGAATATTGGCGATGGGCAATCCTTTTAAGTTTATTATTTTTAATCCTTGAATTGGCACTCAGTCGCTGGTGGAAAAATTAAATCAAGTCTATGAAAATACTCATCAAAAACGCAAAGATACTAGATAGCGCCTCTACTCATCATGAGAAGATAATGGATATTTTGATTGAAAATGAGCTAGTTGCAAAAATTGCCAAAAAAATTATTGACGATGATGCCTATCTCGTTGAAGGTAAAGATTTGCATGTGAGCATAGGCTGGACAGATTTAAAGGCAGCGTTTTCTGACCCAGGCGAAGAACATAAAGAGACTATTGAATCCGGACTTGATGCAGCTGCTTTCGGCGGATACACGCACGTGGCGGTGCTTCCCTCAACAAATCCAGTGGTGGATAACAAATCAGCTGTTGAGTACATGTACAAAAGAGGTGCTGATCATGCTACTATGATACACCCCATGGGTGCTTTAACCCAAGGAATGAAAGGTGAAAATCTTGCAGAAATGTTTGACTTGTATCAAAATGGAGTCCGATTGTTTTCAGATGATTATCAAGCTGTAAGTGCTGGGATTTTATACCGTGGATTGTTATACGCCAAAAATTTTGGCGGTCGAATCGTTTGTTTCGCAAGAGAAGTTAGTATGGCAGGCAAAGGCATGGTGAATGAAGGGCTAGCTTCTGTTCAAACAGGTTTAAAAGCTGATTCACAAATTGCTGAAATAATCCAAGTTGAAAGAAACTTACGTTTAGCTGAATATACGGGTGGAGCAATACATTTTACTGGACTATCTTGCGCAGAATCTGTTGATTTGATAAGAAAAGCAAAAAAGAACAAACTAGATGTTACGGCAGACGTGCACCTGATGAATCTCTTATTTACTGAAGAAAAAGTATTCGATTTCGATGCAAATTTCAAAGTGATGCCTGTCCTCAGAACGGAAAATGATCGTCAAGCCCTATGGAAAGGCTTAAAAGATGGAACAATTGATACAATAGTTTCGGATCATCGTCCTGGCGATACGGAAGAAAAAGAAATAGAATTCGATCATGCATCATTTGGTGAAATTCAGCTTCAAACTGTTTTTGCTGCTTTGTCAGAAGATAAAAACTTCGACTTGGCACTGTTTTGTGAAACGCAGGGTCAACGAGCGCGCCATATAGCGGGGATTGAAGTCAATACAATTGCAGAAGGCCAAATGGCTGATTTAACGGTGTTTACACTGAATGACAATTGGGTGTTTGATAAGGAAAATATTATTTCGAATACGGTTAATACACCATTTTTAGGAAAAGCATTCAAAGCGAAAGCAATAGCTGTTGTGAATAATGGAAAAATGTTAATAAACGAGACCACATATGAAGAAGCGTGATTTCGTAAGAGCCTTCTTCAAGGATGCCAAAATGGTGGGTTCCATGCGTCCGAGTTCTAAATCCTTGACAAAAAAAATGCTCAATGAAATTGACTTTGTGAAGGCAAAAATAATCGTTGAATTGGGTCCTGGAACAGGTGTTTTCACACGCAAAATCATCGAAAAAATGGGGCCAGACGCACAATTATTTGTGTTTGAATTGCATGATGAATTTTACTATAATTTAAGCAATACAATCGTCGACGAAAGGGTCCACTTCATACATGATAGTGCTGAAAAAATTCAAGAATATTTAGAAAAGCACAATGTACATTGCGCGGATGCAGTGGTTTCTTCTTTACCATTAGCTAACTTCCCTAAAGGTTTGAGAGCCAACGTTGTAAAAGCAGCCATAGATTCATTGTCTGACGATGGTTTGATGACTCAATTTCAATATTCACTTCAATCCAAAAACTTTTTGAAATCAAAATTCAATGACGTAAAAATAAATTATACGTTTTGGAACTTCCCACCTGCTTTTGTTTATACATGTCGCAAATCAACCAAGCATACCAAATAGTCTATTGTAAAGACATTTCAGTAGGTCATCTATAATTTGGTACGGATTTTGGCTACCTTTCTTCAGACAACTAATTATAGCGTCATGAAAAAGAAAGATAAAAACACAAAAGAGAAAATCCGAATAGTAAAAACGATTAAGGAAACTAAAAAATACAGTTTTGACGAAGGATTAATATTCTTAGGAACACATTTGAGCTATTAAAAAGTTACCGCTCACCGTTTTTGAGTACCAATATCCCACTTTTAAAAACTCGAACGAAGTTTATCTAGCAAATCACTAAGCTGGTTTGCTTCTTCAGGACTTAAACCATTGGCATTCAAACTCGTGTCAAAGCCTTGATGATCAATATTTTCTAAAACTTTCAATCCAATCTTTGTGATTTGAACATAGCTTTGACGCCTATCTTCCTTACAACCAAATCGCTCAATCAAAGTCTTTTCTATTAGCTTGTCCATTAAACGAGTTGTATTCGGCGATTTTTCAATCATTCTATCTTTGATCGTATTTATGGTCAAAGGTTCATTGGCTCCTCTCAAAATTCTTAAAATATTGAATTGCGCCATTGAAATACCGAAATTTTGCATGAACTTATTCTGCTCTGCTGCAATGTAATTGGAAGTTATTCGGACATTTACCATGGCTTTAACCTGCGGTGAAACGAACTTGGTTTTGACGATATCATCAATTTTCATGGAACAAATTTAATTACCTAGGTAATGATATCCTAATATTAATTGATTTCAAGCACAACAAGTATTCTATCGTCTACCTGAAAACTCTCGCCTTGGTGTTGTTTCATCTTCTTTTCAATGAAAGACATTCTTTCTTTATCTGGAACTTGCAAAGACTCTTTCAGCCACTCAATAAAGGCTTTTCGACCCAATTTCTTATCTCTTTCTCCACCGAATTGGTCCTGAAAACCATCGGAGAACAAGAAGAAATTACTTTTTCCTTCTAATTCAAGCACGTGATTTGTAAATCCACTTTTCGGATAAGCATTCGAGCCTCCAATTGGGTAACGATCTGAACGGATAAATTGCATTTCATCGTTGTGGAAATAAACCAAATCAATGAATGCACCACTGTACTCTATTATTTTTTCCTTTTTACATATGCGAATTAAACTGATGTCCATTCCGTCCATACGCAGGCTTTCGGAACCTGAGTTAATGTAGGATGTAAATTCTTCATCGAATTCTTCTAAAATAACACCAGGTGATAATTCTTTTCCAGATTTAAACAAATTATTCAACATCGTACTACCAATAACGCTGAGCATTGCGCCCGGAACGCCATGGCCTGTGCAATCACCAACGGCTATATAGAAATAATTTTTAGTTTCTGTTGTCCAACGAAAATCTCCTGAAACGATATCTCTCGGTTGATACAATAAGTCGAAAAATGTAAAAAAGTCAAGATGATTAAAAGGCTTTACTATGGCTTTTTGCAAGCTGGAAGCATACCTAACGCTAGCCTGAACCTCTCGCGAATATTCATCCACCAAATGTTTTTGCTCTAATAACTCTTGCGTTTTCTTTTCTTCTCTCTTTAGCATCTTGCGAATAATGGGCAAAAGAATCAGCGCAATCACCAATATTCCAATAAAACTATACAATAAGGTTCTTCTGAAATCTTGCCTTACATGCGCAAAATAACTTTGAACGTTTACATCAGCTTCAACAACACCTAGAACTCTTCCATCCTTCGATTTTATTGGTGCATAAGCACTTAACCAAGTTCCATTCTCTGTTGTGTACAAAGGAATTGTTCCGGATTTACCGTAATTTTCACGCAATTCTTTTGGGAATTTAGTATACTCATGCAAGTAATAAACCTTTGCATCTGAACGCACGATATACTCGAATATATCTTTTGACTCGTTATACCGAATCAAGTACATTGGACTCTTTAATTTTTCTATTTGTGCCGAATGTAGCATCAGCATGTTCAAATCCAAATACAAAGAATCGTCGTGAATATCTTTTAAATCATCTTTCTTGGGAAAAGTTTCCAATAACCAGGCTAATTTTTCAGCTGAAATTTGTACTGCAGTTAAGTTGACGATTGGTTTTAAACCAGCATGAATGAACTCTGTAGTTTGCTCTTTTTGTTTCAAATAATTAATGGAAATGAAAAAACCAGACAACAATATGATAAGCAAATAAAAATAGAACAAGATCCTAGCACTCTTATTTTCAAGTATTTGCTTTAAAATATTTGCCATTTACATCCAGTTTAAAAGTATATCATTTTTAGTAATGACCTCATTAGACGAAAAAATAAACGAATACTTACCAGGAAGTAGGTCAATAAAATTATTCTCAACCTTCAAACCATTCTTTCGTGCCGTTATAAATACGTTGCGAATGTATGTTTGGTTTGAAATTATAATAAAACCTTTTCCAGTAATTTCGTCGAAAGTCACTTCATAGTCCAATGTGGAGCAAGTTGCAGGCTCTGGTGGATTGGGAAGATGGGAAAACGTTCTATCTTGAATCATGAGCTCATCGTCCCAAATCTGTATTTTCAAAACAAAATTGGAGGATTGAATTTTTCCATCTTGAGCAAACAAAGAAACTTCTGTTGAATTATTCATTTTCACCTGAATTTGCTCTGTTTCTTGATCAATTATGTTCCCTTTAAGATCATATGCTGTCGAAACTATTTTTAATTTTTTTGTGCCCTCCTGTGTCGAAACCACAAAATATTTCTCAGCATTCAATTTATCTATTCGTTCTACAACGGCTATTTCTGCATAATCTCTTTGTGCTTGAAAATGTAAGGGTTTCCAGTTTCCAAAATAATCAATGCTAGACCAACTTGGAGCTGTCCAACAGTCATTTACTTGCCAATATAAAGTTCCCATACAACGAGGTGCTTGAGCACGATGGGCTCCAATAGCTATTCCAACCGCTTTGGCCTGAGTAACAAGTGAGTAGTAAACAAATTCTTCAAAGGTTTTCGGTTGACCATAAAGTATTTTTGCGTGTTTCAACATCATCCCATTGCCTACGTAACTTTTTTGATGCTGCTTCATGATATCAGACTCCAAATCCCAATCTTTCTTCTTTGCAAAAGTGTGAATGGTAGACATTTGTGGAAAACTTTGAAAGCCATATTCCGCATTGAATCGACCACTTTTTTTACCAAAATCTTCTATTGGATCTTTGCCGTGCCAGACACCCCAATAGTGTTGTGAACCATGGTTGTAAAAATCAGTTTTTCCCCAATTGCTCAAGGGTGAAGTATGGATATAAGGCACTCCGCTCCAGTGATTTATGCGTTCAGGAATAAAATTTTGAAAAAGTCTTTTGTAATCTTCCTCTATTTTTTCAGCCTCTTTGCCTAAAATTAAATATCTCGCCTGAAAACCCCAGTTTTTCCATGCTACATCAACTTCATTGTTTCCATTGAATAAGACGACAGAAGGATGACTCGAAATTCTCGGTATTTGATAATCGAATTCTTGTTTAACATTGGCTAAAAAAACGCTGTCGCCAGGATACATGGCACATGCGAACATGAAATCTTGCCAGACCATTAGCCCTAGTTCATCACATTTTTGGTAGAAAACCTCATCTGGATAATAACCTCCGCCCCAAACTCTAACCATGTTGAAATTTGCAGCAGCCATATCGCCAACCATGGATTCTATCTGTTGATCAGTCACTCGTGAAGGAAAAATATCCTGAGGAATATAATCACCACCCTTGCAGAAAATGGTTCTTCCGTTCACTTTTATTTCATAGCTCGTTCCAATTTCGTCCTTTTCTTGAATCAATTCAGAAGTTCGGATACCAAACTTAATTGATCTCGTATCAATGACTTCACCCGCCGAATTTTTTATTGCCCAAACATCGGAATACTGATATTGATCTCCTTGACCTTTCGGCCACCATAAAATGGGGTTTTCGATTTCTACAATTCTAGATTGACTTAAAGAATTATTTGTAATATATTGATTTCCAAATAATTTACTTTCCCAAATTAAAGTGTCTGAAATTTCTTCTTTTAAAGATAAATCCAACTTTAAATTGGCCTTATTATTCGAAATGGCTGTTGTTTGAATGTTATGACTTGCAATTTTATTGGAATTATAAATACTTATTTGAACAGGCTTCCAAAATCCCATGGTATTCATGCGCAAGGACCAGTCCCAACCAAACTGATATTGCGGTTTTCGAGAATAAGGTGCGATTGCGATAGGATTTACGTCATTCGGTGCGGGGAGTTTTGTTTTAGCCTTGCTATATGCTTCTTCATGGTGTTGCACTGGCGAGGTAAAAACAACTTTGATATGATTCACACCAACTTTTGCACCTCGTTTAATGTGATAAGAATAAGGATGGAATGCATTGTCTGTTTTACCAATTAAACTGTCGTTGAAATAAATATCGGCGTATGTGTCCACATTATGAAAATCCAAATCAATAAAGTCTGAATTCAACATTTCTTCCGAAATCTCTATTCTTGATCTGAATGTCCATTGATAATTCTCCATCCATTGATAGAGTTCTTCATTTTTTTCTACAAATGGATCTGGCAATTCTCCCAATCTAAAAAACGTTTCTTGAACACTTCCTTTTTGGCCCATCTCCAACCAAATATTTTTAATGGGATGAAAAATTTGCCAGGACAGCTCTATATTTTGAGAATTTGCTTTGGTGAGCATCATTAATGTAAAAAGTAAGGTTATTCCAATTTTATTCATATTACCATTTTCTATCGAAAGGTGCATCTTGCATTTCCTCTAATTCATTTGTTCGAACAGCAAAATTAAATCCATTATAAACCGAGTATCCACCATACATACCACTTTTATTGATGGCGATGAATCCACATTGAAGTCCCGTCAAGTCTGAATGTTTGGCGATTATTCTATTCACAGCTTCTTTGCAAGCATTTTCAGGCGAGTAACCTTGTCGCATCAACTCTACCACCGTATGACTTCCAGCCGTTCGTATAATGGCCTCTCCTAATCCAGTTGCAACAGCAGCTCCAACTTCATTGTCAACGAAAAGTCCGGCGCCAATGATTGGAGAATCACCCACTCTGCCGTGCAATTTGTAAGCCCAACCACTTGTCGTACAAGCTCCGGAAAAATTCCCGTGCATGTCCAAAGCAATAATTCCTATTGTATCATGGTTTTCGTGATTGATTTCTGGCTTTTTGAACAAATCTTTATTTTCTTTTTTCCACTTCTTGTATTCCTTTTTCACCTCATCAATCGGTGATTTAATTTTCTTAAACCCTGCATCTTTTGCGAAATCCTCTGCTCCTTCTCCAACAAGCATGACATGTTGCGTTTTTTCCATTATGGCTCTCGCAATACTCACAGGATGCTCATATCCTTCTACAAAAGCAACAGATCCACATTTGGAATTCTGATCCATAATACAAGCGTCTAAAGTAACGTGTCCATCTCTATCTGGCATTCCACTAATTCCTACGCTTCTGTTCGTTCTATCTGATTCTGTATTTCTAGCCGCGGCCTCAACTGCGTCCAAAGCATGACCGCTTGCTGAAATAACTTTCCAAGCCTCTTTATTGGCTGGAAGACCGTGCGACCATGTTGAAATAACGACTGGTTTAACAGGAGCTTTTTTAATAGAATTTAAACTGTCAGAAACTATTTCGGCTGCTTTGGCTTTACTCGTAAGCCCTATCGCACCGCCAATTAGACTCCATTTAAAAAAAGATCTTCTTTTCATGAGAACAAATTACTTATTTTTTAGCTAATTCACCTGCCAGCCAATTCTGAAATACCCGAGCGTTCGCGCTATGTGTCGCATAATCAACCGCAAAATTGTGAAGCCCAGAATAAGAAGGTTTAGCACACATGAAAATGTAGTCATTCTTTTCTGGATTCAAAACAGCCGTTACAACTCCAATTGGTGGAATGCAAATCGGTCCTGGAGGCAGACCTTGAATTTTATAAGTATTGTAGGCACAGTCTATATTTCTATGAACATTAAGCAATCGTTGAACAGTGTCCAATTGCTTTCCCCAGCAATATTTAAAGGTTGGATCAGATTGCAAAGGAATTCCCTTATTAATACGATTCAAGTATAGTCCAGCAATTATAGGCCATTCTGCTTTTTGTCTAGATTGCTCACTGTAAACAATACTTGCCAAAGTTACAGCCTCCGATGGAGAATTCAACCCAACTGCTTTCAATTGACTTTTTCTGGCTGCTGTCCAATACGTTTTGAATTCCTGCGCCATCCGAGTAAGAAAAGCCTGTTCGTCTGTGTCGTAATACATTTTATAGGTATTGGGCAAAAACATGGCCGGAAACTCTTCAGGACTGAATCCGTATTTCTTCAAAGTTGAGTCGCTGTGAATCAATTGAACAAATCGAGCACTATCAATAATGGTTCTTTCGGCTAGTTTACCTCCTAAATCTTCTAAAAAACGAACATTTGGCACCACTACGTCCACCTCAACTTCAGCGTTTCCATTGCCGCGACCATTTAAGGTAAATCCGTTGAGTAAATTTCTTACACTAGTACCTGGTTGAATAACATACTTACCCAAAGCCAGTTTATTTTCGTTTAACCTTTTGTGTTTTCCAACAACTAATATGGCATTTACACTTCCCACCAATTTAGCCTTCAAAAGATTGTTGGCTAACGTTTCCAAGCCCGTCTTTTCTTTGATGTAAAAGCTTATAGATCTACTATTGTCTGTGGTTGAAGTAGCATACCAGAGCAAAGCTAATTTGTCGCGAAAAATAACAGCTCCCGCAATTACAACAAGAACAGCAATAATGGCTATTTTTTTACGCATAAACTCATGGTTATAATTTCAGATGATTCACTCCCAAAGTTAGAATTATCTTCCAAAGTCGGTACCGCTCGAAACCCACATTTTTCAAACAAATTCAAACTGGCCAAATTGTTTGATTGAATTGTAACGTAGAAATTATCTATTCCGTATGAAATACTTGCTAAATCTAAGACTTTGTTAACGGCTTGCTCAGCATATCCTTTTCGCCTTTTTTCTGTATTCGCAATTAAAATTCCAATTCCTGTTTCATTTTCCTTCAATTCACCTTGAAAAATATCAATGGTACCAATCGGCACTGCCATCCCATTTTCAATAATCATCCAGCGCTTTTGACGCGTTTCCATATAGTCTTGGGCTGAAGTAACTAGAGCTAAAATTTCATCTTCTGTATATGCTTTTTTTGTCTCGGAAACTTCCCAATTGGCTTCATCATTTTCCCACTGGTAAATGAATGGAATATCCTCATCTATAACGTCACGCAATTCAACTTTATCCATCAATACACTAAGTTTAAAAGATTCATTTGTACATCTTCCTTTGTATAAAATGGAATGCCATGAAATTCTTCAGCTAAGTTAATTTCATATATGGATTGAATTTTCGTTCCCCTTCCTAATTCATCCAGTAAATTGAATAATAATGCTCTCTTTACACCTGGAACTAAAATATCGAATAATGGCGCTGAACAAGAACATGCGTCCGTCTGACAATTGTTGAATTTCTCAAAAACCCCCTGAATCAGTTCTAATTCGACGAAAGTTTCCAGTTTGACAAAAATGATCGACTTCTTTTTTCTTTCAATAAAATCGAGAATGGTCTCAACCTTTATATTTTCTTGTTTGTTCGCAATTTTCAGCGAGAAATAAAGGCCATCCAATGAAATTCCAAGGTGTGGACTTTTTTCCTCTGGTTTCCAAATCCAAAGATATAAACCAAGATCAAGTATACTTTTGTCTAATATTGGAGCGATATTGGCAGAAAACTTATACATTGATTTTTCCTGAATAAACAAACGTGGCTGGGCCAATTAATCGAATGTACTTAAAAGCTCCTTCTTCTGTGACATGATATTGCACAGCCAAATCACCTCCCATTGCTTTTACTGCTATTTTAACATCACCTTTTAATTCGTTTTTTCTGCCATATGCCAAGGCGGCTGCGGTTATTCCTGTGCCACAAGCAAGCGTTTCATTTTCCACACCGCGCTCGTATGTACGAATGAAGAGTGAGTTTTGAGACAATTCCTCCACGATGTTCACATTAATCCCTTCTTCCCTGTAACTTTCGCTATAACGAATTTCTTTCCCGAAACTATAAATGTCATAATCCTTCACATTCTTCGTAAAATGGATATAATGTGGCGACCCTGTGTTGAGTTCAAAAGTGTTTTCATCAATTGACTTTAACTGTAAGACATCCTTCATTTCAAGTGAAATTTTATCCGTCATGACATTCGCTTGGTGAATTCCATCTATAGCCGTAAAGGTGAATGCATCTTTTCTAAGCAAATTGTTTTCTACAAAACGTGCGGCACAGCGAGCACCGTTTCCACAAAAACTTTGTGAACCATCCGAATTATAATAATCCATATTGAAATCCCAATCTTCACTTCTATCAATTTTTATCAAGCCATCTGCACCTATTCCAAATCTTCTGTCACATAAAAACTGAATTTGTGACAGTGTCAAAGCGTCATATCTACCTGAAAAATTGTCAAGAAAAATAAAATCGTTTCCAGCTCCTTGATATTTATAAAATTCAATTTCCATATTTGTTCTATTCGCCGTAAAGTTAGGTTTTATATAGCTTTCCGCAACATTTAGCTTAACAATCTTTAACAGCGGAATATGCAACAGGTCTTTAATTTTGGAGTTATTATTGATGTAAATACAGAAATTTTAAAAAGAACGAATATGAACTTATCATCAAACTTTAAAAACATTGGACTGGGATTGATTGGCGGATTGTTGCCACTTGGTATCTATCTATTGACTGCCGATAATAACGTTCCTCAATCCGACCAAGTCGTCAACCCAAACAGCTCGAGTTACGCTCAGCGAATGAGTATGAACGGAGTTCCAGGTAATGCAACAAGTTTTGTTAATGCTTCAGAAAGCACTTTAAACTCTGTTGTTCACGTTACCACAAAAGTTGTGAAAACATCTTTTCAACGTGATGTTTTCTCTGAATTCTTTTACGGCCCAGGTGCCGGCGGTAAAGAGTTTAAACAATTTGGATCGGGGTCTGGATCAGGTGTAATTGTGTCCTCAGACGGATATATTGTTACAAACAATCATGTTATAGCCGATGCAAGTGAAATTGAAGTTATCCTAAACGACAACTCAAAATATACGGCTAAAATAATTGGTGCAGATCCCTCAACAGATATTGCCGTTTTAAAAATTGAAGCAAAAAACCTCAACGCCATTCCTATTGGTAACAGCGATGATATGCACGTTGGAGAATGGGTACTAGCCGTAGGAAATCCTTTTAACTTAACATCTACTGTTACAGCAGGTATAGTTTCTGCAAAAGCTCGTAATATCAATTTACTCAGCGACAGAAGCAAAGCCGATGTCTTTCCTATAGAATCGTTCATTCAAACCGATGCAGCGGTGAACCCTGGGAACAGTGGTGGCGCTTTGGTCAACACGCAAGGTGAGCTAATCGGAATCAATACCGCTATCGCTTCACAAACTGGTTCATATTCTGGCTATAGCTTTGCCGTTCCTGTGAATCTTGTCCAAAAAGTCATGAGCGACTTGATTGATTATGGAATTGTTCAACGAGGTTTTATGGGCATACAAATTGCCGACATTAACCAAGAGATAAAAGAACAAAACAAATTACCTAATTTGAAAGGTGTATTTCTCTCAAAAGTTACTGAAGGCGGCGGAGCTGAAAAGGCAGGTTTGAAAGACGGAGATGTAATCTTAAAAGTTGGTACCAAAGAGGTAAATTCGGTTGCTAGTCTTCAAGAAGAAATTGGTAAACGTCGTCCAGGCGATAAAATAACAGTTACTGTTCGCCAGAAAGATGGTGATGAAGTCGTGAAAGATGTTGTTTTACGCAATTCAGAAGGCGACACAAAACTAGTTTCAAAAGAAGAGGTCAACAAGTCGGTAGCTCTAGGTGCTATGTTCTCAGAACTTAGCGCCAAAGAGAAAAAAGAATTAAACATTGCCACAGGCGTGAAAATCAAATCTTTGAATGCTGGAAAACTAGCTTCTGCTGGATTGCAAGAAGGTTGGGTTATAACCAAGGTAAATAATGAACCAATAAACAGTGTGGAGCAGCTAACTTCAAAGTTAACTAGAACAAGTGGCGGAGTGTTGATTGAATTCTACACTACAAGCGGAAAAAGAGATTTTATAGGCATTGGCTTATAGCTTATTAGGCACGATATTTGAGGTTAACAAATTGTGAAAAAAAAGCTCATTTACTTTTGGAATGAGCTTTTTTTGGTCGTACCTTTGTAGCCGTTTGATAGGATTTTACGCAGTATCTCCAATCATTTAATTTTTAGATAAATCCAAAACCCAAGAATGAGACAGTTAAAAATCACCAAATCCATCACCAATCGTGAGAGTCAATCATTAGACAAATACTTACAGGACATTGGACGAGAGGAATTAATTACAGCCGAGGAAGAAGTTGAATTGGCGAGAAAAATTAAACAAGGTGACCAATTGGCTCTCGAGAAATTAACAAGAGCGAATTTAAGATTTGTTGTTTCAGTCGCAAAACAGTATCAAAATCAAGGACTTACACTTCCTGACTTAATTAACGAAGGTAACCTTGGGCTTATCAAAGCCGCACAGAAGTTTGATGAAACACGTGGTTTTAAATTTATCTCTTACGCCGTTTGGTGGATTAGACAATCTATCCTACAAGCACTTGCAGAACAGGCACGAATTGTTCGTTTGCCTTTAAATCAGGTAGGATCATTGAACAAAATCAACAAGGCATTTTCTAGATTAGAACAAGAGTATGAGCGCCCACCTTCAGCAGAAGAATTGGCGGAAGCTCTTGAAGTTCCAGAAGACAAGATCAAAGAAAGCTTGAACGTTTCAGGACGTCACGTATCTATGGATGCTCCATTATCCACAGCTGAGGATGGAGGAACATTGATGGACGTTATGGCGAACAACGATTCACCAAAAGCGGATCATGTTTTAATGGCAGAATCTTTACAGAAAGAAATCGAGCGCTCTTTGAGCACTTTAACCGATAAAGAAAGAGAAATAATTCGTTTATTTTTCGGAATCGGAATGAATCATGGATTGACCCTTGAGGAAATCGGCTCTAAATTTAATTTGACGCGTGAGCGAGTTAGACAGATTAAAGAAAAAGCAATCCGCAGATTAAGACATACATCGAGAAACAAGCTTTTGAAAGCTTACCTCGGCTAAAAACCAAAGGCTAGTTATCCACCGAGATAACTAGCCTTTTTTGCTTTATATATTTTCAATCCCAAAATAAATAATTTCAATGGAAACAGCTTTAGGCTATGAGAAAGAGCTCAATTCGCATGTGAAGCGTGAGCGCGCTGCCGTTAAATTGGCGAGCAAGGTAGGTGAACTTTTGTATGATCAAGGTATCGAATTGGTTTTGTATCGCAACCATTTGTTGGACATTACTATATCTGAAATTTTAAATCTACATGCGTATTCGCGAAATGTTGTCAACAAACCAATTGATGTGTTTACAACATCTGATTTGGCTGAGGAATTACAACAAATGGATTTAGCCCCAGCTAAAATTGATATTGGTAAATTAGCCAATGAATGGTTGACTGAACAATCAAATTTTGGTTCCAAAAGAGAATTTCTTGCCAGCAAACTGGGTTCATTTGGAAAAGAAGATTCTAATGAAATTGCTCCTCGAGACGTAGTATTGTACGGTTTTGGTCGTATTGGTCGTTTAGCCGCTCGTGAGTTAATCAAACAAGCTGGAAAAGGACAACAATTGCGTTTAAGAGCAATCGTTACTAGAGGAGATTCTGATGCAGAAATCATCAAACGTGCCTCTCTTTTGAGCAATGATTCAGTACACGGTGCTTTCAAAGGAACAGTGGATGTGGATTTGGAGAAAAAAGCTATTATAATTAACGGTCATACGGTATTGATTATCAATGCAAATAATCCGGAAGATATCGATTACACGACTTACGGTATTGACAATGCTTTGATTATTGATAACACAGGGGTTTTTGGCGACCGCACTGCCCTATCACGTCATTTACAAGCTAAAGGTGCGTCTAAAGTTTTATTGACCGCTCCAGGTAAAGAAGTGCCAAACGTAGTTTACGGAATCAATCAAGGAACTTTAGATTTGGAAAACGAAAACATTTATTCCGCAGCTTCATGCACGACAAATGCTATTTCGCCTATTTTGAAGGTAATCAATGATAAATACGGTGTTAAAAAAGGTCACATCGAAACAGTTCATGCTTACACCAACGACCAAAACTTGTTGGACAACATGCACAAAAAACCACGTCGTGGTCGTTCAGCGGCAATTAACATGGTCATTACTTCAACTGGGGCTGGAAATGCTGTAACAAAGGTAATTCCCGAATTACAAGACAAATTAACGGCAAACGCTGTTCGTGTACCCACTCCCAATGGTTCATTGGCAATTTTGAGTTTAGAAATCAATGCCGAAACTTCAGTTGAAGAAGTTAACGCTTTGATCAAAGACGCAGCTTTGAATGGCGAATTGGTCAATCAAATTTTCTATGCCTACGACCCTGAATTGGTGTCTAGTGATATCATTGGAAATACATGTTGCTCTGTCTACGATTCAAACGCAACCATCGTTTCAAAGGATGGTAGAAACGTAGTACTTTACGCTTGGTATGATAATGAGTTTGGGTATACAAAACAGGTTATTCGTCTTGCAAAATATGTCACCAAAGTGAGAAGAAAGATTTATTATTAATCTGCTTCTGAAAAAATATAAAAAAGGCTGCTTCCGTTATGGTTACAGCCTTTTTTTCTTGGAAAAAATTGTGAGATCAGTTTACTGAATTTCTACTTGAAAATTTAATTCTATATCGGTTTCTCCTGGATCGCATTGTCCATTTTTTACACCTGGTTGGTGTTTTAATTTTATCAAGACCTGATCATTGGACGTTGAAATTGTTTTCCATTTACTCGCTAAACCAATTTCATAAGTTCCGTCTGAATCCGTGCGTTGGATCATTAGATTTGCACCCAATGTTGGATCAAAACAAAATAAGTGTTCTTGCGCTTCAGCCAATATTTCAGCTGTGATATCATCCGTTGGGATAAGGGATTCATTTAACAATTCCAGCGCAACCAAATAGGTTTTGTTGTTGCTTATCCGAATAGTGTCAAATTGAGAAGGTGGGTTGCCTCCGGGTCCATCAACGTCCCTGAAAAGAAAAACCTTGTCCGCCTCTATGCCTGCCGAATCAACAAAAGTCATTTTAAAAGTAGTAATCAACTCTTCGTCATTTTGTGCTGGTGGATTTGTAACAGGTTCGACTTGGTCTTTTTTGCATCCAAAAGTCAGAAATAATACGAACGAGAAGATGTAAAATAATGTTTGCTTTGCGTTTGTTTTAATTGTTCTCATATTTTTTAAAATTTAAAATTCATTTTTAATCCTATGTTTCTGCCCATTTCATCGGTGAAATAGCGAAAACGATTCATATAATCTCTGTATGATTTGTTCAATAAATTATCAACGACCAGCGAAACCGTTAGTCGTTTCTCTTTCCACGGTAATTCTAGATTCAATTCTGTATTGAATAATATGTAATCGGATGGCGGATCCACATAATCCGCGTTAGCGTTGTATCGATTTTGCTTGAAAACATATTCAGTGTTCAACATAAAACGAAAAACACGCTCTTTTTTCAGTTTGAAAACACCGGTCAATCCATTTCTCAATCTATCGGCTGGAATTCCAATTAAAAAATCCTTTTCTTCCAAATTATAAGCTCGTACCATGCTGTATTTCAGTTGATAACTCCATTTTTCCGAAAATAAATAATCCGTGCTTAAATCAATTCCACTATATCTAGCGCGTACTTGTTCGTATTTAAAACTGGGAAAAGCACCTTTGATTGTTAGTTCAATTCCGTTTGGTTTTAGGTAAATGAAATTTTGAAACAACATATGATATCCATCCATATAGATGTTGAGTTTCTTTGATCTGTATTCAAAACCCAACTGACTAGACCAAGATTTTTCTGCATTCAAATCGCTTTCTCCAACTTCAATAGCAGCTGCACCGTGATGTAAACCATTGCTATACAATTCACTTATACTGGGTGGACGCCAGGCTAAACCTGTGTTTGCTTTTATTAGCCAATGGTGACTAAAAACACGCGTAGCACCAATTGTCGAACTTATATTACCAAATTCACTTCTTGGAGTCACAAGCTCTTGATTTACATAATAATACGCATCCAAAAGAACATAATCGTAACGCACTCCAGCTTCAACATTCCAGTCAGTTAGCTGATAATTGACTAGGCCATAAGCGCCTGCCATTTTCTTAATGAAATTGGGCACCAAAAAACGTCCGGCTCGCGCGTTTTCCTGATAAAAGACCTGCATTCCAAAATCGGTCTTCAAGCTTTTAGTCCAAGTTGACAACAAATTAATATCCACATTCTGTGTGTTCAGTATCAAACGGAAATCAGAAATGGTACTGTCTTTTGGTTCGCCATAAGCTTGATCAACATCAAACTCTTGGCGGTCGTTGGTTTGCATGGCATACGAAACCATAGTCTTGTGTCTATCATTGATTTTCGATTCCCATGAAAATTTCAATAAATCATGCGTAATGAGTTGTTTTGGAGCTTGAACATTGTAAGTGAATTCACTTTTAATCAAAGGTTCTTTAGCACTAAAGGCTGTTTGAAGATCAGTTAAATTCCCAATATGCGAACCTGAAAAAATTCCCAAACGAGTGTGAAAACGAGAATAAAAAACGTCAAAAGTTTGCTTTTTGAACACATATCTTCCGGCTACAGAAAAGTTAAACTCTCCGAAACCTGTGTTGCCAAGCACGTAATTCGGTGCATGAACATTTCCGCTTTTTTTGCCCGTAACATGGGCTCTCATGGATAAACCTTTAATCCGCTTTGAGCGATTTTCAAGTATGCCAGACATGTAATATTGCCGACCATTGGTCGAAAAACCAGAAAATAATTCGCCTTTCCATATTTTGCTCTTCTCCCAATTCGGTGGATTAACCAATAATACACCACCCAAAGCATCAGGTCCATATTTTACTCCACTAGCACCTTTCACTACTGAAATTTCTGACGATAAAAAAGGGTCTATTTCTGGTGCATGTTCACTCCCCCATTGCTGTCCTTCCTGCCGAATACCATTGTTCATAAGAATTATACGATTGCTATGTAAACCGTGAATTACAGGTTTAGAAATGCTATTTCCAGTAGATAAAACAGATACTCCTGGAAGGACTTTTATTTGTTCACCCAAGGTTTTACCGGCAGCATTTAATCGCTGCAAATCAGTCATTTTAATAGTTGACAAATTGGAACGATCAAACCTATAATAAGTCACCGTGATGCCTTCGACTTCTAACAAATGATGTTCAATCTGAAAATCTTGTTGAACATTATCCGTCAATTGAACAGTCCTTTTTACGGGCTCGCAACCAATGTGATGTTGGCAAACCAATTCATAGGTTCCCGAACAAATACCTTTCAAAATATATTGACCCAAAGTATCAGTAATGGACTGATAATCTGTTCCTTTTATAAACACTTTGGCACCATAAACAGGTTCCCCATCATGTTCATCTAAAACATAACCTTTAATTTGCAGCTCACAATTTTGAGCTAACAAACTTGGTATCCACCCCAAAAGGAGGACACTTAATAAAAATATTTTCATGCAATTGAATTAATGAAAAGACAAAATCTTCCGTTTGGAAGAAAACTGGATCATTAACTCTTAATTGGGGGGCCGCGAAGGAAAAAATCTATTTGTGAAATTGAAAGAGGTAACTCCTCTTGTAGTTTTGGCTGTTTATAAGTTGCAGCTGTGTATGATTTATAAAATACAAGTGATGGAACCGTAAAAATCCCCAAATCTAATTCGCAAACAATACAATCTGAATCGAATTGGGAATGATGAATACCTTTTTGATCAAAAGCTTGCTCTACCAGCTCATTCTCGTGCGTGTGCAAAACTGCACGAGGAGCCAACAGCAAGCCAAAGCTGAACAGAATAAGATAAACTACGATTTTTTTCACCTAACAAAGATAAAGTTTATTGAGATTCTAATCAATTGTTTTTTTTCTATTCTTTGCAATAGAAATCCAAATTACTTTTTAGCAGATTTAAGGCACTTTCGCGCTTTTTGTTCGTGTTTGGCACGCTCCTCTGGGGTAATGTTCGGGGACATCACTAAAAATGCCTTACATTTTTTATCCACCTCGTCAAATCGATTCATAAAAGCTTCATCTATTTTGGCATTTGATTTCACCAAGCGGTCCAGAGAATCATTAGCAATTATGCAATGACAAAAATCCCATTGTTCTCCATATTTTGCTTCAATTTTCTTTTTATTCTCGGCAAATTGCGCTGATAGATCCGAAGCCGTATCAATTGCAATTAAAGTATCTTGATCTTCAATAAAAACAACATCCGTATTAGCCTTGTACATCATATTCTCACCACAAGAATCGCACTCTTTGCAAACTTTTTTAGATTGGCATGAAAATAGAAAACCGAAAAAACTGAATACAACTAAACATTTTGGCAAGTTATTTGACATATAACAATCTTGAAAGATTTTCGTTAAATTTATAAAGAAATCAGCATGAAAATAACCCTCTATATCGCCTTTTCTTTAACAGTATTTTGTTCACTTGGTCAAAGTATTCCTCCAGAAAAGGTTCAAACAACTGAGGAGGTCCCTGTTATTGCTGATTTTGATTTGCGTTATCAACAAGCCCTTCATAAAATTAGACGTGTATATCCTCTAGCAATTCAAGCTAAAGCCTATCTCGTAGAATTTGAAAAGGAGTATCAAGAGATTGAAAAACGACGAAAGCAGAAGAAGTTCGGAAAGAAGGCTCAAAAGATTTTAAAAGATGAGTTTGTATATGATATACGAGATTTATATATCAGCGAAGGAATTATGCTCATGAAATTAGTTCATCGTGAAACAGGGCAGACAGTTACCGAAATCGTTCAAAAGTACAGAGGTCAATTGCAAGCCAATGTATATGAAGGAATGGGTAAAATTTGGGATCAAAATTTAGGAATTGAATACGATCCTTTTGGTGAAGATTGGGTTGTTGAAATGGTGATTCAAGACATTATTGATAAAAAAATTCCATTTGATTGGGATGTAAAACCCCTGAATAAATCCGAATTTAAACAAACACAAAAGGAATATCGTGAGTCCAAAAAAGAATATCGCAAATCCAATAAAAAATTGAAAAAAGTTAAGCGTCAAACGAAAAGAGCGGGTTCAAAAAGCTTATAAAAAAGGGCGAATCTGATTAACAAAAACGCCCTTTCACTTATTCTTTTACTTGATTATTTCTTTGCAAGTCCTGCGTCGTCAAAAGTCTGAGCGATTGCCGACTTATCCAAACGAATTTTACTTCCTTCAGAATTTATAAGTACAGTTGCGTCATTAATTTCTAAGATTTTACCGTGAACACCACCGATGGTAACAATTTTATCACCTGCAGAAAGATTCTCACGAAATTTCTTTAATTCTTTTTGTTTTTTCATTTGTGGTCTAATCATGAAAAAGTAGAAAACTACTAGTATCAAGACCAACATTATCAATTGCTGATTCATTTATTTTGTTTTAATGTTCTTATTTATTAATAACCATCGCTGTCACCTTGACAGGTTTGCTCGAAGGCTCTGTATTTGCAGTTATGGTAATAGTTTTCGAAATAGCACCCGCAGAAGTTTGATCCGTATTCACATAAGCTGTGATTATTGCCTTTTCACCTGGAAGAATCGGATCTTCAGGCTTATCTGCTACCGTACATCCACAAGAAGGAACAACACCACTAATCACTAAAGGATAATCTCCTGTGTTTTTCACTGTGAACTCCGCATTGATTTTTTCCCCTTTAATCACTTTGCCTGCATCAAAAACTTCGTTTATCGACATGGTAGTTTTTTTGCCTACTTCTACTTCGGTATTTCCTTTGCAGCTTATTATAACTGCTGACAAAGCTAATAGACCAAAAATCAAATTTTTCTTCATTTTTTTTTACAAAATTATTAATTCATTAAACCTCTACCCGTTTTTTGTATTTTTTTATCATTATTCAGAGCGGCAATGGCTTTATCTAAAACGCCATTGATAAAAGCATTACTTTTTGGTGTGCTATAAAATTTTGAAATTTCGATATACTCGTTCAAAGTTACTTTTGTCGGTATATTATCGAAAACCTGAAATTCTGCAATGGCCATTTTCATCAAAAGAATGTCCATTTTGGCAATTCTATCCAACTCCCAATTTTTGGTCAATTCATCTATTAATACTTCAGATGAATCATTTAAGGAGATAGTTTTTCGGAAAAGCTCTTTGATAAAGAAAATTTCATCCACTTTATCCTTATACAAAGGCAAAATCTCTTGATTATCCATTGTGAACGATTTCAAAGTTTTCATCACCATTGAAGACATCAAATCGATATCATCAATCCAATGTATATTTTTCTCTTCCAGATAATTGTATAAGACTTCAGAGTTTGCAATTTCTTCCTTAAACAGTTCTATTGCAAATGCTAAATCATCTTCAAAATTATCTTCACCATTGTTCATATAGGCAAAGTAGGTCTCACTTTCGCGAATGTTCATGTAAATTTTACGAAACATCTCTTTATTCTCAGCTCCAGACCAATCTACTTTATTTTCATTTGCCTCTCGAATAAGTACAGGATTATTTTCCAACAAAGTAAACACGCGATTATTAATCAACTTCATATTGGGGTTGATATCTTCATCGGTTGGACGGATTTTCTTCTTTTTTTCCTCCGTCAAGTGAATCGCTTGATCTTTAATTTCTTCGAAAGTCAACAAGAAATAAAGGTAAAGCGCGTATATATTCTCAATACTTTTCATCAATTCCTTTTCCAACTTCACAAAATCCGTATCTTTTGATTGGAAAAAGGTATAAAGCGCTTGTAATACTTTTATTCTTAAATGTCTGCGATTCAGCATGTTTACGATTACTTATTGGAAGATATTTTGTTGGCTATTCTTTCTTCCGCCATTTTGTTGGCTATTTGGTATGTTGGTATATTCTCTTTTTTCGAACGATCTACAATGTTATAAATTGTATTGTAAATTTTCTCTGCCTCACCTAGAGCCCATGAAGCTTCGAATCCTTTCACTTCGCCAAAACAATTGATAACACCTCCCGCGTTAATAGCGTAGTCAGGTGCGTAGATAATTCCTTTCTCCATCAACTCGACGCCTTGAATATTTTCATTCTTGAGTTGGTTGTTTGCAGCTCCAGCTATAATGGAACATTTTAATCTATTGATTGTTTCTGGATTCACTGTAGCTCCAAGAGCACACGGTGCATATATATCCATATCGATGTCGTAAATTTCATCCAACCCAACGACAGTCGCTCCGTATTCTTTAGCAACTCTGCTTAACGTTGGTTCATGAATATCAGAGATAAATATGTCAGCACCTTCTTTAGACAAAGCTTGAACTAAGTATTCGCCCACATGACCGACACCTTGAACAGCTATCTTTTTTCCTGCCAAGCTATCTGAACCAAACTGATGCTTTGCACAAGCTTTCATACCAACATAGGTGCCATGCGCTGTTACTGGCGAAGGATCTCCACTTTTTCCAGGCAAGCCTACAACATGATTTGTTTCTTTAGAAACAGCAACCATGTCATCAGGATTGATGCCAACATCTTCTGCAGTAATGTAATTTCCAGCTAAGCTGTTAACAAATCGTCCAAATCTTCTAAATAAAGCTTCAGATTTCATCGATCTAGCATCGCCAATTATTACAGCTTTTCCTCCACCTAAATCCAATCCGGAAATAGAATTTTTATAGGTCATTCCTCTAGAAAGTCGAAGCACATCGTTTAATGCTTCCATTTCATTGTTGTACATCCACATTCTTGTTCCACCAAGTGCAGGTCCTAGAACGGTATTGTGAATAGCAATGATAGCTTTCAATCCTGTGTCGTTATCATTACAAAACAATAATTGTTCGTGATTATGGATACTCATTTGAGCAATAACAGGGTTTTCCGCAAGGTTGACCTCAGAAAGCTTATTCACTTCAATCATACAAATCAGATTTTATTTAACGGTTTTTGTCAGCCTGAATTGCTAATTTTGCACGCAACTCATTTGGCGTCGCAAAAATAGGAAATTAATCGCATGAAGTCACTCAGCTATCTCAACAAATATTTTATCAAATACAAATGGAGAATGTTATTGGGAATCTTATTTATCATATTCTCAAACTATTTTGGGGTAAAGATGCCTTTGTACGTCAAATCCACTGTAGATAATTTAATGGGTTCCGTTCAAATTGATGGATTTAAAGATGCACTCTTCATCTCACTAAAAATAGGCGGGATATACATGCTACTTTCACTAGGAAAAGGATTTTTCTTGTTTCTCACACGTCAAACCATCATTGTTACCAGCAGATATATCGAGTTTGATTTAAAAAATGAAATTTACGACCAATACCAGCGATTGAGTTATAACTTTTACAAAAAGAATAATACGGGCGACATTATGAACCGTATTTCTGAAGATGTGACACAAGTCCGTCAGTATTTGGGGCCTGGGATCATGTACACGATTAATTTGACTGTGCTATTCACTTTGGTAATTTGGGAAATGGTTTCTATAAACTTGAACCTTACTCTTTTTGTATTGATTCCCTTACCTCTGATGTCCTTCATCATCTACAAAGTCTCCAGTAAAATGAACGCTTTAAGCGCAAATGTTCAGAAACAGCAATCTTTTATTTCGACATTGGTGCAAGAATCTTTTTCAGGTATTCGAGTTTTGAAAGCCTACACGCAAGAAAATGAAAATGCGAAAAAATTTGATGAAAATGCAGAGGATTACAAGTCCAAACAAATGAAATTGGTTCTCGTGAACTCCTTTTTCATGCCTACTATCATTTTATTAATTGGTTTAAGCACTGTACTGGCCATTTATTTGGGTGGAATGATGACCTATACAGGAAAAATTACCCTGGGAGACATTCTAGCATTCATTATTTTCGTAAATATGTTAACCTGGCCATTCGCATCCGTTGGTTGGGTTACCTCCATCATTCAGAGAGCAAGCGCTTCACAAGAACGGATCAATGAGTTTTTAAAGGAGGTGCCAGAAGTAGTCAATACGAATCACGGTGAATTTCATTTTGATGGTAAAATAGAATTTAAGAATATAAGCTATACCTATCCGAACAGTGGTATTAAGGCGTTGGATAATGTTTCTTTCTCTGTGCACAAAGGACAAACGTTAGGTATTGTGGGTAATACTGGAAGCGGAAAAACGACAATTCTTAATTTATTAATGCGTCAATTTGACCCCGACTTCGGTGAAATTCTTATTGATGGAGTAAATGTAAAAAATATCAATTTAGACGAATTGAGAAATCAGTCGGCTGTTATACCGCAAGAAGTATTTCTTTTTTCAGATACAATTGCCAACAATGTCAAATTTGGATCATTAAATCCTGATATTAGTCAATTGGAAATTGAAGAAAGTACCAAAAAGTCGCATGTTTACCATAATATTATGGACTTCCCAGATGGTTTCAGCACCATTTTAGGAGAACGTGGTGTAAATTTAAGTGGGGGTCAAAAACAGCGTGTTAGCATTGCAAGAGCTTTGTTGCGCGAGCCAAAACTCCTTCTTATGGATGATTGTTTCTCAGCTGTAGACACTGAAACTGAGGAGATTATCTTAGCAAATTTAGCAAAAGATATTCAGAACAAAACTGCCATCATTGTTTCTCATCGTATTTCTTCCTTACGAAACGCCGACACAATTATCGTTTTGGAGAATCATCAAATAGCTGAATTTGGTGGGCACGAGGAGCTTATGATACTTGGTGGAATCTACCTGGAGATGTATGAGCGTCAATTGGCTGAAGAGCTTGAATAAATTACCAACAATCATTTTTAACATATTCGAAGCATTGCACTATAAGTCAATATTTTAGTAGGTTTTTGCACATTCAACGCTCAAAAAATTAGTTGAAAACTAAGATAAAAACGTACCGTAAAATAACTTCTTATACCGTATCTTTACCGCTTATATAAAAATTGTCCATGGGTAAAATAATTGCAATTGCGAATCAAAAAGGTGGAGTAGGAAAAACGACTACTGCCATAAATCTTGGAGGTTGTTTTGGTGTTTTGGAGTATAAAACATTGGTTGTAGATTCTGACCCACAAGCAAATGCAACTTCTGGACTTGGTTTAGATCCTAGTCATGCTGGAAATATATACGATTGTATCATCAATGATACGCATCCAAACGAATATATCGTTAAAACAGATAATCCAAATTTAGATATCCTTCCGTCTCATATTGATTTGGTAGGAGCTGAATTGGAAATGATTAATCTTCCCAATCGTGAATACAAACTAAAGGCAGCTTTAGACAAAATCAAAGATGATTACGATTTTATCATTATCGATTGTTCCCCTTCTTTGGGATTGATAACAGTTAATTCATTAGTTGCCGCAGATTCAGTCATGATACCGGTTCAGTGCGAATATTTTGCCTTGGAAGGATTAGGGAAACTTTTGAATACCATTAAAATTGTTCAAGGAAGATTGAATCCGGATTTGGAAATTGAAGGAATAGTTTTGACCATGTACGATACACGTTTACGCCTTTCTAATCAAGTTGTTGATGAAGTGAAAACGCATTTTCAAGAACTCGTTTTTGATACCGTAATTCACCGAAACACAAAATTAGGTGAAGCGCCAAGTTATGGTGAAACGATTATCATGCATGACGCATCTAGCAAAGGTTCAGTGAACTATTTAAATTTTGCCCGTGAAATTCTGCAAAAGAATAACATGACGAAGCTTAAGAATGATGAGAAAAAAATGAAATTAGGGAATGAGTTCTAATACAAAAAAACGTCCACCTCTCGGCAAAGGTTTAAGTGCTCTTTTGCAAAATGCAAGCACTGATATTACCACGAAATCAACTGATTCAGGTGTAGTAGGATCTATTTCCTCACTGCCTATTGCATCGATTGAGGTTAATCCGTTCAATCCAAGAACTACCTTTGAAAAAGAGTCTTTGGATGAATTGGCGCAATCCATTCGTATTCACGGAATCATCCAACCTTTAACCGTTCGCAAACTGGGCCGTGATAAATACCAGCTGATTTCAGGAGAACGGAGATTTAGAGCTTCTCAACTAGCTGGACTAAAAGAAGTTCCAGCATATATTCGCGTAGCGAATGACCAAGCCATGCTGGAAATGGCCTTGGTTGAAAATATCCAAAGGGAGAATTTAAACGCAATTGAGGTTGGCCTTTCATACGAACGATTGATTGAAGAATGTAACTTAACGCAAGACCAATTGAGTCAAAAAATCTCAAAAAGTCGCTCTAGTATAACCAATCACTTACGTCTGTTGAAGCTCCCTGTTCCTATTCAGGCAGGTGTGAGAGACGGTGCTATTTCTATGGGACACGCCCGAGCATTAGTATCAGCAGGAGATGTAAAACGTCAAACGGATTTATTCAATCAAGTGATTGAAGAGGAACTTTCTGTTCGAGAATTGGAGACCTTGATTAAATTAGATGTACCGGTAACGAAGAAAGAAATCCCAACAAAAAAATCGACGAAACCTGAAATCACGGAAAAGGAAATCACATTCAAAGAAAGTCTAGCAGACGCACTAGCGACCAAAGTTGAAATTTCAAAAGGCAATAATGGTGCAGGTAAAATCGTTGTCAATTTCAATTCAGAGAATGATTTAAATCGAATCATTACGCTGTTAAGCAAGCGATGAAACCAATTTTTTATTTTTTTCTGTTGTTCATTGCAAGTCAAAATTTTGCTCTAAGTCAGGCTGACTCAACTGTTCAAGAAAAAGATACTGTTCACTCTGTCCGAAAGGCTACTATTTTATCCGCAGCGCTTCCAGGAGCCGGTCAAATCTACAATCATTTAGCACAACCAAAAGGCAAAAAGAAAGCATTTTGGAAAGTACCTTTGATCTATGGAGGATTAGGTTTTACTGGATATTCCATAATCAGTAACCATTCCGCAGTTTTAAATTACAGAAAAGAATATCGTTTTCGAGATGAGAATTTGGGCTCGGTAAATGCCTTCCCAGAATACGACCAAAACGGATTGATCCTGTTAGAACAGCAAAGCGCAAATTTTCGAGATTATTCTATCCTAGCTTTTGTGTTTGTATATGTCCTTCAAGTTACCGATGCTGCTGTTGAGGCACATTTTGTTAACTTCGATATTTCGAAAGACCTGAGTTTAAATATCAAACCTTGGACCTATCAAACTACATACACAGGATTGAGTTTAAGTTTTAATTTTCGTTAAACAATTTCACCAACAACAGAGAAAAGTTAAATTTACCAACCAATGAACATTGCATTAATCGGTTACGGGAAAATGGGGAAAGAAATTGAAGCAATCGCGCTTAGCCGCGGGCATCATATCACTTCTCGTGTGGACTCAAAATTGACGATTGAAAACGCAAATTTTTCCGAAACGGATGTGGCTATCGAGTTTTCTATTCCTGATTTGGCCATGAAGCATATTAATTATTGCTTAGAGAACAAATTGCCGGTTGTTGTTGGAACTACAGGATGGAATGATCAGCTAGAATATGTTTCAAATAAAGTAAATTCTAAAAATGGTAGTTTACTTCACGCTTCAAATTTTAGCGTTGGAGTCAATATCTTTTTCGAGCTCAACAAACGATTGGCTCAGTTGATGGCTGCTCATGGTGAGTATCAAGTTGCGATGACAGAAATTCATCATACGCAGAAATTGGATGCACCGAGCGGAACAGCCATTAGTTTAGCGAAGGATATCATTTCTGAAAGTGATTACGAAGCTTGGAAATGTATGGAGAACAACGATGGAAAACTTTCTAGTATCTCACCTGAATTTGATATCATTGCCAAGCGAATCCCTGATGTTCCAGGCACACATATTATTGAATATCAGTCGGATATCGACATTATCGAAATTAAACATGAAGCAAAAAACCGAAAAGGTTTTGCTTTAGGCGCTGTCATTGCAGCGGAATGGTTACATGGTAAAAAAGGAATTTACACCATGAAAGACGTATTAAACTTATCATAAAAATGGACGTTAAAATTTATTACTTGATCCTTTTGCTTCACCCCTATTTAGCCATGTGGTGGAAAAGTTTTCCGGGTGCAGGAAGACAATCATGGGAAGCGTTGATTCCGGGTTACAATTATTTTGTGGCGTTTAAAGTATCTTGTCAAAAACCATGGTGGTCACTTTTACTTATTGTTCCAGGGGTGCACATTGTCATGTGGATGGTTGTAAATGTAAGTTATATCCGACGTTTCGGTTATTTCAACGTTGGTGACACACTGCAAGGAATATTCTTTCCTTACCTAATTTTTTACAAAATCGCTAAAAATCCATCGGATTACAAAGCAGAAACCAATTGGGCGAATGCTGGAGAAGCCGCTAGTCGTGAGTGGAGTGACCATATTGCTTTATTTCTGACACTTCCTGTAATTGGACACGTGATTGCCTTGGGAATCAAAGCTGTAACACGAGAACGCGCTGGAACAAAATCGAGAGTAAAAGAATGGACAGAAAGTATTTTGTTTGCTTTGGTTGCCGCTGGAATTATTCGAACATACGTATTTGAACCTTTTCAGATTCCTACAGGTTCAATGGAGAAAACACTTTTGGTCGGTGACTTCTTGTTTGTGAATAAATTAGCTTATGGGCCAAAAGTGCCTGTGACGCCATTGTCTTTTCCTTTGGTACACAATACCTTCCCTTGGATAAATGTAAAATCATATTCAACTATTGAAACGTGTAATTATACACGCTTACCTGGTTTTGGTAAAGTGAATCGAAACGACGTGATGGTATTTAATTATCCATCTGGTGACACAGCAGTTTACGATCCGAGAATGCCATCTGGATTGATGGGACACGATTATCATGGTGTGGTAATTCGCGAAGCAAAAAGATTGTGGTTCGAAGAAACAATTAAAGATCCTTCTGCTTTCAGACAGCAGATTGCAGACAGTTTAGTGAAAATTAATCCTGCTTACAAGAATAATTTTAATGCACTTGGAAACAATTCACAAATAGAAACTGAACGTCAAATCATGAATCGATATGGAAAATCGTTGGTTGAAAATTTTGATTATTGGGCGAATAAGGCACGCCGAATGATTGCGGTTGACAAGTTAACACAGGACATGTCGGGTGAAATCATTAGCCATCATGGGATAATTTATCGTCCAGTAGATAAGCGCGAAAACTATATAAAAAGATGCGTTGGTTTGCCTGGGGATGAAATTGAAATCATAAATTCGATTTTATACATAAACGGAAAAAAAGCCAAAAGAGCTGAAAACCAAAACCTTCAATACGAAATTTCTAATTTTATACCGCTTGGAAGAGAATCAATGAAAGAAAAATTTGGATTGGAAGAAGAACGAAATGATTATTATCCATCGAGAAATAATCCTGAAGCTTATACCGTTTTTGCGACTCGGAGCGAATTAGCAAAAATTCTCAAGTATTTTCCTGAAGCTAAATCAAAAGTTCACTTAGAACCTAAGTCTCTAGCACCAGCTTCTGGAATACCAACTTACAGTCAAATGATTAATAATTTGGATAAATTCCCGAAAGATTTTTACATCAACAATACCACAACAGAGTACACAAAATTTAGATTGCCAAAAAAAGGAACATCGGTAAGAATAAACAAGGATAATATAGCTTGGTACCGAAGAGTGATTGCCGCTTATGAGGGACATACTTTAAAAGAAACAAAAGACGGAATTTACATCGATGGTAAAAAAGCAACTTCTTACACTTTTGCTTTGAATTACTATTGGCTAATGGGAGACAATCGCTATAATTCGGCTGACTCACGTGTTTGGGGATTCGTGCCTGAAGATCACGTAGTAGGTCGCGCTTCTGTAGTTTGGTATTCTTCTAATCCATACGGCGGGGTGCGTTGGGAAAGAATTTTCAAAGGTATTCGATAACTAAATGTCTGTTTTCGCCACGTCGTATTTCCCTTCGTCCGAATATTTGAAGGAAATGTGTTGCGCGGAAAACCCGATTGTTGACTTGGGTGAACATTATATCAAGCAAACCTTTCGAAATCGTTGTAGCATCTTAACGAGCAACGGTATGCAAAATTTAAGTATTCCAGTTGTAAAACCTGATGGAAATAAAACCAGAACAAAAGACATTCTCGTTACCCAAGATTTGAATTGGCGCAGAGATCATTGGAGAACTATAAAAGCAGCTTATTCTTCGGCACCATATTTCGAGCATTACGAGACAGAAATTAAAAATCTTGTCTTTCAAGAAACAGAAAAGCTATGGGAATTCAATCAGAATATTATGAAACAATTAATTTCCTGGTTAGAATTGCCGCTGAGCTACACATACAGTGAAAAATTTATAGAATTGTCTAATTCCGATTTTCGAGATTTTCAATTTGAAAAAATCAATAAAACCTATACGCAAGTGCTATTCAACCAAGACGAGTTCTTTGCTGAATTATCCATTTTAGACTCACTTTTTTGTTTGGGTCCATTAGCAAGAAACTTAATATTCAATTCCATCGATTCTAAAATCGAAAAGCCTAACTTTAACTCATGAAAATAGTCTTCTTTTTTACCTTATTTCTAATCTGTAGTTTTTCGTTTTCACAAGAAAAGACTACTGTTCTGTTCTACAATGTGGAAAATCTTTTCGATACCATAAACGACCCAAAAACGGATGATGATGAGTTCCTTCCGACTTCGGAAAAAAAGTGGAATACAGCGAAATACACTGAGAAAGTGAGTCATATTCATGAGGTCATGTCTCAATTCAACAGCATAGGGATAATGGGAATGTGTGAGGTTGAGAATAAAAATGTTTTGAAAGATGTTGTAAAAAATCAACCACAGAAACTTAAAATCATTCATTTCGAAAGCCAAGATGCTAGAGGAATAGACGTTGGATTGCTGTACAACAAAAAAATATTCTGTTTGAAGAAAAAGGAGTTTTTGAGATTTACAGTTGAAGTCAAGGGCGAGCAAAAAGCAACACGTGACATTTTAGTTGTCGAATTAAAAAAAGGCAAAGAACGAGTTCACGTCTTGGTGAATCATTGGCCAAGCAGATACGGTGGTGAAACGGAAACTGAAGCAGCTCGAATGCTGGCGGCACAGACGGCTTCAAAATACCTTGATTCTGTTCTGGCCAAGAACCCCAAAGCGAAAATTATTCTAATGGGAGATTTGAATGATTATCCAACAAATAATTCCGTGCAAAGGATAAGCGAAAAACTGTCTCCAATGATTACCGCTGAGTCAGGAACTAAAGGTGGAAGCCATTCTTACAAAAACGAGTGGAACATACTTGATCATATGCTTATCTCACAAGGATTAAAGGATTCAGAAGGTATGCGAGCGCTAACTAATTCTGGAAAAATCAACGAGTTTCCTTTTCTTTTTGAAATCTACAAAGAAAATGTGGTTCCTTTTAGAACCTATGCTGGGACAAAATATTTAGGCGGATATTCTGACCATTTGCCGGTGTCTTTCGAACTGATTTTTTAAATTAATCGGTAAAATCTTTTGGTAAACGTTCCTTGTATAAGAATTTCTTTTGAGGGCTTTCAAACGGTCGATAAACATAATAAACTGAGTTATCATGTATTACCATTTTTTCTAAATATTTAAAATTCAACTGGTATTTTTGAGTGACTTCTCCTGTTGTCAAATCAATTTTACCCAAGTAACTTACTCCACCTTTTTCATACCCTCCATAGACAAATCCTGTGACATCATCTTGTAAGAGTTCACTTTTCCAACCCGTTTGTTTTTTATTGAGATGGTGCGTAATATCTACTTCAGACTTGAGTTCACCTGCCAAATTATGACGGTACATCTTTTCAGTGTAATAATCAAAAACTACAAGCTCCTCACTTGCTTTGAAAAAAGGCGCATATAAAGCTTTATAGTAGATTGATTGTGTGAAATAGTTAGCTCCAACCCAAATTTCTGCATCGATTCCAGATTCCTGCTCCATTTTTCTCGCCCAGAGTTTCGTTCTAGAATCAACCCATTTATATTCAGCACGATACAATTCCATCATCAAATCATCACGTATGGTTCTGAATTTGTCATAGGTAGAATCTTGTTGATCGTATTTCCAAAAAGAGAACTCAGGATAATTTCGATCGAAATCTGAATAATATAGTTGAAAACCATTCGTATCCAGAATAGGCGCCACATATCGGTAATAGTAATCTTTCCCGAGCTGCGCTATCTTCAAACTGTTCCCAACCGGAATAACGGTGAAAACTTTATCTGTACAAATCACATGAACGTTTCCTCTAAAATCATTTTCCAAATGTGTTGCTCTTCCTGGGACAGGAAATGTATTGAGAATTTTTTCGCCATCAAATAATAATATTTCTGAGCCTTTATTCAGTCTTTTGGAATAGGTTAACAATACCAAATTGCCATTTTTCAATACTTCGAAATCTTCAACATGCAATCTTGTGCTACTAAATACTGTATCAACAGCACCTGGAGCTTTCACCGTGATTTCTTTTAATTCCTGAACATTTGAACTACGCATTCTCACCTCCAGTATCATCGTGTCATCTTCAATGTCAAATGATCGTTGAAAAGTTTCATAATCTGGGTGCGAACAAACGATTTTTATTTTTCCTTGAGCATCAGTAACGAATTCATACTTTCCATTTTCATCTGTTTTTCCAACGGAAACAATACGGTTCTGCGAAGCAGTCACGGTAACAGAAGTAATTGGAAGAGAAGTTTTATTATCTATAACCTTGAACGTCAAATTGGTTTGCGCAAAAGCAGAAAAGCCAGTAAAGTAGAATGTTACTGTGACTATAAAAATCTTAAAAAAATAATTCAAGTATATTTGAGGATGACGCATTGGTATGGTTTCTACTTATGATGCATGAACAAAATGCATTCCACAAAAACGTTTCCAAAAAATCAAAAGATTCAAGGTATTATTTGATTCTTAAACACCAGTTCATGGGGTCAGGTTTTGTTCCCGATTTGATTCCATTGAGCTCTTCCTTTATTCTATTGGACAATTTTCTATCCTCAATTGCCGGTAAGATTAAATCTTCATTCCGATAGCCAATTTTTGCGATGTGAGCTATAGTCGCAGCTGTGCCAGCTCCAAAAGCGTCTTGCAGTCTTCCGCTTCGTGCAGCTTCAACAATTTCTTGAACGGAAACCTTACGTTCCTCTACTTTTACTCCCCAAGATTTGGCTAATTCCACAACAGATCTTTTGGTTACGCCTCGCAAAATTGTATCGCTGTCTTCAGATGGTGTTATTAAAACATCGTCGATTACAAAACAAACGTTCATCGTTCCTGACTCCTCAATATAGGCATGTTCTTGGCCATCGGTCCAAAGCAGTTGATGATATCCTTCTTCCAAAGCTTTTTTTGCAGGATATAAACTCGCCGCATAATTTCCTGCAGTTTTTGCTCTTCCCACTCCTCCAACGGCGGCACGCGTATAAAATTCTTCAATTTTCACATTGACTGGCTCAGAATAATATGCGCCTACAGGACAAGTAAATATGATGAATTTGTAGGTATCAGATGGTTTAATACCAATGTATTCGTCAGTAGCAATAATAAAAGGACGTATATATAATGAATAACCTTCTCTATTAGGAACCCATTCTTTATCAACTTCAAGAACTTTTCTAATACATTCAATAAATATTTCCTCAGATAAAACAGGCATGCACATGCGTTCGCATGACTCTGCAAAACGTTTTGCATTCATATCAGGACGAAAAACAAGAATATCACCTTCGGCAGTTTTACTCGCTTTCATTCCTTCAAAAATGGTTTGACCATAATGTAAAATAGAACTTGCTGGATGCATCGGTAAATTCTGGAATTCACTAATTTCTGGTGTCTGCCATGCGCCATTCGCATACTCCATCACAAGCATATGATCGCTAAAAACTTTACCAAATGGCAAGTTGTCCCAATCTACATCATTGATTTTAGAGGTTTGAGTACGATTTACTTTTATGTCGAATTGTTCTGATAGCATAATCATTTCTTAGTGGCGCGAAGATACTCCAAATGTAATACACATCAAACTATTTAAGAAAATATAGCATTTAAAATTCTAGGTCAAGGAAAGGAATTATCTTAATTTTATAGTGCTAAAAAGCCATGTGATTTGAAAAAAAGTCTTGATATTTTACAGCATTTTTGGGGTTACAACCAGTTTCGTCCTTTTCAGGAGGATATTATTGATAGTGCAATATACGGTCACGATACTTTAGCTTTACTTCCAACAGGTGGCGGAAAATCAATTTGTTTTCAAATCCCTGGAATTGCTCGCGAAGGAATGACTATCGTAATTTCCCCGTTGATTGCCTTGATGCAAGATCAAGTTAAAAATCTAAAATCACGTGGCATTCATGCACAGGCAATTTATGCGGGAATGAGCTATAGAGAAATAGATATTCTGCTGGATAACGCTGTTTTTGGTGGAATCGACTTTTTATACGTTTCGCCAGAAAGATTACAAACTCGATTATTTGTTGAACGTTTTAAAAAAATGCAAATCGGCTTGGTAGTAGTTGATGAAGCGCATTGTATTTCTGAATGGGGGCATGACTTTCGTCCATCTTATTCGAAAATTGCAGATTTAAGAGACTATCATCCTGAAGTCCCCATTATAGCGCTAACCGCCACGGCAACCCAAAAAGTTCAAGAAGACATCATCGTTCAACTAAAATTGAAAAACCCTAATATTTTTCATGGACCTTTTGCACGAAAAAACATTTCTTTTCAGATTCAAAAGACAGAAGACAAACTCGGAAGAATTTTAGAATACTGCAATGCCAGACCCGGAGAAACAGGTATTATATACTGTCAAACCCGTAAAAGCGTAAAAAATGTAGCTCGACTTTTGCATTCACATAAACTGAGTGTTGGAATTTATCATGGAGGATTGCAGCAGGAAGATAGAAACTCAATGATGAAAGATTGGATTTCTGATTCACGAAAAATCATGGTAGCTACGAACGCGTTTGGTATGGGTATTGACAAAGGTGATGTTCGTTATGTTATTCATTTTGAGTCACCTAACAATATAGAAGCTTATTACCAAGAAGCAGGACGTGCTGGACGTGACGAAAAGGAAGCACAAGCTATTTTGCTTTATTCAGATAGAGATTTTGAAAAAATGGAGGAGCAACTAGAGGCTCAGTTTCCTCCAGAAGAAGATGTAAAATTAGTATATCGAGCTTTATGTAATCATTTACAAATTGCAATAGGTTCAGGTCTTGAGGAAAGCTATCATTTTGAAATTCGTCGATTAAGCGAAAAATTTAACATTCAAATTCAAAAAGTTTATCATTCCTTGAAACTTTTGGAATTAAATGGTGATTTGCAATTCTCTGAATCTGTTTTTCATCCGACCAAAGTGAAAATAGCCATTGGAAATACTGAATTATACGGATTCCAAATTAAAAATGAGCGCCTGTCCCCGCTTATAACCTTGATGGCCAGAAGTTATCCTGGAATTTTTCAATTGTTTTTCGAACTGGATGAAGCTCAATTTTGTAAAAGACTGAACATTACTGCTGGAGAACTGGAAAAACAGCTAAAAGAATTAGAGAAAATGGGAGTTTGTGATATTTCTTGGCGGAGTTCACTTCCAGCGGTAACCTTAACACATGAACGTTTGCCGGATGATTATATCCGTTTAAACTCCAAAATATATTTTAATCGCAAGAAATTGGCCTTTGAACGATTAGAGGCTATGAAAAACTATGCAACAATGGCTGTTTGTCGCAACATTAATCTTCTTCATTATTTCAGCCAACCAGCTGAAAAATGCGGAGTTTGTGATATTTGTATTCTAGAAAAAAACAAAAGAATAAAGGCCGAAATTGAAAAAGACATGATTCTTTCACTTGAAAAACCTTTGAGCTTCAACGAATTGATGCACGAACTAAAAGTTGATGCGAAAGCGCTGAATTACCTGCTTCGGAAATACCTTTTGGACGAAAAAATTACAATAGAGAACGAAAAGTACGTTTTGTATAAGAAGTCAAAAAGAAAATAGATTACTTTAAGTTCATTTTCAGACTATGAACCTCTTGTTGCAGCGCTTGGACAGATTTCGTTAAGCCGTTTTCATCTAATTTTATATCGGGTAATTCAGGAGAAATATAATTTACAAATCGCCAAATTTCAAGTATTTCGTTTGCCTTTACTTCGTATGGTTCGTAAAAAGTATTGGTTGAACAAAGTTGAAAACTCTCATTACTTGTGAGTCTATTATTCAAAACTTTAAATACGATTCCGTCTTCTTTCGTTACGACAATGCTTGGAGTAGCATCTCGAATTGTCATCCAGTTTTGTACATATTCAGCCACAACATAAGAACCCTCTACAACCGGTGGCATAGAATCTCCTTTAATCGGAAATGATCTATATTTTTTATTCTTACTTAAGAAAGGTAAATGAAAAGTTGGAAGTATTTTAAGATATTCAGGATCAGCATATCCATTTGCATAACCTGCACTTGCCTTCGCAGGAATCATTTCAATTAAATCCTCATTGTTTGAATCTACAATTGAAGTAAGTACTCTCAAGTTTTTTCCAGATGTATCTGCTTTTGGTCCTTCGATGACTTCAATAATTTCAACTTCTGTTAAAGTGGACAAATCCTTCTTAACCAAATCATCTATTGAAATATGAAAATAGTAGCTAAATGCAATAAGATTCTCCACACTTGGTTGTGCCACTTCATTTTCATAACCGCTATACGATGACCTCGTTAATCCCAATGCAGATGCTGTTTCCTCTTGAGATTGAGATATACGTTTTCGTAATAATTTTAGATTTTGACCTGTGAACATGCTGAATTATTAATCGTTAATTTGTCGGAAAATTAATCAAAATAATCAAAGAGAACAAAAAAATAACAAAGAAATCTAGTATTCTCTGTTTTTAATTGGTGTACCGATAAGTCCAGCGTACACTTTGGTGAATTTTGCTCCAAGAAATATAATCTGTGACGTGTAATACATCCAAACCAAAATAACGAGGATAGAACCTGCAACGCCAGCAGACGAGGCAAAAAAGTAATTTGAGATATAATATTTGATTAATATTTGACCTAAATACAACAATAAACTCGTAAAAAGAGCTCCTCTCAATGCTACTTTCCAACTGACAATCCCATCATGAAGATATTTAAACATAAAAGAGAAAATGATGACGTTAGAGAATATTGCAATACCATATCGAAGTGCAGAATTGAACAACCAATTAATGGTTTCATAATCGGATAACCAACCTTCAGAAATAGAAAGAGCAATAGTTTGAGCAAAGTAAAAAACAATTACAACCAAACCAATTCCTGTCATTAAAACCACTGAAATTAGTTTTGACGAAATGGTTTGGAAGATTTGTTTCTTTTTATTGGAATAGGTGGCTTCCACATTGTAAAACTCATTGATACTGTTTCTCAGGGAATTGAGTAAAGCTGTACTCGATAGTATGAGTACAATCACACCAACTAGGTTCAGAAAAAAGTTGCTTTTCTCAAAATCAACATTTTCCAGAAAGATCAATATACCTTCTACATCACTTATTCCTATGTTATTTCTGATGGCGGTTGTTATGATTTCTGTCATTAACTCATTACCCAATAACATACCAATATAATTCACAGCCAAATAAAGTATAGGTACCATTGCTATTATCGCATAATAAGCCAACGCCGCTCCATGGAGAAAGCTTTTTTCCTGAAAAAACTCTTTCGCGGTATCCACAATGAGTCTTACCGCAAATAATGGGGACAACCTTTCTATGAGTTTCTTATACATAAACAAGCTTTACGTCATTCATCGAATCGAAATTAAACAATATTATGTCCTCTCCCCTTTCCGTTTGGAAATAATTATAATAAAGAGCTCCGTGTTTCTTAGAAAAATCAAAGGTTAAGTTCAAGTCTATTCTTCCTTTTTCCAATGAATATTGATTGGGTCGAAAAAGAATCCTTTGTTTACCTTTTCGAACAGAATTAATCAATCCGAAAAACTTTGCTTCTTCCAAACTTCTGGGAAAGTCATAAAAATGATTCGGTTTAGCCTTTCTCTTAATGCTTCCTTTTTTGATATAAAGAACCTCATCGCACAGGCTCAAAATTTCTTCACCGTTGTGTGTAACAATAATAAAGCTTGTATTTCTTATCGTCTTAAGTTTAAGCAAATAATCGAACAAATCTTGACGCATGGCGCTATCCAAATGAACAAATGGCTCGTCGAGTAAAACCAAATCACACTCACTTGCCAATGCCCGAGCAATGGATAATCGCTGCTGCTCGCCACCTGAAATATGGATGGCTTTTTGTTGAGATAATTCCTGCAAATCAAGTAAATCAATCATTTGACCAATTAATTTGTCCTGCAGATTTCGAGGTAAATAAAGAACCTTTTCTCTGATGTTTTCTTCAACAGTGTGATATAAATCTAATCCAAAATCTTGTTGAACTAAAGCAACTTTGCTATAACCAGGAATAAGTAATTCATTGGCTTTTTTTTGTTTTTCATTCAAAATAAAGATGTCGCCTGAATCTGGAGTTAAATAACCACCGATAATTTTCAGCAAGCTGGTCTTTCCACCACCACTTTTGCCGACGATACCCAAAATTTTTCCTTGATCCAATTCAAAGGAAACGTTGTTCAGTACTTTTTTCTCGTAAGAAAAATCAATTTTTTCAACCCTCAACACCCGATATCAGTTCTTTAGGAAATTCTTTTGAAGCGATATATATACCCGGAATCGGATTGGCATATGGCTCACCTTTTAAACTTAAGGTTAAAATTTTATCGTTAATTATGAGTTCATGACTTACATATAAACTTTCTGAACACGCAATTTGAATAACAGCATTATCTTCACGAATGAAATTGAATAGGCGCATATTACCGATGTTAATCTCGAATGCAGAACCATCGCCTTTTTCACCTTTTAGATGATAAACACTCATCTCCTCAACATCAACCTCCATGATTTCACCTCGAAGGTTCATTTCATCTTCCCACTCATATAATTTATTGTCCTCTGATTCCTCACCATTATGATGAGCCTCTGCAAAATCTTGAGAATATAGCTCGTTGAGCATAAAAACATTCACTAAAAACGCCATATACTTTTTTTCGACAAAGTTAATGAAATCCGCATCTGTCAAATGCCTAGTTCAATCTAATTCCTAACTTTGGAACGTAAATCAGGACAATGAGAGAAATCACCGTAAAAAACGACAAAATTAAATCCATTCAAAGAAAGCACCCATGGGTTTTTTCAGGGGCGCTTCACAGTGATGTTTCAGATTTTAAAGATGGTGAGTTGGTTTCTTTATCTGACCAAAAGAAAAACTTCTTGGGTATCGGTCATTTTCAGCATGGAACGATAGCTGTAAGACTTTTAACGCACGAAAAAATCAAAATCGACAAAGAATTTTACTTTAATAAATTTAAAAGTGCTTTGGATTTAAGAATGCAAATTGGACTTTTCTCTGAGAACAATAATATTTGTCGTCTTATTCATGGAGAAGGTGATGGTTTACCTGGGTTGATTATTGATTATTACAACAAAGCACTTGTCGTTCAGTGTCACAGTGTCGGCATGTTTTTAGCCTTAGAACAAATCACATTTGCCCTACGCGATCTTTTTGGAAAAGAAGTAACTTCTATTTATTCAAAAAATACGGGTACCTTACCTTCACATATTCAAGCTGAAAATCGATACTTATTTGGCAAATGCGAAATGCCACATATTTCGATGGAAAATGGTATTTTATATGCTATAGATTGGATAAATGGACAAAAAACAGGCTTTTTCATTGATCAACGTGAAAACCGATCTCTTTTGGGTAAATATTCCAATGGAAAAAAGGTGCTCAACACTTTCTGTTATTCTGGAGGATTTAGTTTATCAGCTTTGAGAAATGGTGCGAAAGAAGTTCACTCATTGGACAGTTCAGAAAAGGCGATATCATTAACGGAAGAGAATTTAAGTTTGAATAAATTCAAAGGGAAACATAAATCAATAGTTGATAACGCCGTGAAATTCCTAACAGAACTTCCAACAGAGTATGATCTCATTGTTTTGGATCCTCCAGCATTTGCTAAACATAGAAATAAGCGTCATCAGGCAGTTCAAGGATACAAACGACTGAACGCCAATGCCATTCGACAAATAAAACCAGGTGGAATAATTTTTACTTTTTCCTGTTCTCAAGTTGTGGATAAAGAACTTTTTAATCATACAGTTATTTCGGCTGCTATTGAAGCTGGTCGGGAGGTACGTATATTAGAACAACTTCACCAACCAGCCGATCATCCAATTAGTGCTTTTCATCCAGAAGGAGAATACTTAAAAGGCTTGGTTATTCAGGTTATATAATGCTTGACACAAAATACAGTACAATATTATTAGTTGCCCTACCACTAATGGGTGCTAGTTTCATACAATCTCTGGTACTTATTACTGACGCGGCGTTTCTGAGCAGATATAGCAATCTTGCGTTTGATGCTTCTGGCAATGCAGGCCTAATTTATATTACACTTTTTGTTACCATGCAGGGAATTGGAGACGGTTCGCAAATTATTCAAGCGCGCAGAATTGGGGAAAATCGTCTTGAGCAATTGGGACAAATTCTCGGAACCACTATTTGGACCAACTTGATATTGGCACTTTTACTTTTCTTTCTTATTCAATTTTTTATGCCAAGTGCACTTGTTACATATTCTAAACATGCTGATATCGCAGAGGCACAAGGGCTTTTTATAGGTATACGAAGTTTTGCCTTATTTTTTGTAGTATTTACGTTGGCTGCAAATGCCTTTTTGTTGGCCAAAGGACAAACGATAAAAGTCCTCGTTGCCTCCATTCTGACGGCATTGAGTAATGTATTCCTAGATTACGCGATGATCTTCGGACATTTTGGCTTTCCAGAAATGGGGCTAGCAGGTGCAGCTTGGGCGTCAACCATTGCTGATGGGTTAGGAATGCTAACGATTGTGACATTACTGATAGCAGACAAATCAAATTGGAAGCTAGGGCTTTTTCAAAAACTTGGATTTCAATGGGAAGCACTAAAAAATTTATTTAAAGTAAGCAGTCCCCTTATGATACAGGGATTTCTTGCTCTGGTGACTTGGACCATATTTTTTACATGGATAGAGCAAATCGGCAAATTTGAGCTCACGGTTTCACAGAACATCCGCGCTGTCTATTTTTTAGCATTCATTCCTATTTGGGGTTTTGCGTCAACAACAAAGACCTTTATTTCTCAATATTTAGGTGGCGATAAGAAAAATGAAATTGTAAAAATTCAAAAACGTATTCAACTGCTAACCATGATTTGTTTAATTGTAATCTTTCATGGGGCATTTTTTTACCCTGAAAAACTAATCTCTTGGATAAATCCTTCAAGTGAATATCTTGAAACTAGTGGTAGAATACTCAGAATGGTGGCACCCTCCATTTTACTTTATGGATACATCAATGTTTACTACCAAAGCATAATAGCTAGCGGAAATACTAGAGTAACATTAATAATTGAATCCATATGCGTGCTGGCGTATATATCAGCTTCTTTCTTATTTATAAAAGTTTGGGAATTTGACATATTTCATATTTGGTTTGTGGAATATATTTATTTTGGTATGTTAGGATTCTTGTCGTACATGTATTTAAAGAAGTTTTTATGGAAAGAAAAAATTATATGATATGAATATAAAAGATTTAAGTATAGTTTTTATGGGCACCCCTGAGTTTGCAGTTACTATTTTAGAAGGTATTGTTAAGTCAGGAATTAAAGTAGTTGGTGTTATAACAGCTCCAGACAAACCTTCTGGAAGAGGCAGGAAGCTTTCACAAAGCCCGGTCAAAACATTTTCAGAGACCCATAAATTGAACCTATTACAACCCACTAACTTAAAAGATGAAGAATTTCAAAGAGACCTTGCAAAATTAAATGCAGATTTATTTGTCGTAGTTGCTTTTCGAATGTTACCAGAAAGTGTATGGTCAATACCACCAAGAGGAACAATCAATTTACACGCATCCATTTTACCTCAATATCGCGGTGCTGCACCAATTAATTGGGCTATAATAAATGGTGAAACAGAGACAGGCGTCACCACGTTTTTCATTGAGAAAGAAATTGACACTGGTAAAATCATTCTGTTTAATAAGACTAGTATTGACAAGAACATGACCGCAGGAGAACTTCACGACAAATTAGCACAGATTGGAGTTAACACGGTAATTGAAACGCTCATCAACCTGGCTAATAATAGTATTGAACCAATTGACCAAAACCAATTTGAACTAGACAAACTGAATAAAGCGCCGAAAATATTTAAAGAAGATTGTCAAATTAAAAATAAATGGACTGCGCAAAAGACTCACGATTTTGTTAGAGGTTTAAGTCCATACCCTGGCGCTTTTTGTAAGCTTGAAAAAAATGGCATCATATACACATGCAAAATTTTCAACACAACAATTACTGATACAAAAACTAAAGAATCCTTTAGAATGATGGTGTCAGACGATGGAATATTGTTTCCTTGTTCTGATAAATATCTATTAATGAAGGAAATTCAATTGGAAGGAAAAAGACGAATGAATTACAAAGACTTCCTTTCAGGGAACGATCTAAGTGACTTTAAAATCCGTTATTAATCTGAATTTTCTACTAAGAACCTTGATTTTAGTAGGGTTTATAAACAAAAACGAAGATTTTTCCACAAAAAACACCATTTATGTCTTGTATTCTAATGCCCGCTTTGTTATTCGGTTATATTTGCTCTGTAGTTATTACAAAGAACTTTTATTAAAACTTAAAATTATGAACAAAGCAGAATTAGTTGATGCAATCGCATCTGACAGTGGACTTACAAAAGCAGATGCAAAAAAAGCATTAGAAAGTTTTCAAAATGTTACAGGTAAAGCCTTGAAAACAGGAGATCGTATTTCTTTGGTAGGATTTGGTTCTTTCTCTGTATCAAAAAGAGCAGCCCGTACAGGCCGTAACCCTCAAACAGGAAAAGAAATCAAAATCGCTGCTAAAAATGTAGTGAAATTTAAAGCTGGTGCTGAATTGTCAGGAACAGTTAATTAATACCCTGTAAAAATAATTAGAAAGGGGGGCGACTCCCTTTTTTTATTGCATTGAAATGGATGACGTAAATCAACAAGTCCTAGAAGAATTCTACAATATCATTTCTTCTAACAAAATAGAGTTATTCGAAAATAATGCAAACCTCAGGACAAGTTATTTAACCGTAGTTCTGGAAAATATTTATCAAGAACATAATGCTAGTGCAGTTATGCGATCCTGTGATGCATTTGGAATTCGAGATTTACATGTTATTGAAAAGAATAATCCATATGTATTGCAAAGAGATATCGCGAGAGGCGCAGGCAGGTGGGTGAATTTAGTTAATTATTCCCAAAAATCATCCCCAACAACAATATGTCTAAATTCCCTTAAATCAAAAGGATATAAAATCATTGCGACTTCTCCCAATTCTGATTTGATGAGTATCAATGATTTACCTTTATCCAATCCCTTAGCCCTAGTTTTTGGAACTGAAAAAGAAGGAATATCCCATGAAGCGTCTATTCAAGCTGATTATACAGTTCATATACCGATGTACGGTTTCTCTGAAAGCTTCAATGTTTCTGTCTCAGTTGCATTAGCTCTTCAAAAACTTCGTGATAGGTTACATGAAGAAAAAACCAATTTTCTATTATCCGAAAAGGAAAAAGTTGAATTAAAAATTGGTTGGTGTGCAAATATAATTCGAGAAGGTCGAAAATTAGAAGAAGAAATTAGAAAGCGTATTCTTGACAAAAGGAAATAGTATAGTATATTTGCTAAACATCCAATAAATCAAAAAAAACTAATAATTATGGGAAAAGGTGATAAAAAAACAGCAAAAGGTAAAAGAACAATGGGATCTCACGGTAATACAAGACCGAAAAAGAAAACAACAAATCCTATAGTTGCAACCACTGTGAAAACAAAAAAAGAAGCATCACCTAAAAAAGCCGCTTCAACTAAAAAGCCGGCTACAAAAAAAACAAGCGAAAAATAATTTTAAATAATTAAAAATGGCCATTTTATCAAATGGTCATTTTTTTCAATACTAATAGTATGATACACAATTTCGGTGCGGGTCCATGTATTTTGCCACAAAACGTTTTTCAACAGGCTTCTAAAGCCGTTTTGGACTTTAATGGACTGTCAATTTTAGAAGTTTCTCATCGACATAAAGATTTCGTTGCTGTCATGGACGAAGCAATTGATCTTGTTAAACAAACATTGAAAGTTCCGGAAGGATATTCAGTGGCATTTCTACAAGGTGGAGCTACTCTTGGATTTACTATTTCAGCGTTAAATATGATGCGAAGTGGTGAGGCTGGTTTTATCAATACTGGAACCTGGGCCTCTGGAGCAATTAAAGAAGCAAAAAAAGTTGGAACTAAAGTTAACGTTTTGGCTTCTTCTGAAGATAAAAACTTTAGTTATATTCCGAAAAATGTGGAAATTCCATCTGAATTGGATTACCTTCATATTACTTCAAATAATACCATATATGGAACTCAATATCAGAAAATTGAATCCATTAACATCCCTCTTGTTTGCGATATGTCATCTGATATTTTTTCGAAAGAAATAAATGTTTCTGATTTTGACTTAATTTATGCTGGAGCCCAAAAGAATTTAGGTCCTGCTGGAGCTACACTTTATATTGTCAAGGATTCTGTATTAGGTAAATCTACTTCGCCTTTTTTACCTACCTACCTTGACTTGAATGAGCAAATTAAAAAAGAATCGATGCTCAATACTCCACCGGTTTTTTCAATTTATTGTTCCATGTTAAACTTAAGAGATACAATTAGCAAGGGAGGTGTTTCAGCTATTGAGAAACTAAACAACGCAAAAGCGGAACTTTTGTATAATGAAATTGACAACAATCCATTATTTACGACAGTTGTGGAAAAGGAAGATCGCTCTAAAATGAACTTGACATTCCTTTTGAAAGACGAATCTCTTCAGGAAGAATTTGATAAAAAATGGAAAGAGGCAAATATTGTCGGATTGCCAGGACATAGATCTGTCGGAGGATATAGAGCATCGATGTACAATGCGTTACCAATTGAGAGCGTTCAAGTTTTGGTAGATGTAATGAAAGAATTCACAAGAACAAAAGGATAAATGAAGATATTAGCAAATGACGGTATTTCTAACTCCGGAAAAGTCAAATTAGAAGAAGCTGGATACCAAGTAATACTTGATAAAGTTGAACAAGAAAACTTAATCGAGGAAATAAATAACCAAAATATTGAAATAGTCCTTGTTAGAAGCGCCACAACGGTGAGAAAAGAGGTAATTGACGCTTGCCCAAATTTAAAGTTGATAGGTCGCGGTGGAGTTGGAATGGATAATATTGACGTAGCCTATGCTCGAGAAAAAGGTAAAGTTGTAATCAATACCCCTGCATCATCATCACAATCTGTTGCTGAGCTTGTAATGGGGAAACTTTTTTCAATTTCCAGATTTTTAAATTTAAGTTACAAAAACATGGAGTCTGGTGACTTCAGTAAACTCAAAAAAGAATATGGAAAAGGTGTAGAATTAAGAGGGAAAACCTTAGGAATCATCGGATTCGGAAGAATAGGTCAAAGCTTGGCGCCTTATGCGTTAGGATGTGGTATGAAGGTAATTGCAATCGGGGTAGAAAGTGAAACTGTAAAAGTGGACATGCCAAAAATCGAAGGACTTGGCGAATTATCTGTCCAGATTGATGTAAAAACGGACTTGATGAACAACCTGCCAAAAATGGATTTTATTTCTTTGCATGTGCCAAAACAGCATAATGGCAGCGCTGTTTTTGGGAAGACTGAATTTGAAGCCATGAAAGATGGCGTCAGAATCGTTAATGCTGCACGAGGTGGCGTAATCGACGAACAAGCTCTCTTAGATGCCTTAGCATCAGGAAAAGTTGCCGCCGCTGGATTGGATGTTTTTGAAAATGAACCTAGTCCGATGACTGAGCTTTTAAGTCATCCACGTATTGCTTGTACGCCTCACATTGGCGCAGCAACTGTTGAAGCACAAGACAGAATTGGTGAAGAACTTGCAGATTTGATAGTTGGCCAATTTGGTCAATTTAATTAATAATGAATGAAAGTTAAGCCTTTTAGAGCTTTAAGACCTGTTCGTGACAAAGTACATCTTGTTGCTACGCGTCCTTTTTACGCGTATAAAAAGAATGTTCTAAAAGCAAAAATGCAAAGCAATCCATTTTCCTTCTTACACATAATCAATCCCGATTTTGATATTCTAGAAGAGGAGGCTTCCGCATTATCCCGAAGCGATAAATATCAATTGGTGCATCAGCAATATCAGAATTTTATTGAAGATGGTGTACTTGTGCGTGATGTAGCTCCAAGTATGTATATCTACAAACAAAGTCATTTAGGAAATGAATACATAGGTGTCATAGCGGCAACCAGCGTAGAAGACTACAATCACAATAAGGTGATGAAACATGAGGCTACTTTGACTTCTAGAGAAGAAATGTTTACGGATTATTTGGATACTGTTGGATACAATGCTGAACCTGTTTTGCTGAGCCACTCACCTTCCTCAGAACTGGATGCTATTTTCGAAAAAATAACGACACAAAGACCTGAATATGAATTCACTACAACAGACTATATAAAGCACGAAATATGGCTATCTTCACAAGAAGAATGTGATCAGTTAATAGGAATTTTTTCTCGTATCGGTGTCTCTTATATCGCTGACGGACACCATAGATGTGCATCTTCAGCCGCCCTAAATCAGAAAAGAACAAAAGAAGATAGATCGTCAAATAATGATGGTTTCTTCCTGAGTTATTTGATTGATGAAACCAAGTTAAAAGTATACGAGTACAATAGACTAGTTCGTATAAAAGACCTTGCAATTCACGCTGATCTTCTGGAAAGACTTAAAGTCAACTTCGAAGTAGAAGAACTTTCTGATATTCGAAAACCTTTGATTGAACATGAAATCGTAATGCTGTATAACGATAATCCATATTCGCTTATTTGTAAGAAAAATATAATTCACGCAGATCACCCAATTAAATCGCTCGATGCCGAAATCTTAACGGAATATGTCTTGCATCCGATTTTAAATATTTCTGACTTAAAGACTGATAAAAACATTGGTTTCATTTCTGGTACTGAAAGTATTGATAAACTGAAAAAAAAGATGAATAAAGGTTCATACAACCTTGCTTTCCTCTTGTTTCCAGTAACTATAGATCAGGTGAAAAAAGTAGCTGACAATCAAATGATTATGCCTCCAAAATCCACATGGATTGAGCCTAAAATGAGAAGTGGTTTAACTGTTTATTGTTTGAACGAATGAATCAAGAAGAATTCCATAATTTCAAGGAAAATATTCCTAAAAACGTAACGCTAATAGCCGTTTCAAAGACAAAGCCTTCTGAAGAAATTCAAAAAATATACGACTTTGGGCAACGTCATTTTGGTGAAAACAAAGTTCAAGAATTAGTTGCCAAACACGAAGCATTACCAAAAGATATCAATTGGCATTTGATTGGTCATTTGCAAACAAACAAAGTAAAATACATTGCACCATTCATTCATCTTATTCACGCTGTTGACAGTTTAAAATTGCTGCAAGAAGTCAACAAAGAAGCTTTAAAAAACGATAGAGTTATTTCATGTCTTTTGCAATTTCATATTGCTCAAGAAGAAAGTAAATTTGGATTAAATTTTGACGAAGCTCGGGAAATACTAGAAAGTCAAACCTTTGTGGAGCTTAGAAATATTTCTGTATCTGGCGTTATGGGAATGGCTAGTAACACAGAAAATATTGAACAAATTCGTGATGAATTCCAGACATTAGAAGGCTATTTTCAGGTGTTGAAAAGTCACTTTTTTCGTTTTAATGACAATTTCAAAGAAATTTCAATGGGCATGAGTAGTGATTACACAATTGCTATTGAGCAAGACTCCACAATGATTAGAGTTGGGAGCGCTATATTTGGTGAACGATGAAATACGCAATCCTTTTCTTTTTTCTTGGTCTGAATGAATTAGTAACTGCTCAAATCAACTACTCGGATTCTTTGATCCAAATTAGAAGAGAGAAGGAAGAACATCTTTTGGATACGGCTGGTCACGTTTTAAACCAAGAAGATCTAACCCATTTTAAAAGCCTTCATTACTTCCATATCGACACAAACTATATCGTACAAGCCATTTGGAAAAAGGATGTAGGAAAACGGTTTAAAATGCCTACCTCGACGGATCGAATGCCAGTTTATAGAAGGTACGGGTATGTTTATTTCGAAATTGAGAATAAAGCTTGTACACTGACAGTTTATCAGAATATGAAACTGAAAAAGAAAAAGGAATTCAAAAACTATTTCTTCATACCATTTCGCGACGAAACATCTGGGATTCACACTTATGGCGGGGGACGATATTTAGATGTGTCTATTTTTGAAAACCAAGCTATTTTAAAAATTGATTTTAACCTTAGCTACAATCCTTACTGTGCATATTCTCACCGATACTCCTGTCCTATTCCGCCAAGTGAGAACACCTTGAAAATACCCATTATTTCCGGGGAAAAAACACCTATTTATTACGAATAAAAAAAGCCGAGTTTTTCAGCCCGGCTTTCCTAAATTATATTTCATTTTCCTACATCAACATCGAAATAGGATTCTCCATAAACATTTTAAAAGTATTCAAGAATGCAGCACCGGTTGCACCATCTACAACTCTGTGATCACATGAAAGTGTCACTTTCATTACATTTCCTGATACAATCTTACCATCCTTTACAACTGGGACTTCTTTGATACCTCCAATTGCTAAAATACAAGCATCTGGCGGATTCACTATAGCAGTGAACGAATCAATTCCAAACATACCAAGATTTGAAATCGTAAAGGTATTACCCTCCCATTCAGCAGGTTGTAATTTTTTCTCTTTCGCTTTTTGAGCCAATTCACGGACCTCATCGCCAATTTGGGCAAACCCTTTTGTATCTGCAAAACGAACAACAGGAACTAAAAGCCCGTCTTCAACAGCAACAGCAACACCAATATGTACGTGCTCATTTCGACGAATTACATCACCCATCCAAGCACTATTGACATTCGGATTTTGACGCAAAGCCATTGCAACGGCTTTTATCACCATATCATTGAAGGAGATTTTCACTTCACCTGATGCATTCATTTGTTTTCTTGCCGCTATGGAATTATCCATATCAAGCTCCAAATTCAAATAGAAATGTGGCGCTGTGAATTTACTTTCTGACAAACGACGTGCAATCGTTTTTCGCATTTGCGAAATTGGCTCTTCGGTGAATTTTTCGACACCAGTCGGAGCGGTTATATAAGAAAGTGTTCCACCACCAGAATATGGTACAAAATGATCAATATCTCTTTTTACGATACGTCCATTCTCTCCTGTCCCAATGACTGCATTGATATCAATCCCTTTATCTTCCGCCAATTTTTTAGCCAAAGGACTTGCAAAAAGCCTTCCATTGGAATCATTTGAAGAAACAGCAACTGGATTCGGTGAAGAAACTGGTTTACTTTCAGCTACTGGAACTGGAGTTGGTGCTATCGTTTCAATTTTTGCCTCCTCAGCCTTTGGTTCCGCTGCTTTTTGTTCCGCTTCTGGACCTTTAGCTTCAGCCAAAATTTTCTTTACATCCTCACCTTTTTCACCAATAATTGCCAAAATAGAATTTACAGGTGCTCCTTTGCCCTTTTCTACTCCAATATGCAAAAGCACACCGTCGTAAAATGATTCAAATTCCATCGTTGCTTTATCTGTTTCAATTTCCGCAAGTACTTCTCCTGAAGAAACGGTCTCGCCAACTTTTTTCGTCCATTCTGCAACTACACCTTCTGTCATGGTGTCGCTTAGTTTGGGCATGTATATGATTTCAGCCATTGCTATAAATTTCTTAATTGATTAATATTCAATTATATATGGGTAATCTGGTTCTTTATAAATATCGTCGTATAAATCTTTTCCTTCAGGATACGGAGAATTCTCAGCAAATTCGATTGATTCCTCAACTTCTTTTTTCACCCAAGCTTCTACCTCATCGAATTCTTTCTTCGTCATCCATTTATTGGTAGTGATGACTTTGGCGCAATGTTCGATTGGATCTTGCTCTTGCCATTCAATCACCTCTTCTTTCGAGCGGTATTTTTGTGGGTCAGACATGGAATGCCCTTTGTAACGATATGTTCGAATGTCCAATAAAGTTGGGCCATCACCTCTTCTTCCTCTAGCCGCAGCTTCAGCAATAGCTTCATGAACATCCTCGGGACGCATTCCATTTACCACTTTTGCAGGCATTTCATAGGACAAACCTATTTTCGAAAGGTCCTGAACATTGGTTGTTCTTTCCACAGAAGTTCCCATCGCATAATTATTGTTCTCAATAATAAAAACAACAGGAAGTTTCCACAGCATTGCCATATTGAAGGTCTCATGCAAAGCGCCTTGTCGAACTGCTCCATCTCCCATAGAGACAAAAGCTACATTATCCGTTCCAGCATATTTTTCTGCGAAGCCAACACCTGCTCCCATAGCGATTTGCGCACCAACGATTCCGTGTCCGCCCATGAAACCAACTTCTTTATCAAAAAAGTGCATGGAACCACCTTTTCCTTTCGAACAACCAGTTGTACGACCGTACAATTCAGCCATCAAAACACGTGGATCTGTTCCCAAAGCGATAGGATGCGCATGATCACGATAAGCGGTCATGTGTTTATCTCCTTTTTGAGCAGCGCTAGCCGTTCCAGCAACAATGGCCTCTTGACCAATATACAGATGGCAAAAACCACCAAATTTTTGTTGGATATACAACTGACCTGTTTTCTCCTCAAACTTTCGGATTAACAGCATGTCTTTGTACCATTTTTTATACGTTTCTTTCGAAAACTTGTTGCCCTTTTCTGCAGCTGCTTTCACTTTTACAGCGCTTGGACTTTTTGGAGCTTTGGTTGCCATTGTGTGTATCGAATTTATTGACTGACAAATATAGTAAGAAGATTGAATTTTGTAGGACTTAGATTTTAAGAATTGTCTGTTGGTAAAAGTGAAAAAATCACAAAGAGATAAATATAAAAAGTTATTCAACGTTTGATGCTCAGCAAAACTATCCTTCATGAAGCGTATAAAATTGGGTTTCATTAATTTATCCCCAGAACTAAAAGCCTGTTTTTCATTGACTTTACTTTCGTTCGCGATGATTTTAGTCCGTGTGATTTTGAAGCAAGAAATATTTTATACTTTTTTGCTCTGGAATATTTTTCTTGCATGGATTCCCTTATTATTTCTGAACTATGCTTTGAAACAAACCAACAAAGTAGCCCTGTATTATTTCTTGATTCTATGGTTGCTATTTTTACCCAATTCGCCCTATATCATAACGGATTTATTGCATTTAAAAAATTATGGTAATTCCATTATTTGGTTCGATACACTGCTAATATTCACTTTTGCTTTAACAGGATTAATTTTGGGTTTGGTCTCCATGAAAGAAGCACATCAACTGCTGAAACGTTTATTCAAAGTAAGAATTACATGGGTTATCATTTTAGTATTGAACCTGTTAGCAGGATTTGGAATTTATCTTGGAAGATATTGCAGAATAAACACTTGGGATCTATTCACGAAACCGCTGATCACTTTCAAGAGAATAATTATACAGTTTGAAAATCCACTTTCTTTAAAAATATGCCTATCTTATGGATTGGTGATGTTTGCTTTTTATTATATATATCGTCAAGCAACAAAGACGAAGGAAACTATACCTCAGAACTAAATAAAAACTTATTTGGTTTAACTAAGTCCATTTTCACTGCATACATTACTATACCAGCCGTATTTTTCACGCCCAATTTTGCCATAATGTTTTTACGATGCGTATTGATTGTATGATTGCTCAAGAATAATTTTTCAGCGATTTGAGCATTCGTGTAGCCTTCTGAAATCCAAACAATGATTTCGCTCTCTCTTTCGGTTAACAGAACTGGTTCACAGGTAAAAGATTCCAGATCCATATCATTCACATCAATAGAAGCTTTGCGAATCGTTTCTAAGATTTGCCCACAGAAAAACTTATTACCTCTCGCCGTTTCTCTCACGGCATCAACGATTTCGGCAACATCACAGTCTTTCTTTAAATAAGATATTACGCCACTGCGCAAAGCATGAACGAGCGTTTGAGCGGACTGTTCGGGTGTAATGGCTAAAATCTGAACTTTTGGATATTTGGTTCTAATCTTTGGGATAATATCGATATCAAAACCGAAAGCTGTGTAATCTATCAAAACTACATCGGTTTCAAATTGCTTTAAAATACCCAACAATTGTTCGTTACTGCGAGCTTCACCCACCACGTCTATTCCTATTTCAGCATGAAGAATACTTTGTAGACCTACAAGAACAATATCGTTGTTATCTGCAATAATGACTTTCATGCTTATTTAGAATTGTTTTAGATAAGGCAAAAATAGGAAAAATTGAAGGAGCAGAAGAAGATATTTTTAAACAAAAAAAGAGCCACCTGTTGATGACTCTTTATATTCTTGAAAATTAATCGATTATCTCGTCCAAAGCATTTCTCTGAATTTTGGTAATGGCCACAATTCATCATCTACTAAAATCTCCAATTTATCAGCATGGTAGCGGATTTCGTCGAAATGAACTTTTACCTTATCACAGTATACTCTCGCTCTTTTCTCCATGTCTTCAATTTGATTGGCATCTTTTCTATCCACCAACATTCTGTCACATGCGTCTTTCATCTTGTTCATGTGCAAAGAAGTTCTCATCAATAAATCCAATTGAGCATCGCAAGCCACTTTTGCTTGTTTTTCGCCAAGTACGTCAAACATTCCTTGAACATTGGATAACAAATTATTTTGATACTGAACAACGGCAGGCAAGATGTGATTCAAGGCTAAATCTCCCATCAATCGAGCTTCGATTTGTATTTTGTATACATAAGCTTCGTACTCTATTTCCTGACGTGCATGTAATTCACGAGGAGAAAGAACCCCCATATCATCGAATAATTTGGCTACTTTTTTATCTCCCCAAACAGCAAGTGCACTGGGTGTATCTTTCAAATTAGACAAACCTCTTTTCTCAGCCTCTTTTACCCATTCATCACCATAACCATTTCCTTCGAAACGTATTTTTTTGGATTCTTTGATCAATACTTGAAGTTCTTTCAAAATCGCTTCGTCCTTAGCTTCTCCTTTTGTAATTCTAGCATCCACCGACTTTTTGAAAATTTGCAATTGATTGGCCATGATAGTGTTTAAAACAATCATAGCAGAAGCGCAATTGGCAGATGATCCAACAGCACGGAATTCAAATTTGTTTCCGGTAAAAGCAAAAGGCGAAGTTCTGTTTCTATCCGTATTGTCTAAAATAATTTGCGGAATTTTTCCGATATTCAATTTAAGCTCCGTTTTTTCCTCAGGCGTCATTTTACCAGCTTTGACATTTTTCTCTAAATTATCTAAAGCTTGTGTCAATTGTGAACCGATAAAAGCAGAAATAATTGCCGGTGGCGCTTCATTTGCTCCCAAACGGTGATCATTTCCAGCCCCAGCAATACATGCTCTTAACAAATCAGCATTATTGTGCAAAGCCGCAATTGTGTTGACGAAAAATGTCAAAAACTGCAAATTAGATTTTGGATTTTTTCCAGGGGCTAAAAGATTCACTCCAGTATCCGTTGCCAAAGCCCAGTTATTGTGTTTTCCAGATCCGTTCACACCAGCAAATGGTTTTTCATGGAGTAGAACTCTAAAGTGGTGTTTTCTAGCTACTTTTTCCATGATATCCATCAACAACAAATTATGGTCATTGGCTAAGTTACACTCTTCAAAAATCGGAGCGCACTCAAATTGATTTGGCGCTACTTCATTATGACGAGTAGTTACAGGAATTCCTAAACGTATCGATTCGTACTCGAACTCACGCATGAAATTGGTAGCCCTTTCTGGAATGGAACCAAAATAATGATCGTCCAATTGTTGACCTTTTGCTGGCGCATGTCCAAACAAAGCTCTTCCTGTCATCATGATATCAGGACGAGCATTGAAATGTGAAGAGTCGATCAAGAAATATTCTTGCTCCCAACCCAATGTAGCCTGAACTTTTGTAACGTTTTTATCAAAATATTGACAAACTTCTTTCGCTGCATGATCAACAGCATTCAAAGCTTTAAGCAAAGGCATTTTATAATCCAATGCTTCACCTGTGTAGGAAATAAAGATGGTTGGAATACACAATGTTTTGCTGATGACGAAAGCTGGCGAAGATGGATCCCAAGCCGTATAACCTCTCGCTTCGAATGTATTTCTAATACCACCGTTTGGAAAAGAAGATGCGTCTGGCTCTTGTTGAACCAACAAATCTCCATCAAAACGCTCAATAGCTCTGCCTGGTCCTACTGGTTTAAAAAATGCATCATGCTTTTCTGCAGTCGTTCCTGTTAATGGTTGAAACCAATGCGTATAATGCGTGGCTCCTTTTGTCAAAGCCCAATCTTTCATTGCAGAGGCAACTTGGTCCGCAATTCGTCGATCCAAACGTGTTCCGTTCTGAATGGATTCAATCATCGATTTATATGCTTCACTCGGAAGATATTCACGCATGATTTCCGTATGAAACACATTCTCACCAAAAACATCTGATATTTTACCATCAAAACTGATTTTGCGAGGAACTCTATTCATCACATCTTGATACGCTTGCATTCTTTTTGTCGCCATTTCTTGTAATTTTTAAGAATTTTGACAAAGTTAGCTAATTTTTAAGGGGGTCATCTCAAAAAAAACTATTTTTTTTCAACGTACCCCCTTTGAAATGAACAAAAACAAAAAAAAAGTCGACTATTTCTAGCCGACTTTTAATTTTAATTAAAGATGATTGTTCTTATTTTTTCACAATTCTAACTATAGACACTTCGCTTCCCGAGCTTATTCGAACCAAGTAAGTTCCTTGCGAAACATTGCTTAAATCTAAATTCTTACTGAAACCGTCTACTTTTTCATTAAAAATAACTTTTCCTGTTATATCTAAAACGCTAATGTTATCCATGCGCTTCGCTGAAGTCAATATTACGTTAGCTTCAAACGGATTTGGATAAACACTCACTTCATTTGCTTTCACATCTCCTAATCCGAGGTAAGCATTCACATTGAAAGTTGTATTGGTTATAATCGCTGGATTCCAGTCAAAATAAATATAGCCTGTGTTTTCAATTACTGAACCAACTGTATTTATTGCGTTTTCTTTTATTGAAAAAACAACATCACCATGTGAAGCAGGCTCATTAGTTGTGCTATCTGGCAACCATATTCCCGGGAAGTTGAATTTCATGACTCCATTACCCAAGTCAATCAACTGCATGTTGTGTGAAGCTGAAATAACTTTCAATGTTGACCAATCCAAGTTCGTACTTAAACTATCGATAATATATACATCTTGTGCAGGAGCTGTTCCTGTGTTTTGGAAACGCAGTACAAAGGTTAATTCATCTTGTGTTCCTGGATCAATCACCGTTGGATGACTAACTGATTTATCATTGGGATCATAGCTGTTTCCAAGAATCATACACAGACTTCCTTCATTGTTGAATGCGTTGCAATCAGAAGTTGAACCTAAAGCTGTGATTACGGATGAATAAACATGTGAAGTACCTGAAGGATAACCTGATGGCACGAAGAATTTGATGATATCTGTGTTGTAGATATAAGATGAACCGGGTCCAAATGTCCAAGTTATAGTGTTACCCGAAGTTACATAATTCGGATACAGAATTGAACTCAAATCTGGAATAACGCCAGATGGGTATGTCAAAGTCAAAGTATATCCTGTAGTTGTATTTGCTCCATTATTTCCCCATTTCAATTTAATGTAATTGTTTTGGTTTTGATAATAACCAATCCAAGGGCTTACAGTTGTCCATAAATCTGCACATAAAACGGGTGAACAATTAATTCCAATATACACTGGAGAAGGATTGTTGCAGTCTGTAAGCACAGTGATTACATTATTTGGTGAACTGTATCCATGAGCAGTCAACCACCACTGAGGAACCATTAAAATGGCCGCCCCTCCAAAGAAAGCCTGACCTGAATAACTGAAAAGACCGTTAGAATCAGAATAAATGGTTGTCATATAATTGGTGTTTCCAGACAATTGAATAGGCGCATTCGGAATAACAACCTCTCCACTATCTAAAGCACCGTTTCCATTTGCATCGCAGAAAACCCAACCTATAATACATTCTGTTGCTACTTGCGCTGAATCACAATTCACAGGAAAATTCGCAATCGAAACATTTCCACTAGTTTGACATGGTTCTATAACTAAACTTGTTGAGTTTGAGGTGAATTGATAACCATTCTGTCCTAGCCAATTGGCATCAACTGAAACAACAGCTGTATCTTGATTGCCATTCATTGCATAGAAATTGTAATATCCATTCGGATCCGTATACTGTAACAATGTAATGTTATTGTACGCGATGGTCACTGGCGCATTATAAACTCCCATCTCCCCAGAATCAAAAACTCCATTGTTGTTATTGTCGCAGAATACTTGTCCAAAAACACAACCATCTGCTGGCGGTGGAATAGAATCGCAGATAACTATAGTTTGAAAAGTAATTTGAGCAGGGAAATTTCCTTGAATAACAAAGGTACTAGGTGTAATCACCAAAGAATTGTAACCGTTTGCAATCAACCATGATGGATTAATTGCTAAGCTATAGCTTCCACTTGGTAGATTTGATACGATTGTTGTACCCGCGTTCGTCGTAAATGCAGAAACATATCCATTTGCTCCTGTAATTAGCATATCAACTCCTGAATAGATGGTTGAATCGGTGACCCCATTACTATCGCAATCAACGTTTACGAAACCATAAAAATATGTCGGGCAGTTGGGTGAAAATGTAAAATTTGAATTGGTTAAAAACGAATTGTTTAGTGGGTTACTCACCATCACTGAAATTGGAAAATTAATCGTGCCAGTCGGACTATAAGTATGTTGTACCGCTCCTGGTGCAAATAGAGGTGCGGTCGGCGCTTGATAAATTCCCGTATAATTGGACGAGGTTCCATCACCCCAATTTACCGTGACCAACAATTGTTGCCCAGGCAAAATACCATTCGTACTTATAAAGTATAAATGATCGGCTGTTTGACTATACCCCCAAGCATCCACCCAAAAATCCAATTCTGCAACATTATCACATGAATTGTTCCAAGTAGAGGTGTCATCTAAATAGGTTATATTAAAGGATTGTCCAAAAGCAAAACTACCCATAAACACAAGGGATAGAATAAGTAAATTTCTTTGTATAAAGGTTTTCATAGTTGATTATTTAAAGTTTGTATGCTTCAAGTAACGTTCCCAAATGTTCTTTCGGGGGGGGAATTAGTTTCTTTGTTATTTCCATGACGCCTAATTTTCTAATTAGTTGTTCTTTGGCTACAATAACAATTAAGTTGAGTGGAGGGAAATGAATTTAACCTATGGTGAAAACCAATTCAGATAACTGATTTTCAGATAAATACAAATTTGAAATTCTTAAAATATCATCGGCAGTTAACTTTTCTATGCTGGCATTCATTTGAGCAATTGAATCTACTTCATTGAAAAGCAAAACACTTTTACCCAAGCTCAACATAAGCCCAGAATGACTCTCCATAGCTAGGGCTAAATGACCTTTATATTGTTCTTTGGCCATTTTAAGTTGCTTGTCCCCTAATTTTTTAGTACGCATTTGTGCAATTTCATCTTTCAAAATCTTCCAAGATTTTTTCAAGTTCTTCTTATCCGTCCCAAAATAAATAGTCCAAAATCCTATTTCAGAATAAGGTGTATAAGAAGCTTCAATATTGTATGAGTATCCATATTTCTCACGGATTGACAAATTGAGTCGAGAATTTAAAGCTGGCCCTCCTAAAATATTCATAAGTAACAACATTCCTTTTCTATCATCGTCAGAATAACCTGGAGCATAACCACCAATTACAGAATGCACTTGATAATTTGCTTCTGGGGAAACCAAATGAAAAGTGTGTTCTTCTTTGAATGCATTCAGCTTTTTCTTTGCGCTGTTGCTTTTGCAATGACCAAAATATTTCTCAGCAAGTTTTATAAATTTCTCAGGCGACTCTTTACCAACATATGAAACAACCATGTTTTCGGCATAAAAATGTTTCTCTAGATAATTTTCGAGATCTTTTTTAGAAAAACCTGAAACACTTTCTACTGTCCCTAGTATATTGGTTCCCAGCGGGTGTTTACCAAATAAATGCGCTTCAAAATCATCAAAAATCTTGTCGCCTGGGCTATCGAGATATGAATTAATTTCATCTAGAACGATCTCCTTTTCTTTTTCAATTTCTTTGGTGGGAAAATTGGCATTAAGAGTAATATCTGCTAAAAGTTCTGTTGCTCGGTCCAAATGATTATTGGTAAAGGCTGCATAAACCACCAATTCCTCCTTGGATGTGTATGCATTCAATTCCCCGCCTACTGAATCTAGTCTTGAAAGTACGTGGAAAGTTTTGCGCTTGTGTGTTCCTTTAAAAATACAATGCTCAAGAAAATGGGCTAAACCCTCTTCGTGTTTTTCCTCAAACCTAGATCCTGCCAACACGTTCACTCCCAAATGTGCCACCGGGGAGGACGTTTGAAGGTAAACCAGACGCAATCCGTTGGAAAGCTTAAATATTTTAGGTTGCCATTCTTCCATCTTTTTAAGGATTTATTCTAAAAACCTTCCATTTGTCATCAACGAGTTGAAAAACGAAACGGTCATGTAAACGCGATGGGCGACCTTGCCAAAATTCTATATGGTTTGCAAAAACTTGATATCCACCCCAATGCTCTGGTCTCGGGACTGCATTTGGATATTTTTCATTCAATTCTATCAATCTTTTTTCAAGTACATCTCGGGACTCAAGTACTTCACTTTGATGAGATGCCCATGCACCCAACTGACTCGCTCTTGGACGAGAAGCAAAATATTCATCGCTTAATTTACTGTCCACTTTTGTGGCAAGACCGTCGATGCGAATTTGACGCTGACTTTGCGGCCAAAAGAACAAAAGACTCACATTGGGATTTGATTCGATATCTTTTCCCTTCTGACTTTTATAATTGGTGTAAAAAATGAATTTTTCGCTTGAACACTCCTTTAAATATACAATTCGACTGCTCGGTGCTCCATCTTTATTTACCGTCGAAATGGTCATTGCGTTCGGCTCATTCTCTTTATCAAAAGCATCTTTGTACCAAGCAAAAAACATTTCAAAAGGAGCATCCCCCATATGACTTTCTAGTTTTCCTTTATCGAAATCACTGTGGTCATCACGCAATGCTTGAAAAAAATCGTCCATTATTCTCCGTCCTCCTCTTCGAAATCGTCAGAAATTTCGTTTTCTACCTCTTCTAAATCTTCTTCTTCATCCAAATCTGACCCCGGAGCGGAGAATACTTTTTTACCTGTTTTTGGCATTTCTTCCACCTCATCCTCAAGTTCTATTGGACGACGACTAAGTTCTTTATCCATTTGCTCTTGATAAGGAAAAACTTCCACAATTGGACTAACTGATATTATAGGTATTTCAAAATCAACCATTAAGGTGGCTAAACTTTCTTTAATTCTGTCGTAGGCTTCTTTGATAGAATGAGCGGTAACCAAGAAATTCTGTGACACCTTTTTAGCTTTTTCAGAATCAGCATCCATGGATTCGTATGATAATTTGATTTTATACCAAACGTCAGCATCTTCATAAAAGAATATATCGTGAATTTCGGTTCTTACAATACCAACGACATTGAACTCTCCTCGTATTATTGAGCCTAACTCTTCATAGATACGAGCTTCTGCATCTGTAAATGTCATTGCGGCCAACAAATAAGGCTCTGTTACCCTTTTGAAACTGCCGTTTTCTAACTGTTTTGTGTATTTAACCTTTACGGTGAACCAATTATTCATGTGATTGATAGAATTTATATTTAACGAGGTGCAAATATAAGGTCTAAATCACTGAGAAGAAAGTGTAAAAATGAAAACTTATTAAAGGTTATACTCTCTCCCTTGCCAATAGACTTTGAAACTTCGATTGAAAAGTTCAACGAGCACCGAACTTCCATAAATCTCATATTTAGCATCCATTTGGTTGGTCATGTTGATTACTTTTCCATCGATAACTGCGTCTACACCTTTCATAATATTTCGAAATGCGAATACATCATTTTTAATTTTATAATCCGTTGGAAGAAAATTACAAACCCTTATTTTGACATCACCTACCTGGTAAAAAAGAAAATTGTTTTCATACCAAATGACCACATCATCTTTTACTTCCCAGAAACTCGCTCCAAAATTAGACAGTGCGGTTTTGTTTCCATCTTGGTAACGGATTAAATTTCCATTTCTATCTTCATAAACAACAAAACCTCTTCCAGCTTGATGCTTGACTACAAATTGTTGTTCAACATCCACAAATTCACCTTTGTCGAAAACGGCAAAACTTCTCATGACGGGGTCGTTAAACGAGAGAATATCTGTTCCACAAGAAAAATCTATATTTCCGACCCAAACATCAATGTCATAAATTTCACCATTCCAAAAAATGCGGTAATAATCCCCATTATCTCGGTAGGCAAAAATATTTTCACCAATATTTGCCGGCCATGTCAGCTCTCCTGACATTTGAGTTATTGGATAAATCTCATTTTTATAGTAGGCACTAATCGTGTTGAATCTTGAATCCTGATAAACGACTATGCTATCTCTTGTCGCATATTCTCTGCACAAATAAGTTAAGGTTCGCATATCTCCAACATCCCACAAATTCAACGTTTCGCCAATTCTCCAGGTAACTAAATGGTCCGATACGACATAATCGGCATTAATATTGGCTACATCTATCTTTTTCTTTCCATTATAGATGATCAAATTTCCTCTATTATCGTAATAACCAACAACTTCATCGCCAGCCTTGAAATTTTCTATTCTTTGAAACTCAATTTGTCGGAAAGTGCCGTTTTCAAAAGTGCGGAAGAATTCATTGAAATCAACAAAAGGAATCATGGTTTGACTCATTCCTGAAAGTGAAATGAGCATAAACATTGTAAACATTTTTTTCATACTCGACTAAATTACAATTATTGTTCCAGATTCTTCAACGGGAAGGAATTTCAATTATTTTAATCTTTGAAAGTTTGTTAATATTCAAGAAGGATTTCTTGAAAGTCTAGACTACTCGGAATTTCTTGCTTATTTTGGCGGATTAAAATTAGATTAATCAAAACTATGAAACAATTATTTTGTATTGGAGTTTTGGCCTTGTTTACTGGCAATGCCTTTTCTCAAAGTAAAGTAGATTATGTGGAATATGACCTGCCCAATGGTCTACACGTAATTCTGCATCAAGAAAAATCGACTCCCATTGTCGCAGTATCCATACTTTATCACGTTGGATCAAAAAATGAAAAAGTTGGACGAACAGGATTTGCCCATTTTTTCGAGCATTTGCTTTTTGAAGGGTCTCAGAACATTGAGAGAGGTGAATACGATAAGCTTGTTGAAGGAAATGGTGGTACCTTAAATGCGAATACTTCTAACGACCGAACTTTCTATTATGAAATTCTTCCAAGTAATCAATTGGAATTGGGCTTGTGGCTGGAAAGTGAGCGTTTGCTTCATGCAAAAGTTGAAAAAATTGGTATAGAAACACAGCGTAGTGTCGTGAAGGAAGAAAAAAGACAACGCGTTGATAATCAGCCTTATGCTTCTTTCATTACTGAAACATTCAAACGCATGTTTGTGGATCATCCTTACAATTGGGTGCCTATTGGTAGCATGGAAGATTTGGATGCAGCTCAGGAAGAAGACTATGTGAATTTTTACCGAACCTATTACGTTCCTAGTAATGCTACTCTAAGTATTGCTGGAGATTTAGACATTGAACAAACTAAAAAATGGATTGACAAATATTTTGCTTCCATTCCAGCAGGACAGGCAATCAACTTGGTGCGTGATTATGAAAATCTTTCTGACGCAGACTTCAAATCAACTTATGGTGCTGATAAATCAGTTTTAGATGGTCAGGATTATGTGAATCCCAAATCTGCTGAAGCGAAAAAATTGTTGAACAAATACGCTGCTATGCCGACGAGCATTGTGCGACCTCCAAATTATACTGGAAAACTGACCTCTGTAATTGCGGATACTGTTTATGACAATATTCAATTGCCCGGTTTGTTCATTACTTATAACTTTCCAAATCAAACTGATCCTGATTTCTATGCCTTGGAAATGATGAACGAAATCCTATCTGGAGGAAGTTCGTCTCGATTAAACAAGTCTATCGTTGAGAAAAAGGAATTGGCAGTCAATGCATTTTCTTTTCCATATGGATTAGAGGCCGGTGGTATCGGAATATTTGGAGCGATTGCTTCTGGAGAAGCTGATTTAACTGTTTTACTCGCGGCAATAGATGAAGAAATTTCAAGAATGCAAACAGAATTGGTGAGTCAAGAAGAATTTGAGAAAATCAGAAATAAAATGGAAAACGATTTGATAACGATGAATTCTTCTGTTGCTGGTATAGCGGAAAATTTAGCTGACAACCATGTATACTATGGTTCAGCTGCAAGAACAAATACTATGTTGGCAGGATATTTAAAAGTAAGTCGTGAAGATATTATGCGTGTCGCAAAAAAATATTTGACTCCTGACGCACGTCTTCTATTGTATTATTTACCTAAAGGAAATTAAGAAAAGATGAAAAAATTAATATATATAACACTTGCTTTCTTCCCTTTCGTTTCTTGGGGACAAATCGACCGATCCTTAATACCGTCGGCAGCTGAAGCACCTACCATTAATATTAAAGACTCTGAAGTTTTTAAAACAAAAAATGGTATTACTGTAATATTGAGTGAAAACCATAAGATCCCTAAAGTAAGTTTTCAACTTTCCATGGGAAATGATCCTATTCCAGAGGGACCAAAAGCGGGTATTGCTGGTTTAATGGGTGAGATGGTAATGTCTGGTACAAGCAATAAATCCAAAGACCAGCTGGATAATGAAACGGATTATATCGGAGCAAGACTCAGTGCTGGTTCTAGTTCCATGTATTTATCAGTTATGACGAAATACTTGGACAAAGGACTTGGCTTGATGTCAGACGTTTTGATGAATGCCAATTTTCCTGAGTCAGAATTTGATAGACTTGTTAAACAATACGAGTCAGGTTTGAAGTCTGCAAAGTCAGATCCAGGACAAATGGCCTCGAATGCTGATGCAAAGGTAAATTACGATGCAACGCATCCATACAGTGAAGTAATGACTGAAGAAAGTTTGAAAAGCATCAAATTGGAAGATGTCAAACAACTTTATAAATTTCTTTATGTTCCTGAGGGAAGTTATTTGGTAATTGTTGGAGATATCACGCACGCTGATGCAGAAAAAGTAGTAGATCAATATTTCGGTTCATGGACCGGTGGAAAAGTTTACAAAGGAAGACCGCTGAGTTCAAAGCCTGCGAATGGTAAAAATGTTGCCTTCGTTGCTAAACCTGGAGCAGTTCAATCTGTGATAAACGTTAGTTTGCCTATGAACATCGAACCGGGAGATCCAGATCAAATTGGTTTGAGTGTTATGTATCAGGTATTTGGTGGAAATGGATTTGGAACACGATTGATGCAAAATTTACGTGAAGACAAAGCCTACACATATGGTTGCTACGCTCGTCCTGATATTGACGAACATGGAAGTTTGGCTACGATTAGTGGAAATTTCAGAAATGCTGTATCCGACAGTGCTATAACTCAAATCATATATGAAATTGAGAAAATCACCACTGAATTGGGTACAGAAGAAGAATTAGAAACAACAAAAGCCGCTATGGCAGGAAGTTTCGCAAGATCTTTAGAAAATCCTCAAACTATAGCAAGATTTGCTTTGAACATTGAAAAATATGGTTTGGACAAAGATTATTATAAAAACTATCTAAAGAAATTAGCAGCAGTCGATAAAAATGAAGTTTTACGTTTGGCGAAAAAATACATGTCGGCGGAAAACATGAATATCGTTGTCGTTGGAAATGAGGAAGTTTTACCGAAACTGGCGAAATTTGATAGCGATGGCAAAATCTTGAAATTGGATGCTTATGGTAACGCTGTTATTGAGAAGAAAGCAGCAGATGTAAGTGCTGACCAATTGATTGAAAAGCATGTGTTGGCGGTTACACAAACAACGTCTTTGAAAAAAGCGAAAAAGAAATTGAAAAAGATAAGTTCCTATGAACGAATAGTAGATTTCACTTCTGCTCAAATTCCATTTCCACTAAAAATGATTGACGTTTGGATAAAACCAAATATGGAAGGAAACAAAATGGAAGCGCAAGGAATGGTTTTTCAAAGTTCATATTTCAATGGAGTTGCAGGTTCATCAACAAATATGCAGACCGGTAAAAAAGATATGACGGCAGAAGAAATTAAAGCCAAATTGAAAACTGTTGGAATTATTCCTGAAATGAATTACAAATTGACTGGCATGCAATATGACCTTCAAGGTATTGAAGTTGTGGATGGTAAAGACATGTACGTTTTGCATACAAACGATGGCGCAAGTGATCGATTCGACTATTTTGACAAAACGAGCTTCATGAAAATGCGCACTGTTATTGTAGAAACAGAAGATGGCGAATCATCCACTTCTGAGCTTACTTTCATGGATTATACTAGTCAAGGTGGATTAATGAATCCTGGGAAAATAAATTTAGCTGCTGGACCTATGGTCTTGGAAGGAAATGTTTCATCATACAAAGTGAATGAGAAACTTACTCTCGAAGCTTTCAAATAGGAAATAAATAATAGATTAAAAATAGTCGGCTTTGGGTCGACTATTTGTCTTTAAATTGCTCAAAGAAACGTATTTTTGACCTCCTAATTTTTTTTAGAAATCAATGAAATTTAGAATTCTCTTTTTAGTCGTATTTATAGTTTCTATAGTCCCTGTTTCATGCAAGAAATACAGTGACGGTCCTGCATTAAGTTTGCGGAGTAAAAAAGAACGTATTGCCAATACATGGGTAATTGAAAAAGCCATACGAAATGGTAACGATGTTACGAATGATTATGAAGCCTTTACTTTAACACTAACGAAAGATGGTGATGCTAACCTTGTTGCGACATATTTATTTTTCGGTGTTACGACACAATACAATACGAATGGAACTTGGACATTTAACAGCAGTAAAGAGCGTATCATTTTTGATTATCAAAACAACAATGCAGATAACGAGTATCAAATATTAAGGCTTAAAGAAAATGAATTATGGCTACGCGACGTTGGCGGCGAAGATGAAGTTCACTTACAACCTGCATAATTAATTAAATAAGTATTCAAACAAACAAACAAAATATGAAATTAAGTGTATTACTTTCGACTGCAGCATTAGCTATAACAGCAAGCTTTTCTGCTCAATTAACAACTCCACAACCTAGTCCAACGGCAACATTAACGCAAAAGGTTGGTCTCACTGATGTGGAAATTATCTATTCACGTCCAGGAGCAAAAGGTAGAGTTATTTTTGGGGATGTAGTTCCTTACGATGTTATCTGGAGAACCGGTGCAAATTCATCGACGAAAATTAAAGTTTCTAATGATGTTAAAATTGGTGGAGTTGATGTACCTGCTGGTCAATATGCTATTTACACCATACCTGGAAAAGAAGAGTGGACAATCATCATTCATACCTTTTTGGAAAATTGGGGCGACAGTGGATATGATCAATCAAAAGACTTAGGCCGTTTCACGGTTAAATCGAGCAAGATGATGGACAAATACGAAACCTTCACAATCGATTTTTCAGACTTTACCACTTCATCTGCAAATTTGAATTTGATTTGGGAAAACACGAAAGTTTCACTTCCAATTGTTACCCCAGCGGATGACATGGTTGAAAAACAGATTGAAAAAGTAATGGCAGGTCCCGGTGCGAATGATTATTATCAAGCTGCTCGTTTTTACCTTGAAAAAGAAAAGAATATGGATCAAGCATTAGCGTATATCAATACGGCTGTTGAAAAACGTCCAGAAGCATTCTGGTACATTCATGTTCAAGCAAAAATATTAGCTAAATTAGGAAAGAAAAAAGAAGCATTGGCTGCTGCTGAAAAATCTATGGCATTAGCTAAAGAGAGCAAAGAAGGTGATTTCGGTTACGTTTCCAATAATGAAAAATTGATAAAAGAGATTAAAGCAATGAAATAAGGGGCTTCCACCCTGTTTTCATTCACCCCATTGGTCTTACGACTGATGGGGTGTTTTTTTTTGGAATGTAACTTTTGTAACCTTCCGAACAAAAGCCATGTAGTACTTTTGTGTATATGAAAGTAGTTTCAAGTTTTATCAAGCAAAATCTAATTACTCTTTTGGGTATTGTTGTTGGAGCAATTGCAGGATACCTTTATTACATGCAAATTGGATGTGATTCTGGTTCATGTGCGATCACCTCAAAACCATTGAATAGTACTTTGTATGGAGCGTTGATGGGCGGGCTGCTTTTCAATATTTTTAAAAAAGAATCTAAAAAACAAAACAAATGAACATAGAAGAAGCGTTAGCAAAAGGTCAGGGTACAATTGTAGATGTAAGATCTGCTGCAGAATTTTTCGGTGGAAATGCAAAAGGAAGCATAAATATTCCATTACAGGAATTGTCTTCAAGAATGAATGAAATAAATGCATTAGCACAACCGTTAATTCTATGCTGTGCATCTGGAAACAGAAGTGGAATGGCTACACAAATACTTTCACAAGCAGGAATAGACTGCGGTAATGGAGGTTCTTGGTTGGATGTACAACATTATTTACAACAAGCGTAAGCTCAATGAAACTTCAATTTTTAATTTTCCTGCAAAGGTTTTATTTCCCTTGGACTTTTTCAAGAGTGATGTTTTCCGTTTTCGGATTGATCATTTTGGGTCAAGGCATTTACGATTACCAGTGGTTGGCTGTTTTAGTTGGAGTTTACTTTTTAGTGAGTGGTCTTTTTTCACTGGGGTGCGTAGGCGGAAATTGTCCCGTACCAACGAATAATTCAGTCATACAGAAAGATTAAATAGAGAAATTATGGCAAAATCATTTCAAGAAATAATCAAATCAGATACTCCCACTCTAGTAGATTTCTATGCAGAATGGTGTGGACCGTGTAAAACGATGAAACCCATTTTGGAACAAGTCAAAAAGAACGTTGGGACAAGCGCAAAGGTTATCACAATTGATGTAGACAGAAATCAAAATGCAGCCAATGCTTTTAAAATCAGGGGTGTACCTACATTAATTTTATTTAAAAATGGTGAAGTTTTATGGCGACAATCTGGAGTCGTACATGCTGATAGACTAACCGGTTTGATTAAAGAGAATATAAAATAAAGTAAAAGAGCTTGGATAGTTTTAAAGTTTACATTCCCTAATTTTCACTGTCAACGAGTTCCACAACTTTTCACCCCATTTTCAATAGGATTTGGGGTGTTTTATTTATCCAACAAATTATATTCAATAGCGATTCTAACCAGACCAGCTGTATTTCTTACACCTAATTTGGAAATGATGTTTCGACGGTGCGTTTCAACTGTTCCAAGACTGATAAACAACTTTTCACCTATCTCATTGGAGGTAAATTCTTCCAAAATCAAGCCGAGTATTTCTTTCTCTCGTCGAGATAATTTTGGGAAAAGAACCATATTATTACTTTTATTGCTCTCCTGAGAAATGTCATTTAAAATAATTTCGTTCACCTCTTCATCAAGATAGCGTTTGCCGCCGAAAACTGTTTCGATAGCATTGACTAGCTCTTGTTTTCCGGCATTTTTCAACAAATAGCCCAAAGCTCCATTTTTCAACATCAATTGAATGTAACTCAGTTCCTTGAGCATGGTAAGCGCTATGATTTTTATTTCTGGCTTGTAATGATGAACTTGTTTACACGCCTCTATCCCGTTTATTCCAGGCATGTTGATATCCAAAAGCAAAACATCCATTTCTATATCATTAATTTGACTCAGTAATTCCTCTCCAGAAAAGGCAAAACCAACCAAATTTATATTGGTTTCTCCTTCAAGCATCAGTTTTACACCATCAATGACCAGCTTGTGGTCATCGCAAATCATCACTTTAATCATAAACTGGTATTTCTATATTTACTGTTGTTCCTTTTCCTAAAACAGAATCAAACTGTACTTCTCCATTTAAAAATTTAACCCGTGACTCAACGCTTCTCAGTCCTAAATTGTTTTTCCCTATCGCTGCTTTCAAGTCAAAACCCATTCCATCGTCTTCAACAATAATAGATAAATAACTTTCATGTTTTAAGACCTGAAGAAAAATTTCTTTTGCTTTTGCGTGCTTTACAATGTTCTGAACCAATTCTTGAATGATTCGGAATAGCATAATAGAGCGTTGTTCCGGAAAATCATCAGGAATATCTTTAACCTCGAAACTGCATTCGAAACCTTGTTGTTTGAGATTTGCTCCCAAATCCGCTATGGCTCCAATAATACCGGATGTTTCTATTGACTGAGGAACCATGTTGTGTGCTATCCGTCGAACTTCGACACAAGCCTCATCAATCATCTCATTGGCTTTCTTATAAAGATTCATGTTCTCCATTTTCTCAATTTCCGTCTGAATGACTGAAAAATGTGCTTTAACATTACTCAGTAAACTTCCCAAACCATCGTGCAAATCTTTTGCAATTCTGGATCTTTCAGCCTCTTGACCTTCTAGCATTGAACTCATGGCCAAAAGCTTGTTTTGATTTTTCAATTCGTTGATTTCTTGATCTTTGATTTGTTCTTTTTGACTCGAAATTGTTTTCTGATACTTCAATTTGTTGCGAAAAAATAATAAGACGAAAATAATTCCCAACGACAATACACCTATTCCGCCGAGTAATGCCGTTCGTTGTTTACTTTTCTCAGATATGTCTAATTTTTGAGAAGCTATTTCCTTTTCCTGTTCAACTGATTCGTATTTTATTTCCATTTCAGCAATTTTTAGTTTCATTTCATTTTGAAAAATCGAATCTTTAAAATGATGATGTTTTTCGATGAATTCATAAGCCTTAGCGTCGTTCCCTAATTGATGATAAACATCAGACAACCTTTTAAAATTCTCTATTTCATCGTCAATATCGTCTCCTTTTTTTAATTTTTCCTCCACCTTTAAAAGAAGTTTCAAGGACTCGGAATACTTGTTTCCTCTGTTATAGATGTCACACAAATAAAAAGCACTGAACACATAATTTCGAAACAAATCCAAACTGTCGGCTATTTGCATATTTCTTTTCAAAACGACTATTTTTTCTGACTCGTTTTGCGTTTCGAATAGACTTGATAAATCGATGTGATTGGTACCGTTCAGTTTATTTTTATCTCTTTTATAATGAATAATCTTTTCCAAATAAATTGAAAATTTGACCCAATTTTCTCTCCGACTGAATAGCTGTGCGTTATAATAAAGGACAAACAATCGCTGATCAGTATAGGACTTATTATTTTTTATATGTTCCCAAATTAAATCTGCTTCCTCCGCTTCTTCTTCCCAACGCTCCATTTGTTCGTATAAATAAGTATACTTAAAATGAACCTTCCATTTTTCATCATAAAAGTTCTTGTAATTGGTCAACAGTTCCATTTGTTTAAGGCAGATTAACGCTGAATCCAATTTTCCCAATGTCGTGTATGCTCCGCTTAGAGAAGAATAATTCGAGATTATCGAAGAGGTATCTTTGATACGTTTGGCAATTTTTTGTCCTTCAAAAAGCACATCCCTTTTTGCTGTGTGATTTCCTAACATATCTTTTACGCCACTCCATTTGAAATATACCTGACAACGCGCATAATCACTTTTTAACTTATTGTCTTCCAATATTTTGCCGTAAATTCCATCTGCATCACTCGCTTTTTTAGTCATCAAATATTTCTGTAGAGCATTTACCTCATCCACAATGGCCTCTTTGGTTTGAACTTTATTTATTTTTCCGATTAAATTTTCCGTTTTTTTATCGAGACTCAATTGCCCAAATGAAAACAAACATTGGAAAAAAAATAGTAGAATGAATATATACGTCTTTGCGTTCATGTTTATAGATTAAGCTAATTTTTCACCTTCAGTCTCGCGACTTTTGGAGCGTTACAAATTACAAAAAATCAATCGTTTGGACACAATTTAGAAGGGTCATCAAAAGAATTTATATAGTCTGTTGATTTCTTATCTTGAAGAATAAACACCTGCAATAGAGTAATTTCCCATATCCATTGTTGAACGCCATTTTTAAAACCACCTGGCACTAATACACCATTCATCATCATTCCCGAACCAGGAACCGATCCATTAATATTCACATGCCTTTCGCTTGACAAGTCCCCAAAAGTATAGGTTCTGCAAATTTGATCAGCATATTTGTATTTATAACCAAAGGCGTCTTTAGTTATCTTATCGACCAATTCTCTTCCGAAATAATTTAGTTGGACATCGCTTCCAACTTCTAAATATTTTTTCTTGGATAAAGTTTGAATCAAAACTGCCTCAAGTTTTTTTTCATCACCGCTCAATAGAATTTCGTGGATGTCATTGAACAGGTCTATGAATTTCTCAAATTTAGGTATCTCAACTTCTGGCAGTTCGTTCATATGTGCCTTCGCTTTTTCCTCCTCCAGCGAATACTCCAATGTTTTAAGTCTTAATTCCTTAATTTCTTCTTCATGATACTCTGTTTTTTCAAGAACAGTTTCAGGACCATTTGACATGATAAATCGAACCCAATCGCCATTCACATCATCCTTATACAAACGCATGGTCTTATTTATTTCTTTTTTCTCGACCGCCCAACCATTGATAATTTCAGCTGTATAAATCATTTCAATACTAACAGATTTTGGATCATGCCAGACAAACTTGCTTTCTTCTTTAATTTTTGGCTCAACTACCAAATTCGTAATGTTTCGAAAATTGTATCCGTAAAACTGTTTCCAATCCTTGGAAATGGTAGCATAAATTTCTTCGGTGCTGGGATTGGGTATGTCTAAATAGTGTTGATCGGTTTGTCTGAATTTCCAGTAGGAATAGGAACTTCCGCCCATAGATTGATAAACAGCATCGCCAATAACCACAATTTTAAATTCAGGATATGATGCCGCTTTTTGCGTAATCTCAACTCCGCGAACATATTCCCAATTACCCGTAGATGAATTCCATTGCCTTGTACCGGTTGTTTTGGTGAATTTGATTGAAACTTTGTTCGAATTGGTTAAATCCTTTTTTATCGTTGCATCACTCGGTTGGCAGAAAGCATAAAGCGAAAGAAGGACTGACAGAATTAAAAGTAAATTTTTCATGATTTTGAAAGTTTAATTTTCGAAAAAGAGTCACATCCTAATTTACTAGAAGTGACCCTTTGTTCATGTTAGTTTATTTTTTTAATGCTTAGTTCCAAAATTACTTTCCACCACCCTCTTTGGCTTTTTCTTTAGCCTTCTCTTTGGCTTTCTCCTTCATTTCTTCTTTCTTCTCCTCAATTTTTTCCTGACGAAGTCTTTCCTCTTCGCGCTCTTTCGCTTTTGCTTTAGCTTTTTCATTTGCTTCTTTTTTCAAGCGTGCTTCCATCTCCTCTGGTGTTTCTGAAGGAGCAGTTTCTGCAGAAGGTGTTTCTGTTTTAGGGGCTGTATTTGGAACTGGTGTAGTCGATGGTTTTGGCGTCACCACGGTTTTCGGTGTAACAGCTGGTTTCGGAGTTACCGCAGGTTTTGGAGCATTTGATGGAGTTGATGTTTTTGGTATAACCGTTGGTTGTGCCCCTGGAGTAGTATTTTTTGAAGGTATCGCTATATCCTTCTTCGTTGCAGGGGTTGTTGCCGGTTTATTTTTTTCGGCTTCTTCCGCCTTAATTTCTTCGATATATCCTACAATATCTTCTTTCGTCTCGTTTATCTCACCTGTTACCGTTAATTTATAGTCAAAATCATATACACCCAAAGGTTTTACAATGTGAACTGTGATGTATTTATCTTCAGTACCGAAAAAAGTGAATTCTATCTTTTTTCCCGCACCATCAATCGTTTTCCATTTCTCATTAACCGTTATTCCCTTTGCATCTTTGATACAAACTTTTACCGCCGCTGACGCTTTACCACCAGTTTGTTCCAAAGTAACATAGGTTTTATCCCATCCACTGAAATTGGAAACAAAAGTGCGTTCAGTTCCAGCAGGAGCTACGATATTGCCGGTGATGTTTTTGCAGGGAATGTTGATGTAACGAGGTCCTATGCTGTTATCTCCGTTTCCGGCAACTTCACCTACTTTTTTGTATAATGAAGTTTGAAAATCTAAAGCTATATCTGTAATATCGGCAATCTGATCAGAGAAAATAAGTCTTGCTGCTGCTTTTCTGAAATCTTGATATTCAATTATTGACTCATTAAATACATTTTGAATTTTAGAAAAATTGCTTGTACATCCCGGTTCACTTTGACCGAAGGCCGAAGTTGTAGTCAAGGCTATTATGGCGAAGACTTTGATGAATTTTGTTCTCATAATTTCTATTTTTTATGGATTAATATTTTCACCAAAATTACAGCCGTGTTATCGACAAAGCCTGTAGAGAAACAAAGAAGCTTTAAAAATCTATGGAAACCATTAGTTTTTTTGAATTACCGATTTCTTGATAATCTGCGATAAAAAACACTGTGCTTTCGGACTCTTTCTCCTTTTCTAGCGTTCGTTATTCTATTCAATCAACGAAATATTAATTGTGAAGAATTATTAATAAAATAGCATCGCTTGTTATTTTATTTAATTTAGGACATCAAAAAATAACAGACTATGAGATTATTAGCTACGCTGGCCATTGCCTTTTTTGCAACTTATTCGAGCGCTTCAGAAAATTGGATGCGTTATTCTAAAATTTCTCCAGATGGAGAGAAAATCGCCTTTTCGCATCAAGGTGAGATATTTGTTGTGTCGTCCTTAGGCGGAAAAGCTTTGCAACTCACTAGTCATGAAGCCTATGATTTCATGCCGATTTGGTCGCCTGATTCAAAAAGTATTGTTTTTGCAAGCAATCGATTTGGGAACAATGATTTGTTTAGTATTTCAGTCGAGGGAGGAGCAGTTTCTCGATTAACTTTTCATTCAAGTAACGATTATCCATACGCTTTTCATCCGAATGGGGAATCCGTAATTTATGGATCCAATCACGTGGACTCAAAAGAATCTATGCAATTTCCGTCAGGAGCCTTGCGCGAAGTATACACTGTTGGAATAAATGGTGGACGAGAAAAAATGCTCTTGTCCATTCCTGCAGAAAATTGTGTTTATAATTTTGACGGAAATCAAATGCTTTTTTACAATGCGAAAGGCTATGAAGACGAATGGAGAAAACATCATCAATCTTCCGTTACAAGAGACATTGTATTGTATGATTTCACAACTAAAGCGTACAAACAAGTCACCAATTGGAATGGTGAAGACCGCGATCCCGTTTTCGGAAAAGATGGTTCTTTCTATTTTTTATCAGAAAAAAGTGGTTCCTTCAATTTATGGCAAGGAAATCTTTATGGCGGTGAACCATATGCCAAACAATTGACCAATTTCGATAAACACCCCTTACGTTTTTTGTCTAGTTCAAATAGCGGAAAACTATGTTTCGGGTATCATGGAGATATCTATACTTTCGAAAACGGCAAAGCTACTTTGCTGAGCATAGAAATATTGAAAGATGAAAACAGTAACAACGAAACACTCATTTCGGTTAATTCAAATCCCTCGGAATTTGTGGTTTCGCCTGACGGAAAGGAAATGGCTTTTATTTATAGAGGAAATGTCTTTGTTAGCTCAGTAGACTACACAACGACCAAACAAATTACGAGTACTACGGGTCAAGAACGCAACATTTCTTTTTCACCAGATGGCAAAAAAGTCTTGTACGCAAGCGAAAGAGACAGTTCATGGAATATTTATGAAACCAGTCGTGTAAATGATCAAGAAACGCATTTTTTCAACGCTACTTTACTGAAAGAAACCGTTCTGATTAACTCTTCAAAAGAAGAATTTGATCCAAAATATTCACCAGATGGTGAGGAAATTGCCTTTTTACAGAATAGAACGGCTCTGATGATTTACAATACCAAAACGAAGTTGATTCGAGAGGTAATGCCCTTGAGTTCAAATTATTCATACGCTGATGGCGACCAATATTATACTTGGGCACCAGATTCAAAACATTTATTGGTACAGTTTTTCGATTTTGGAAGATGGAATGCTGATATTGGTTTAGTTTCTTCAAGCGGAAAAGAAAAACCCATCAATTTGACGGAAAGTGGTTACGGTAGCTCCATACCTAAGTTTGCCATGAACGGTGAAATGGTCTATTACGGAACCGACAAATACGGTATGCGCTCTCACGGAAGTTGGGGAAGTCAAGGTGATGTAGAAGCGATATTCTTAACCAAAGATGCCTACTACAAATACACTTTGAGTGAAGAGGATTATGCCTTATGGAAAGAAGCAGAAGATGCTGCAAATGGCGAAAAAGAAGAACCTGAAGAGAAATCTAAAAAGAAAGATAAATCCAAAAAAGACACCAAAGAGAAAGTCGAGGAAGTAAAACCTTTAAAAATAGATTTAGCTGGCTTACACGATAGAAAAGTAAGATTGACAACCCATTCATCCAATTTAGCGGATTACCTTTTGAATGAGGAAGCAACAGAATTGTATTACTTAGCCAATTTCGAAAAAGGCTTTGATTTGTGGAATACCAGTTTGAAAAAAGACGAAACCAAATTGATTTCAAAAATTGGCACCTATGGTTCAGGTATGGAATTCGATAAAGAACAAAAAATGCTCTTTTACGCGCAGAATGGAATGGTAATGAAATATGATATTGCCTCCTCCACACCAAAACCTGTTGCGTTCAATACTGAAATGAAATTAGATGCAGCCAGCGAGCGAGCTTATATGTTTGAACATGCTTGGAGACAAGTTCGTGAAAAATTCTATGTAGAAGATTTGCACGGTGTAGATTGGGATATGTACAAAAAAGAATACGAGCAAAAATTAGCTACAATAAACAATTCATTAGACTTTTCAGAGATGTTGTCCGAAATGTTGGGTGAATTAAATGCTTCTCACACAGGCTCAGGTTCGCGAAATTACAATCCGAAAGGAGACCAAACTGCTACTTTGGGTTGCTTTTATGACGAATCCTACGCGGGTAACGGATTGAAAATTTCTGAAATCATGGATAAAAGTCCATTGACCTTGCATTCAAACAAAATTAAGGCTGGAACTGTCATTGAAAAAATAGATGGTGAAGCTATTTTGAAAGACCAAAATTACTTGCCTTTATTTAATCGTAAAACTGGCAAGAAAGTGCTGCTTTCATTGATGAATCCTGTAACAAAAGAAAAATGGGATGAGATTGTCGTTCCTATTTCGACTAGACAACAAAATGAATTGCTTTACGAACGTTTCGTCAAAAGATGCGAGCATATTGTCGATAGTTTATCCGACGGTCGATTAGCTTATGTCCATATTGCTGGAATGGATTCTGAATCATTCCGTCATTTGTATGATAAAGCATTGGGGAAATACAACCAAAAAGAAGGCATCATAATCGATACACGTTTCAATGGTGGTGGATGGCTTCATGATGATTTAGCAACTTTCTTAAGTGGAAAAGCCTATATGAGCTTCGAACCTAGAGGTCAAAAAAATATGGGAGGTGAACCTTTAGCTAAATGGCAAAAACCTTCTTGTGTTTTGATGAGCGAAGGAAATTATTCAGATGCACATTTATTTCCATATACCTATAAAGCACTTGGCATTGGTAAACTTATTGGAATGCCAGTTGCTGGAACAGGAACAGCCGTTTGGTGGGAAACCATGGTAGACGGTTCGACTTGGTTTGGAATTCCGCAAGTAGGTATGCGTAGTTTGACCGAAGGATTCCTAGTGGAAAACCATGAACTTCAACCTGATATTTTAGTCGAAAATGAATATGCGAAATTTTTGATGGGTGTTGATCAGCAATTGGAAGCGGCGGTGAAAGAATTATTGAAATAATGAAGGCATTACATTAGTCGTTTTATTTTATAGAAATACTTAAAAGAGTTGTTATTCTTGATATAGCAGCTCTTTTTTTATGAACCTAAATGAAGAGTTTATTACTCCTTTAATTTTCCAAATCTCATTCAGAACAGAAAAGGCCCTCAACACAAACTGAGACCTTTCATTCAAGTTGTTGATAATTATATTGTTACATAGATTATTTATTCTATAACGCCTTATTTCGTTTGTCCAGAAACAAAAAAGATTTCTGGAAATAAATCCGTTACCTTTTCTTTGAAAAGAAGTAACTGCTCTGCATGGTCATTGTTTGAGCTTAATATAGTTTTCATGAATGAAAATATAAGATAACAACGAAAATAATTTATTTGTGATTTTGCACCAATTTCTGAATTAAAATCGAAAAAAGAAGAACCAGAATACATCCCAGTAAATTATACCATAAATACCCCATTTTAAGTAATCCTGGCGCAAGTTCGTACACATTTAAAAAATGAACAATTAAAACAAATATTTCTGAAACGATGGCCGCTATAAAAACAGCCCGAGCACCCACTTTTTTCACATAAAAAGCAACCAAGAAAATCCCGAGAATAGTCCCGTAAAACAATGACCCTAGGATATTTACAGCTTGTATTAAATTCTCAAACAAGGACATACTTGTCGCAAACAGAATGGCTAAAATCCCCCACATCAAGGTGAACATTTTTGACGATTTCAAATAGTGTTTCTCGTCTTTTTGGGGTTGAATAGATCGTTTGTACAAATCAATTGTAGTCGTTGTAGCCAAAGCATTTAATTCGCTGGCTGTGCTAGACATAGCGGCGCAAAACATGACAGAAAAAAGCAAGCCTATCATCCCGATAGGCATATAATCCATCACGAAATTCATGAAAATATAATCTTTGTCGTTTGTCTCAATCCTTGGGTCGGTTTTGACGATTAATGTTTTAGCCTCTTCCCTTAAAGCAGATTCCTCGACTTGTAATTCTTTAATCCGTTTTTGATGTAGGCGAACTAGCTCTGCCTCCCCTACTTTTTCCGCTGCAACCATACTCGAAACAGCATCCTTTTTCTTTTCAAAAACCAAGTGATAGGTTTTCTCCAACTCCTTGTATTCTCCTGCATTTGAAGATTGGAGGACTTTTTCCGTTCCTGTTTTATTGAAAAATAATGGTGCTTCGTTGAATTGGTAAAAAACGAATACCAAAACACCAATAAATAAAATAATGAATTGCATCGGGATTTTTAATAAACCATTCATTATCAATCCCAAACGACTTTGCGTCAAGGATTTTCCTGTTAAATAACGTTGAACTTGCGACTGATCTGTCCCGAAATATGACATGAACAAGAATACTGCTGCTATCATGCCCGTCCAAATGTTGTATTTGTTTTCTAAGTCAAAATCAAAACTTACTGGGTTCAGTTTTCCCATTTTTCCAGCTACATGCAAAGTATCTGTAAAACTTAAATCGGCTGGCAACATTTGAAGGACCATTACGCCCGCTAAAATCATACCGCCCATCATAACGAGCATTTGCTGTTTTTGGGTTTGTGTTACGGCTTTTGTGCCGCCAGAAACAGTGTAAATGATGACCAAAAGTCCAATAAAAACATTGGTTAAGGTCAAATTCCAGTGCAAAAGTGTTGATAGAATTATTGCTGGTGCATAGATGGTAATTCCCGCTGCTAGTCCTCGCTGAACCAAAAACAAAATAGCTGCTAGTGATCGTGTTTTTAAATCAAAACGCGTTTCTAAAAATTCATATGCCGTATAAACTTTCAATTTATAGAAAATCGGAATGAAAGTTACGCTCAGAATTATCATGGCCAAAGGCAAACCAAAATACATTTGTATGAAGCCCATTCCATCGGTGTAGGCTTGTCCAGGTGTTGAAAGAAAAGTAATAGCCGAAGCCTGAGTTGCCATAATGGAAATTCCTATACTCCACCATTTCGCATCGTTATTTCCTTTTAAATATCCTTCTAAATCTTTGCTTCCACGAGTTTTCCATACACCGTAAATAACGATAAACAGCAAAGAACCAATGAGAACTATCCAATCAATTGTACTCATGAAAAATGATTAGATAAATACAAAAACCAAATAATTTGAGCGAACAAAAACAGCATCAACAAAACGTACCAACCTTCCCATGATTTAAAAACGGGTGGTTTTTCCTTTTCAGTCATGTCCGAGGGAAATTAAATTCACTAGCAAACGATAAGCGCCAGGTACACCCACAGGCAGCTCACGAAAGAAGGACAATCCTGTATAAATATAGTAACCATCGCCATATGGCGCGACTAAAAGTGAACCGTCCTTGCTTTCTTCTCCCGGGTCATTGCATGCGAGAATTGGTGTAAACTCTGGTCCCCATTCGTTTGGAAAATACAGACCTCGTTCTTGTACCCAATTGTTGAAGTCTGAAGCAGTTATTTTATTTGGAGAATTCAATACGGGATGCTCAGGGGACAAAAAGCGAACTTCGGCTGTCTCATCTGTAACACGATCTCTACTTAATTTCAAATTATACGGTGCAATATCGTTTGTAACCAAGGCATGACTTGTGTTGTACTGCACAATCAAATTCCCACCTCTTTTCGTGTACTCAAAAAGTTGTGGTAAAATGCTGGCCATATTGTCTTTCGTATTCAGAGCACGGATGCCTAGTACAACGGCATCGTAATCGTCAATTCTTGATAAATCTGCTTCAGTTAAAATATCGACTGTATAACCAACCAATCGCAGTGCATCTGGAATAGCATCGCCAGCACCTTCGAAATAAGCAACTTTTTTTCCTTTAATCTGAATATCAACGATATTAATGTTGACTTCACTCGATTTCATATAAATCTGAGTTGGAATATGGTCGTATTCTATGAATTTCACTTCTTTGTCGAAAAGCGTACCATTTTCTCCTATAATTCTGGGAATAAATACCCCTGATTTTGCATTTTTGGCGGGAATTAATTCAAAAACAAAAGTTTGCTCTTCGTTGATTTTAGTTAAAAGTATATTTTCCTTGAATTCCTTTATTTCCCATCCTTCCGGTATTTCTATTTTCCACTTACCCGAAAACAAATCGACATTATTTTTTAAACGAACCTCAACTTTTTGCGATTCGCCAAGCTTGGCTAAAATATTGCTTTCTGTGACCGAAATTGAAACACTGGGCTGCACATAAAATGGTTTATAAATTTCTCCCTTAACAGGATCATTTTCCTTATAAACTAGCGGTATTTTCGCACTCAATTTGTAAAAATCATAGTTCATTTCGATTTCTAGATAACTGAATGCTCCGTTATCTGGTTTTAATACCAAATCTTGATTGGCGAGAACATAAGTTCCAAGAGTTCCAGGCATTTGCAACCAATAAGGGGAAGAAACAGCACTAGAACTGGGAACGACAATTTTTTGTTTGAGAACAAATGCTTTGTTTTGAGTCAAGCGCTCAAAATTCTTGTTATTCCAATTCAAATTAGATAAACCGAATGTCTGAAATGAAAAACTACTGCTATTTCTTGCTAGAAATTCAAAATTAATTTCCAACGAATCTCCATTTGCCGCCGCATATTTCGAGGCTACAGCTTCAAGATAAACACCTCCACATTGTAAAATTAATTTTTCTATTTCCTCTATTTTTTCAGTTACTCTGGTATTCTTTGACAATTTATTGAGGCTATTTCTAAGACGGAACAAATCCGTTATAGATTTATCCGGATGATTCATGTCAAATTTCTTCAATATCTTATCGATTGCCTTTTCAATACCTTTTGCTCCAGATATTCTGTTCCATGAAAAATCTATATCATCGAAAAGAGAATTGCGAGCTTTTGTGCCTTTCATATGCTCGAAATATTCCAATTGTTCACCACGGACCCCGGTTGAGCCAAATCCTTGACTCTTGTGCATGCTGCGGCTCAAAGCTGCTATTTCATTGCAAGATGTACCTAAAAGAGCATTATAAGCACCAATATCTTCAGCCACAACATTTGGATCGTCTGCCGAGATTTTATCGTTCCACCAACGTCCTGTATTAGTAACTAATCGTTTGACTTGCCAAATTTCAACACGTGATAATTGTTCAGGATAAGCATTTGGATCTGCAGCCAAATCAAAGGCTTCTTCACCTAACAAAGCTGAAGCTGTATGGTGTCCATGCCCTCCTCTTCCATCAGTTGGAAAACGACAAACGATAACATCAGGCTGAAAAGAGCGAATAACATAGACCAAATCTCCCAGGACTTTTTCCTTATCCCAAATCTGGAAGGTTTCTTCCTGATTTTTCGAATAACCAAAATCATTTGCACGAGAAAAATATTGACGCCCACCATCCACTGAACGTGCCATTAATAATTCTTGGGTGCGAATCAAACCCAATTCGTCACGTAATTCAGGACCAATCAAATTTTGACCACCGTCTCCACGCGTTAAAGACATATATGCCGTAGTAGCTAACTTTTCATTGGCACAATAAGCAATAAACCTAGTATTTTCATCGTCGGGATGTGCCGCTAGATAAAGCACTCGAGCTTGAACCTTTAGTTTTTGAATATTGGTGTAAATTTCGCTAGCACTCCATTGTTGCGGTTTTTGAGATAAAGAATAAAGCGAGAAAAATATAAATATTAGGACGATGATTTTGTTCATGATGCTAAAAATAGCGAAAACTAAGATTTACGTCATGGTAATTCCGCGTTGAAAATTGGAATCCTCTCTATTTTTCGTTGCAAGTTGTGCAAATTGGAACATTTTTTGCGTTTATACGAATAACATAGTTATGCGGAATTTACTTTTTATCGTTTTCTTTTTTTTTGCGTTCTATTTGAATTCGCAAACTGACCTTAGCGGACTTTGGCAAGGAATTCTTGTCCAAAATGGAACTACGCAAGCAGAATCGCATCCCTTTTTTCTTGAAGTGAAGAAGGAGAACGGAAAAATATCTGGCCGGACGAGAGAAGAATTATATAAGACCGAGTTCTACGGAGTTGGGAAACACTATGGCTCGATTAAAGGAAACGAGTTGACTTTTAAACATGTCGTTTACACGAAGAAAGAAGGCAATTCAAAAATAACGTGGTGTAAGTTGCAGGGAACTTTACTGTACAACGAAACTACTGGCTACTTGGAAGGAAACTATACCAGCATGGATTGTAGGCAAAATGCAGGAAAAATAATTTTATATAGAACGAAAAATAAGTTCACAGATGACAACTCACCTATCGCTTCTCACACATCACGAGATGCATTGATTAAGGACTTAGAAAAAGGACTTGCTTCGCCTGAAAAAAGGGCCGTTGATCGAGAAAATTTTGCTTTCGAACCCATTTACTTTGATTACGATAAAGCTGTAATCAGAGCAGAGTACTTTGATTTTTTATCCCGAATTGTTAGAGTAGTGAACGGTCATTCAGACTTAAGAGTGAAAGTGACAGGAAATACAGATGCTGATGGTTCAGATAAATACAATGACGAATTGTCAAAAAGAAGGGCTCAAGCTATAATCGATTGGTTTGTAAAAGAAGGCATTTCAGCCGACCGAATAGAAATTGATTTCAACGGTGAAAAGAAACCGGTCGATAGAAACGATACGAAAGAAGGGAAACAAAAAAATCGAAGAGTTGAGTTTGAATTTATATAAAAAAAAGAAAACCGCTAATCTCAAAGAAACTAGCGGTTTAAATTAATATCGATATCAATTACTCCTTCACTCTCACCCAAGTTTGCGTTCTGAAAAAAGGTCCGATGTATCCACGAACATTCAATTGGTCTGGTTTGTCCTTACTCAACCACATTTTCAAAGAGTAGATTTTTCCGTCTAATGGATCACAAATAGTTCCTCCACTCCATGAAGATCCATTCCAATTTAATTCACGTACGATTTGCAATCCCAGCAAAGGCTGATCCTTGCGGTCATCTGTGCATTCTGTACATTTCGCATTCGGTTCTCTCCCTTCACGAGGGTACAAGAAAATGATTTTTCCATACAACTTCCCGTCTTCTTTATACAGTTCGACGATGGATTTCTTTTTGTTTGTTTTGTCGTCAATAGTTACCCATTTTCCCACACAGGACTGAGCAAAAACGACAAGGTTAAACATAACCGCCAGAGATAAAATAAGTATTTTCTTCATTCTAAACTTTGTTTAATTATTTGTTTATAGATGCCTAAAAATAGACTTTTCAAACAACATTAACAATTACTGTTCCAAAAAGTTTTTGATAATAACTCGACCATGTTCGGTCATGATGCTTTCTGGATGAAACTGAACACCAAATAATTTTCGCTCTGAGGATTCTATTGACATGATGATATTACTAGCAGAAATAGAAGTGCTTCGCCATTCGTCAACATCCTGAATATCGACAGCCCATGAGTGATAAAGACCGACTTCAAAGTTTTCTGGAAGCTGATCCAACAAAACTGATTCTCCTAATCTCTGAATCGTTTCTTGAATTCCGTGTTTAACAAGTTTTTGATTGTACAACTTCCCTCCTGTCACTGAAACTAGAGCTTGCATTCCTAAACAAACTCCCAATATGGGTTTCTTGTCCATATTCTCCTCCAAACAGAGCATCATGCCCGCTCGTTCATTTGGGAGTCCTGATCCAGGTGAAAGAATAATTTTGTCATACAGTTCACCTCCTCCTTTTTGGAATTGATTTTCGCGTAAAACCGTTACATCAGTATCCATTCCTTCCAAATAATGAGCAAGGTTAAAAGTGAAGGAATCAAAGTTATCTATGAGAAGGATTTTCACTGCTTTTTGCCTTAAAATTAGTAAACTTGCACAAAGTTTCTTCTTCCCATGAAAAAAGCGATTTCCATTCCTGGCGCTCCGGCTCCAATTGGACCTTATTCTCAGGCAATTGTAAAAAATGACAGCCTTTTTATTAGTGGTCAAATTCCATTGAACCCAATGTCCGGTGAATTGGTTTTGGATACTATTTCAAATTCTACCAAACAAGTTTTAGAAAACATTTCAGCATTGATTTCAGCTGCCGGATTCAAAATGGAAGATATTGTGAAATGCAGTATATTTTTGAAATCCATGGATGATTTCGCAGAGGTAAATGCGGTATACGCGTCATACTTTCAAAATGTACCTCCAGCCCGTGAAACTGTTGAAGTTTCAAAATTGCCCTTAAACGTTTCTGTTGAAATCAGCTGTATTGCCATAAAATAATTAGAATTCAAGATTTGCCCAATACTTATCCATACAAGATCAGCATCGTCGTTGTTAATTACAACGTAGAATTCTTCTTGGAGCAATGTTTGAATTCTGTTCGAAAATCTTTGGAAAAAGTCTCAGGTGAAGTATATGTAGTAGATAATTACTCTATCGATGGCTCAGTAGAAATGGTGAGAGAAAAATTTCCCGAATTTCATCTTATACCTAACAAAGAGAATTTAGGTTTTTCCAAAGCGAATAACCAAGCCATGCGTTTGGCAAAAGGAGAATATATTTTATTGTTAAATCCAGATACCGTTGTAGAAGAAGATTCTTTTCAAAAAGTAATTGATTTTATGGATGAACATCCTGAAGCGGGTGGTTTAGGAGTGAAAATGGTGGATGGAAAAGGTAGATTTCTTCCCGAATCAAAACGAGGTTTACCGACGCCTGGCGTAGCTTTCTTTAAAATCTTTGGATTTTCTCACTTGTTTCCTAAATCTAAATTGTTTGGACAATACCATTTGGGATTTTTGAATGAAAATGAAGTTCACAAGGTAGATATTCTTTCGGGCGCTTTTATGCTCATGAGAAAAGAAGCCTTAGATAAGGTGGGGCTTTTAGATGAAGCCTTTTTCATGTATGGAGAAGATATTGACCTTTCTTATAGAATTACACAAGGCGGATATTCGAATTACTATTTCCCGAAAACTTCTATCATTCATTATAAAGGAGAAAGTACCAAAAAAAGCAGTGTTAACTATGTTCTTGTTTTCTATAAAGCCATGGTCATCTTTGCGAAGAAACATTTCACCCAGAAAAATGCTCAACTTCTCTCTTTTTTAATTTATACCGCCATATACCTTAGAGCTGGAGCCGCTATTTTTATGCGAATGTTAAAACGCATCATGTTGCCATTTTTAGACTTTACCTTTATTTTTGGTGGATTATTTGCCTTAACAAACTATTGGAAAATGTCGAATATAGCTTTTCCAAATTATACTTTCGAAATAGCATTACCAAGCTATACGTTGCTATGGATGGTCAGTATGTTTCATCAAGGACTGTATGATAAACCTTTCAAATATTGGAACGCTATCAAAGGAACAACTATAGGTACCTTGGTCCTACTCGTTGTATATGCGCTGCTTCCTAAAGAATACCAATTTTCCAGGCTCTTTATTTTGCTCGGTTCGGTTTGGGTTTTGGGTTATGTTGCCATTTCTCGGGTTTTCATGCATCTTTTCCTTGGGGCAAAATTCAAACTTTCTCAAAGCAAGAACAAAAGTTTCGCCATTGTTGGAAATATGGAAGAAATAGAACGTGTTGAAAAATTACTACGACAAACGGTTCGCAACATTTCCCGCATCTACAAAGTCAGTCCAACTGATAACAAAACGGATGAACAAATTGGTACTTTAGATCAATTGGACCAAGTTGTTTTTATCAATAAAATTGATGAAGTTATTTTCTGTGCGAAAGATTGTACAGCCAACAGAATAATCCACTGGATGAAAGCATTAGAAGGAGGTCATTTGGATTTTAAAATTGCCCAGCCAGAAACCTATTTTCTTATCGGTTCAAACTCTATCGACACAGCTGGAGATTTGTACTTAATGCAAGTCAACAAGATAGAAGACCCTAAAAACAAGCGACTTAAGAGATTGTTCGATTTTTTAAGTGCGTTGATTTTATTTATTGTTTCGCCATTAATCATCTGGTTTTACGAAGACAAATGGCAATGGTTTAAAAATATTTTGAGTGTTGTTGTCGGCAGTAAATCCATGGTTAGCTACCAAAATGAACCGAACGAAAGCGGTCAACTTCTACCTAAAATTAAGTATGGTATTTTGTCTCCAAATGATGTTTATAAACACGAAGACACGAAGCTAGTAGAAAAACGAAATTTGTTGTATGCCAGAGATTATAGCTGGTTGCAGGATTTAAAGATATTAAAAACTTGTTGGGGAAAACTTGATTCATTCCCCAATTTATCAAAGCGGTAAACATATATTTTTGTTATTAACTAAAGGACAGGGCTAAAATTATTATGGCACAGATCGAAATTAGACTCCCTAAGATGGGAGAAAGCGTTACGGAAGCAACCATTACAAATTGGTTGAAGAATGTTGGTGACTCAGTGAAAATTGACGAGCCTTTAGTGGAAGTTGCTACAGATAAGGTTGATAACGAGTTACCATCAGAAACTGCAGGTGTTTTAGTGAAGCAATTGTTTCAGAAAGACGAAGTGGCTCAAGTTGGTGATGTTATTGCGATTATTGCAACGGATGGTGATAGTGCACCAACTGAAGATGCGCCTGCAAGTGTCGAAAAAACAGCTGAAGTTATCTCTCAAGATATTTCTGTAGTTCAAGATAGCGTTAATGGCTCAGTTGCCATAACAACTTCTAAGAATGGAGAGTCTGGGAAATTCTATTCTCCGTTGGTTCGAAGTATTGCAGAGAAAGAAGGCGTAACGATGTCTGAATTGGAAAACATTTCCGGTTCTGGACAAGGAAGTAGAGTAACGAAGAAAGATATCTTAAGTTATTTGGATAATCGAGGTTCTGGTGGAGCTATGTCGGTTGCTCCTGCAAAAGAAGTTTCGAAGGAAACTGTTTCTGCACCAGCTGCTCAAGTTTCCGCAGTAAAAGCACCGGTGATTCCTTCAATGCCAGGTGACGAAATCATTGAAATGGACAGAATGCGCAAGTTGATTGCGGATCATATGATTATGTCAGTTCAAACTTCAGCGCACGTTACCTCTTATGTTGAGGCAGATGTAACCAACATCGTCAACTGGAGAAACAAAATCAAGAATGAATTCGCAAAACGAGAAGGTGAAAACCTAACGTTCACACCAATATTTATGGAAGCCATCGTGAAAGCGATTAAGGATTTCCCTATGGTGAATATCTCGATAAGCGGAAACAACATCATCAAAAGAAGAGACATTAATTTGGGAATGGCCACTGCTTTGCCTTCAGGAAACTTAATTGTACCTGTTATCAAAAGTGCTGATCGTCTCAATTTGGTTGGACTCGCAAAAGCTGTTAATGCAATGGCCGTTAATGCGCGTGAAAACAAATTGAAGCCCGAAGACATACAAGGTGGAACTTATACGGTTACCAATGTTGGAACATTTGGCAACGTAATGGGGACACCAATTATAAATCAGCCCCAAGTAGCTATTTTGGCACTAGGCGCTATACGAAAAGTACCAGCGGTGATTGAAACCCCAGAAGGAGATTTCATTGGTATTCGTCACAAAATGTACCTATCACACTCTTATGATCATAGAGTAGTTGATGGAGCTTTGGGTGGTATGTTCGTTAAGCGTGTTTCCGACTATTTGGAGCAGTTTGATGTGAATAGAACTTTATAGGAAGGGATTTCTACCAATTCGGTTGATTTTCACTTCGTTAAAACAAATAAAAATGGTAAAACGTTATTTATTTTTAATGATGGCGACACTTGCTTTTGGACAAGCATACGCGCAGGAATTAACCGAAAAGGATATACGCAAAATGGTTGAAAATGAATCTGAGCAAAAACTAGTTGTTCAGTGTTCTGTTCTCATGCAAGAAGGCTTTAGTTATTATGCAGAAATCATTGCGGATAAACTTTTAACATTTCAACCGGAAAGCGCCAATTACAATTACCGTAAAGGCTTCTTAATGTTAGACTCTCATACTGATTTTGTTGGCGCTAAACCATATTTGGAAAAAGCGGTGAAAAACGTGAAGAAGAATTACGACATGTACTCTTCCAAAGAAAAAAGTGCCTCTACAGACGCTTATTTCCATTTAGGTCGTTGCTATCATTTGAATGAGCAAATCCCTGAAGCGGTTGAATACTATAATAAATTCATAGCTTCTTCGGATCAAGGGTCTGAATTGATTACCACAGCAAAATTAAAGTTACAACAATGTGATGTTGCTTACCGAGAAATGGCTAATCCCAAAGATGCTCTTGTTGAAAATGTAGGGCCTGTCATCAATTCGGATAAGCCTGAATTTACACCAGTAGTATCATTGGATGGTTCTGCACTTTACTTTACATCGAAAAGAGCATGGGAAGATAATTCAACTGATAAATACAGAGATAAAAGATTCAACCAATACCCTGAAGATATTTATGTCAGCTACGTTGACTTTGATGGTTCATGGATTGAGCCTTTCCGTTTAGATTTCTGTGAGGGCAAAAGAAATGAAGCGACAATGGCAGTTTCTGCAGATGAAAGAAGAATTTACGTTTTTCAAGATACAACAGGTAGTGGAGATATTTATTACTCTGATTTCACCACCAACCGTTTCCAAGAAATTCAATACTTGAACGACAAAAGAATCAATACAGAATACTGGGAACCACATTGTTATGTAACAACGGATGGTCAAAATTTATACTTTACCTCCGATCGTCCTGGAGGGTTTGGTGGTCGTGACATCTACCGCGTAGTTCGTCTACCAGACGGGTCTTGGAGTGAGCCAATAAACCTTGGTCCTTCTGTAAATACTCCTTATGACGAAGATGCACCTTTTGTAGCGATTGATAACAAAACACTGTTTTTCTCCAGTAATGGTCCATTATCCATGGGAGATTTTGATGTATTTATTACAAGAAGAGATGAACAAAACAACTGGTCAGCACCAATCAATATGGGCTATCCTTTGAACTCAACTGGTGACGATATTTACTATACAACGACAGTCGATGGATTGAGAGGTTTCTTGACTTCTTTCCGTAAAGATGGCCAAGGGGAAAAGGATATATATGAAGTGAAAAACACTGAAATAACGACTCAAAATATTGCTGTATTGAAAGGGCAAATCAAAACTGTGGATAATGATCCTATCCCTGAAGATGTTGCCATTACGATAAATTGTTTGAATTGCGATGAAGAAAATTCCATAACGGTTTTTCCGCGATTGAGAGACGGTGTTTACTTTAGTTCCATGCAGCCATGTAAAGAATATGAGTTGATTTATACTTTTGACAACCAAAAAAGAGAAATTTACCGTGAAAAAGTAAAAACAGCTTGTGATGTAGAATATTCCGAAATCTTTAGAGATATAACTTTAGATGTGAAAAACATCAAAGACATCAAAGCCACGGAGACTGCTCCACCAGATGTTGCTATCGTTGAACCAATTGATCCTACTAAACCAAAAGTAGATCCTATCGATCCTACGAAACCAAAAGTAGACCCTATCGATCCTACGAAACCAAAAGTAGACCCCGTTGATCCTACGAAACCAAATAATCAAAACACTGGTACTGTGGAAGTCCCGTCATTTGGTAACCCAAAATACAAACACTTCTTTGAGTACAATGGTAACAAAATCAATCCGAAAAAAGGAGATTTCAAAACTTTCGTGAAGGAGATTGAACGTCAAATGAAAGCTGGACGTACAGTGATTGCGATAAACGTTTATTCTTCCGCCTCAAAAGTTCCGACTAAAACGTACGAAACCAATGAGAAATTAAGTCGTTTGCGTGCTGAGAATATCAAATACGATATCATGACGTATTTCCAAGAGAACACAAGTTTCAATGAAAAAGTAGTCGTGACGATAAGAGATGCGGTTGTCGCTGGTCCTGAATACCAAGACGATGCCGGAAACAGAAAAAAATATAAAGTTTACCAATACGTTGAAGTGATTACCGAATAAACAAAACAACTAAAAACCCAATTGAGCCCAATTTTCTAATGAAAATTGGGCTTTTTTCTTTTAACCAGCGCTCAAATAATTTATACCTTTATCCAAAAAGTAAACATGAGAATTCAACTTCAAAAACCATTGGCTATTTTCGATTTAGAAACGACTGGTATCAACATTACGCAGGACAAAATTATTGAAATTGCAATTCTCAAAATTCACCCCGATGGAAATCAGGAAACCTATCTAAGTCGCGTCAATCCTGGAATAAAAATGACAGCAGAGAATATGGCCATTCACGGCATATCGAATGAGGAATTGATTAATGAACCGACCTTCAAGGATATAGCACCTGCTGTCAAAGCATTTGTTGATGGTTGTGATTTCGGAGGATACAATTCCAATCGCTTTGATGTCCCTGTTTTAGTGGAAGAAATGCTTCGCGTTGATCCAGAATTCGATATTTCAGAATCTAAGTTCGTAGATGTACAGAATATCTTTCACAAGATGGAACAACGCACACTTAGCGCAGCCTATAAATTTTATTGTGGAAATACTTTGGAAAATGCACACTCCGCATTGGCAGATGCAACAGCAACTTGGGAAATTCTCAACGCGCAACTGGAACGTTATCCAGAATTAAAGACAGATATGGATTTTTTATCTGAATTTACACTTGCTCACGATTTTTCACGTGCTGATTTTGCTGGTCGACTCGCCAAAAATGATAAAGATGAGGTTCTGTATAACTTTGGAAAAAACAGAGGAAAAACAGTTCAAGAAATCATGAAAACTGAACCTGGATATCACGGTTGGATGCTCAATGCTGATTTCCCTTTGCATACCAAACAGATTTTGAAAGCAGAAGTCAATCGTTTGAAAAAAATTGAAACACAGCAAAAACAGGAAAACAAAGAAAAGGAAAGCAAAAGCTTGGAAGATAAATTGGACCAACTTAAAAATAAATTCAAGTCATGAAAATATTCTGTATTGGAAGAAACTATAGCGAGCACGCCAAAGAGATGAATGCAGAAGTGCCTGCACAACCCTTGTTTTTTATGAAACCAGATACAGCCCTGCTAAAAGGAAACGAATTCTACTATCCGAAATTCACAGAGGATTTGCATTATGAATGCGAATTGGTTGTTCGTATCTCTCGCGTTGGTAAAAATATTCAAGAAGAATTCGCACATAAATACTACGAAGAAATTGGTTTAGGTATAGATTTCACGGCTCGGGATTTACAAAGTGAGTGTAAAAAGAATGGCTGGCCTTGGGAATTGGCCAAATCCTGGGAGAACTCAGCTCCTATTGGACATACTTGGATTAATAAAAAAGATTTAAATCTATCCGATATTTCGTTTGAACTGGATTTGAATGGTACAACGGTTCAAAAGGGAAAGTCTTCCGACATGATTTTTTCATTTGATAAGCTCATCGCCTATTTATCTCAATTCAACACCTTAAAAGTCGGTGATTTAATCTATACGGGAACTCCAGCTGGTGTTGGCCCTGTGACTATCGGAGACACATTGGTTGGACGCTTGGAAAGCAAAGAAATGTTTAACTTGAAAATCGCTTAACTCACTTTCCAGTTCCTTTGAAAATAATCGTAATCGTATAAAGCATAATTTTAAAATCGAGTGCTAAACTTCTGTTTTTCAAGTAAAGAAGGTCAAATTTCATACGCTGAAGCATTTGCTCTACATTTTCTGCGTAGCCAAATTTTACTTGTCCCCAAGATGTAATCCCTGGACGGACATTGGTCAATTGCAAAAACTGTGGCTCTACTTTTTTTATCTGATCAATGAAAAATGTGCGTTCAGGTCGCGGCCCCACTAAGGACATTTCACCGACCAATACATTGAAAAACTGTGGAAACTCATCCAAACGCATTTTTCGCATAATTTTTCCACTTGGTGTAATGCGGGGATCATTTTCACTAGAAAGTTGCGGACCGTTGCTCTCAGAATCGAGATACATGGTACGGAACTTAATGATTTTAAATAATCTACCATTTCTTCCAACTCTTTCTTGCCGATAGAAAATTGGTCCTTTAGATCCCATTTTCACCATTATGGCCAAAACAATATAAACGGGAATGAGGATAATAATAGAAATCAAAGAGAGAACAATATCGACTAATCTCTTGGTGAGTTGCTGCCAAATCGGCATGGCATCCGTATTGACCTCCATCAGCAAAGCACCGTAAATATTTGTCATTTTTACTGAACCAGAAAGAATGTCATACATATCCGACAAGATTTTTATTCTGACATTTCTGCCATTAATTCTAGCAATAATATGCTGTAAACGCTCGTGTTCAGTACTTTCTAAAGCAATAATTACTTCATCCAATTCGTTTTCGGCTAAAATCTTTTCCAATTCATCTGCATGGCCCAAGTAGGGTATTTTACTTTCCAGCAGTTTGTCGATCCCGTTCAAATTCACAAAACCGATAAAATTATTGCCATTTCCCTTTGGTAATTGACTGATTTCATTGTAGATAGATACTGCTTTTTCACTTCCACCAATGAGTAAGGTTTTGAATCCATGTTGACCTTTATGAATTTGCGAAACTATCCAGTTTGTGAATATCAAGCGTGCTGTAATCAGCAATAAAAAATGGACGCTGAAAAGAATTATGAGGGACTGATAATAGGTTCGATAACCTTGAATTTCATCATCCAATAAG
>JBGSIB010000062.1:0-3335 GCA_041751955.1 Crocinitomicaceae bacterium
TTGATGAGTCGTATGATGGAATTGCTTTTCAAAATTTTTCTGGTCGCAAAGTTACAAAACAAGTTTAGGCAAGGGACTGTTTATTGTCGTGTGATGCTGCCACTTTAAAAATCCAATACAAAAGAGAAGTCATATACACCACCTGAACAGCGGAAACGAGGATCAATATCATGCTTAAATCTTTGAAAAGCATTCCACCACCTATGAAAACAATCAAAATAAGCACATTACTCACAATCGTGAATGTTAGCATTTCTTTTTGTCTGTTGATGATCAATGGTACCTGAGAGAGAGGTGCGCGAATAAAATCCAGACAAATCCAGGGACAAAGATACTGTGCCATTCTACCAGAATCTGCCCAAACATCACCAAAAACAAAACCAAAAAGTTGTGGACCAAACAATAAGATTATAATCAGTACGGGGCTAATCAAGACTGCAGATTGCAAGGCCGTTTTTCGCATCAAAGGCACGAGAGGCTTTCCTTCTTTTTCCAAATCACTGGCTTCTTGGTAAAAAACTTGAGAAATTGAACTACCAATTAAATTCATAGGAACAAACATGATACGTATGGCAATGGCAAATATTCCAACGAAATACTGTCCAAATAAAATAGAAATGAGATAGATTAATCCATTGATTTGGTAGGCATCGAGCAAGCTTTGGAAAGAATTGAACTTTGGAAAACGGTCGTATTTTTTCGCCATTTCTTTCATTCTTTTTTTCGAAACACATTTTAAGATGAGTTTTCTGTCCTCTTTGAGTTGAAAGATAAGAACGAAAAAGGAAATGATTCCAGACAAAAGGAAAGCGGTTAAAAGTCCGTTCATAGCCCATTTTGCAAATCCGTTCAAGACGGCTAAACCATTATTAAAAAATGATTGACTTACTCTGAAATAAACCATTTCTCGGTACTTTTTTCTTCTGTTGAACCAAGAAGTAAGACTTTGACTCATGCCAACTAGGAAAACAAAAATGGGCAACAAATAATACCAAATCCCTAATTTATTGAGTCCCCAGAATATATCTAGAACAGCAAGAACAAAATAGAAAAGTATCAGAAAAAAGAAATTGCTTGCGAATGAAAGCGCTAGTAAATTCACCGAATCTGTTTTCTTTTTCGGCAAGAGAATGGCCACTTCATATCTTCCTCCTGATATGAGCGCTAGCATAGAAAAAATAGATGTTACCAGTGTAAAAAGTCCAAATTCAGTTGGCGTATAAAGTCTGGAAAGCAATGGGGAAACCAGAATACTCAATGCTTGAGCGATTACGGTACCTGAAATCAGTTTCAAAGTATTCTTCGAAAACTCAGATCTATTCTGCCATTGATCTTTTGAAACTTTCAAGTTTTTGAGGTAAAGATAATTTTTTGTACCGAATCCATCCTTTCAACTGCGAATTCGAATACCGATTTCTGTAAAATGCTTGTAAATAAAATAAACGCCAAACAAAACTATCGTCAAGGCAAGGAAATTAAATTCGATAACTTCTATCAATGTATAATTCCACAAAGGAAGAACACCAAAACTGAACAATTGAATCGAAGCGACGAACACACCAATCCAAAATGCTTCTGTTTGTCTTTTCAATACCAATACTATAGTCGACAATGGCGAAAGAACAAAATTGAGAAATAGAAAAGGTGCCATCCATTCTGCGAATTGGCCTGATTCAACCCATTCTGGCCCAAAAACGAACGGAAAAATCCAATCTCCAAGGAAAAAGAGAACTGTAAATGGCACGATTCCAATTAAAAACAGAACTTTGGACGTCTTGAGAAACTCCGGGTAGATGGATTCTCCTCTATTGATTTTCTCTGAGCAACGTTGGTAAAATACTTGCCCAACGGATTGTCCCATGATAGAAATAGGAAGTTTCAACATCAAATACGCGTGACTGAAAGATCCGAATGACGACTTATCAAAATAAAGGACAATGAAAGCTGCGATGGTCAAATCTATTCCTAAATCCAATAGTGTATGGGGTAAATTTATTTTTGGATAAATACTGTATTCTTTGGCAATTGGTCGCAGTAAAGTCGGCTGAGAATTGGACTCATGCCTTTTTTTAAATTTGAAAAAATTATTAATAAACTTTATTGAGGACAATCCCATTCCGAGGAAAGTTCCGAACAAAAGACCAAAAGGTCCCCAACCCAAAACGCCAAACAAATAGCGAAATCCATTCACGCCAAAAGAATTGGTGATGCACTGATAGGAAATACTTTTGAACTCCTTTTTTCGAACCGCCCATGAGGTTCCATTTTGAATCCAAACGGTAATATAGGCACTTAGAACCACTAAAATTCCAAAGTAAACATTGGAGTCAGTCCAACCTTTGAAGATATAATAGAGGCAGAAAAACAGAAAAGTAGCGCCGATGACGGTCGTGGCAATTTTCAAAGAAAGGCGATACAATTGCATGGCTTTGGCATCTTCTTTAGGAAGTGGAATTGCCAACTCGTATCTCGCAGTTGCTATTGCTGCAATGAAAGGAATCCAACGCATGTATAAACCCAATTCACCCATTTCTTCCGGAGAATAAATTCGGGTGATTAGTGGATAGACCAAATAGGAAATTAACTGAGCGAGAACAGTTCCAGTCATCAAAGTGGTGACGGAGCGCACAAATTCAGAATTTTTCCAAATACTTCGCATTGATACTTTCTAAAACGGCAAAAACTTCATCTCATTTCATCGGATAGCAAAAGAGGTACAATCCGATAGTTTTCGGGATTGTACCTCTTGAATAGTTTTTGCTTTTATTTCCTATTATTTCGCATAATTCACGGCTCGCTTTTCGCGAATCACGGTTACTTTCACCTGTCCAGGATAAGTCATTTCCGTTTGAATTTGTTGCGAAATAGCGAAACTTAATTCGTCTGCTCTTAAATCGGTTACTTTCTCGCTTTCAACCATGATACGCAATTCACGTCCAGCTTGTAAAGCGAAGGCACTGCTCACACCATCGTATGCCAATGCAAGATTCTCTAATTCCTTGATACGTTTGATATACGATTCAACGATTTCGCGTCGTGCTCCAGGTCGTGCTCCAGAAATAGAGTCACAAATCTGAATAATTGGTGAGATCATAGAAGTCATTTCAATTTCATCGTGATGGGCACCAATAGCGTTCAACACTTCTGGTTTTTCACCATATTTCTCAGCGATTTTCATCCCCAAAATAGCATGCGGCAATTCAGGTTCTTCATCCGGCACTTTTCCAATATCGTGCAATAGTCCAGCTCTTTTCGCAATTTTTACATTCAAACCAAGTTCTGCAGCCATGATGGCACACATATTGGCAACCTCACGGGAGTGTTGCAATAGAGTT
>JBGSIB010000063.1:0-4126 GCA_041751955.1 Crocinitomicaceae bacterium
TTTTGTAATGTATCTTCTTTTCCTATGAAAATCTCATCCGAATCATCGCAACAAGGCAAGCCTTTTTCATCTTCATAATAGGTGGATTTTGCTTGGATTATTGTTAAGGTTGATGGAACGCGTGTTTGCCAAGTGCCTTCAACAGTTGTTTCATCTTGGTTACCCAAATCTTTCAGTAAAGCTTCATAGCGGTCATCAGCCGTTGCAGGGATTAAATCTCCATCTAAATATATTTCGCCCGTTTCCATATAAAACATGACTGCTTTTTCAAATTGAGGTCGCACTGGAACAGTTAATTTTGCCATTCCACTTTGTAGAAACGCTTCAAAAATAGGGTCATCATTTTTTAATTGAAGTAATTCTGACCAATCACATTTTTGATTGTAATAATATGGAAAAAATGTGTAAGAAAGAATTTCCCATTGAAAAGCAGTTTCAAAAAATTTGATGAATTTGGCGTATTTCTCCAAGGCTTCATTTTGTACAATATTGGGAACTACAGCCTCATTCTCACCGCATTCAGATTGACAATTGTATGTTTTGCATTCGTTGAAGTTTTTGCCAAAATCATAACAATAAGGCTTGCTCATCATTTCTATGCAAATGCGTTTCAATTCTCGTTCTTCGATAATTCTGTTTAGCGCAGGGTTGGTGCTTTTCGTATTCTCTTCTTGGTCTTTTTCAGCTTCAAGTGCAGCTTGTTGCAATTTAAGTTCTTCATTATATGCATCTAATTTACCTTGATATGCGGTTTGCAATGCCAAAAGTGTTTCCTCTTGCCAATCCCGAAACAATGCAGGGTCGGAAATCATTTTAACCTTGAAAGATCCGCTATAATTTCGGGTTTGTCGGTATGAAACAGAAAATGAAATTGAACCTACAACATTTGGACTTAAGTCAATATTTATGGGAAAAGTATCTGTTTGATTTGATCCAGAATTGTAATCGCCTCGATAAACTTCTGCATTGGCAATATTGATTCTTAAATATGCTTTGGTATTAATGCTCCCATTATGCTGAAAACTTCCGATTCCATCTATTCTATCTGCAACATAGCCAGTGTCAACCAGAATGGCTGTTTGTATGTCGGTTTTTGTATTTGATTTATGTTCAGTTTCTGCATTAAATGCAACATCTTTATACAAGACACTTTCAGAATATGGTTCAACTGAAATACCATATTCTAATAATGCAGGAGTTATACTTTCGTTTGTTACATCAGACCATGCATTTAATCCAAATTCGGCTAAAGTTTTTGGCGGGGTGAGCACATTTTGAGCAGCTTCACTATCTTTTGACTTCCATTTCAATGTTTTTTTATAAAAAGCTGATGGATTAGGAATATCTGATTCAAAAATCAATCGTTTACCATAATTTACTAATTGATTATCGTAAATTTTATCCACCCAACGATATACGCCAGTTATGTGTTTGTCGCCATTTCTATTATCAAAGCCATGTTTGTTATTTTCCTCATATTCCTTAATCATTTTGTAGGTTCGCTTTTCTGAGGTTTTTTGAACCACTCTTTCCAATGCTCTTTCTGTTACTTCTTTTGCGTAGTTTTTGGCTTCGGTATTGGATTGTGAAGAAGAATTGTTGCTCGAGTAGCCTGTACTCACATTGGCTGTAATAGAACCATAAACCTTAGAGTCTTTTGAGTACGTCACCGAACCGCTGATGTCGAATGACTTGTCTTTTTGAAGTTCTTTGGCTATTTCTGTGCTAATCTCATTCCGCTCAGTTGAAGTAGTGTCGTTTATGTTTTCTATTTCTGTTTCAGTAGTTAGTTCGGTTGTATATTCCGTTCTTAATAGGTTTCGTGTACTTTTTTCCTTGTATTCCTTAGCCATTACATTTTCAATGTGCGAAACCTCGCCAGGAACGTAACAACATAACGTTTGTTCTACTCTTCTATATTCTTGAATACCCAAATTATGTACACCAAAGAGTTTACCACCACATAAATTAAACTGCCAAGGCTTAAAGCATTCTAGCACCACGAAAGGAATCCGAATTGTCAATTGAGCAAAATCTTTTAAATCCAATGTAGTATGATTCGAAGCGTAATGTTGCGCTAAAATCATTTGAATACATGCCTGTCGAACAGTTTGTGTTTTTTGAGTGGATACTTGGTAAAATAATTCGTCCCAAATTTTTGCCATCAAATCCTCTGATAGTGGTCGAGGTATTGTAATGTCAAGCGGTTTTTTTGAACTGTCGTTTCGCTTTTGCAGCATAAGTACGCTTGAGAAGTCATAAAATTCAGTATCAATTTCTCTTATTTGCTTATAATTAGTGGCAGCACCAAAACTATCTAAAAAACTTGTAAATGCTTGGTTGGATTCATTTGCTCGGCCTGTTGGCACAGGGCAAGTGTTAAATTTACTCAACGCTAAATTAGGATGTTCAATCAGAAACGCACCCAAAGTAGTTGGATCTACTTTATCTGGTGAACGAAAAGTTTTAAAACTGAATAAATTTGTTGTGATTGGTTTGTTCATAATGTTCGTTTTTTATTGGTTTGTACTTCTTTTAATTGCCGATAACGGACAAAGCTAAGAAACGTTGCCGTCCCGCAGGGCGGCTATGTTTTCTTAGCTTGTGTTACCAACTTTTTATATTTTAAAACCAATTCCAAATTGGATAATTTCATACCATCCAACTCCAAACCTAGCTAGAAATCTATTTTCTGGATTTTGCCATCTGTATCCTAAAAATGGTCTGTAAGTGGTTCCGATATAAGTTAGTGGTTGCCCTTTCAATCCTTTATCAAAATGAAAGACCAGGTCGGACGAAAATTCAAGACAATGCTTATTTCCAAATAAATATGTTCCGCCTACTGATGTAAGTGAACCATTATTTTTATTAAGAACAGATGCTGACCAACCTCCCAAACGCATATTCATTGTCAAATGATGTTTGTCTTTCGATAGTAAAGAAGGACTTTCATAGCCTACTGAGTAGGTTGAATAAATGGCAAGTGAGCCAAAGTGTAGATTAACATTACCTCTTTCCTTCATTTGAGAGAAAAGAGTGGAACAAAAAAACAAGGATATTATCGTTGAGGTTATTTTAGACGTTTTCATCATTTACCAGTTATGACTTTACCAATATTTTTATGTTCATCCAAAATGTGTTCAGGAAGATTTCTGGCTCCAATGGAATTTTTAAAATCAAACCCACTTGGCCAAAAATATCCAATAATTCCAACCACACTTGTGTCTTGATTAGCCATGTTGTAATAATCTCTAGCGATAAAGTCCATGTCGTTTTTACTAATCCCCGAACTGCCATGAAAGTTTTTTATCCAGTGTGCATCCATAATGAGCATTATTTTTTGATGTGACTTCATTTTATCTTTCAATGTGGAGTATTCCAGTTGAAATTCTGAATTCTGAGAGGGTTGCTTTAAAAAATAATGGTCGAATCCGACATAATCAACACTATTCGGCGTATACAGTTGATTTATTGCTGCAAAAGCTTCTACATTAAGAATAGGAACGTTTGGAATCGTTTGTTTGGCGTAATCGCAAGCTAACGTAAAATCAACCTCAGAAATTCCGTTCCATGCTGGTTCTTCTCCTATGTATAGACACGAGATTTTTTCACTATTCAAAAGCAAGTTATTTGTTGTAATAAAGTTATCCCATCTTTCTTGGTAATCCCCCCTTAGTCCGTAAATGACTCCACTTAAATCTCCACCTACCGATTTTTGTTCAAAAAATATCTCGCTCAAATGTAGAATCGCTTGCACGTTGTAACTACCAAATACATTTATTCTGTCAACAATATTGTCAGTCGGATCAACCACCAATATGTCCGCTATATTTGCAAATTCGTGAATCTCATCAATGTAGTTTGTTTTGTCCGAATTATCAGTTGGATCGTCCCAAAAAACATCAATCAGCGTATAACCAAAATACTTTAAGTTATTATTGGTTTTGGGTGGCAGAGGATCTTGCAGTGTTTTCTTATTACAGGATATTAATATGATCAAAAAGCAAAATAAATAAATGTGTTTTTTCATATCATCTTAGATTGTTGGTAACGGCAGTTCGTCTAAAAACCCATTTCCTGATTCCAACCCAACCGTTTTTTTGATAAATATACATGTTTTAAGCCT
>JBGSIB010000064.1:0-27554 GCA_041751955.1 Crocinitomicaceae bacterium
CCAGGAGAATACAAAAATGGTGGTCAAAAGCTGAACATCAATTTTCAATTCCAAGACTCTCCTTTTGGTGAATATTTGGCCGCATCCACCGAAAAAGGAATTTGTCACCTTGCGTTTGAAGACTCGAAAGAAACGGCTCTCATTCTATTAAAACAGTCATTTCCAGAAGCTATTTTTAAAGAAAAAGCGAGTGACCATCTGAATAATCTACATGTATTTTTCTCCAAAGCCGAAAAAGATTTAAAACAACTCAAACTTCATTTGAAAGGGACCGATTTTCAATTGAAAGTGTGGTCGGCACTCCTGCAAATTGCTGAAGGAGAATTGAGCACTTATGGCGAAATTGCTGAAAAAATTGAGTCACCCAAAGTGTCTAGAGCGTTTTGAATGGCTAAAGGTTCTCCACCATTGTTTACTTGATTCCATGTCATCGTGTGATTCGCTCCACAGGTATTATCGGTGCATATCGCTGGGGAAGTGACCGAAAAATTGCCATGATAGAATATGAAGGTGCAAAAACATCGAAACAACTTCCAGAAAACTAGTTATTTTTGCCCTCATGAACGACGCGTTTTTCGAAAAGGAAGAAAACTTAAAAGGTCAATTGGCGGTAATCGATAAAATTTTCAACACAGAGAAAATTCTGGCTGAGAATCTCGACAAATCTAAAATCCAAAAGTATTTTGACGACAGCAATTGGGGTTACCGACTGGTGCATTCCAAAGAAGATTCTGTGCACATGGCCTTGAACTACGATGGCGTTTTCAATACCGATGGCTATTACCAGCAGGTGAAAGAAATCAGCGAATTGATCTCCAACGAAACAGAATGTGTCCTTGAACTAGGTTGCGGCATGGGTTTTAACTCGGATTATTTGGCCAAAAAATATCCCGAAATCAATTTCAAAGGAATCGATATCACTTCCAAACACATCAAACGAGCGAAAGAAAAAGCAGCTAAATTGGGCAATCTGACGCTTCAATACGGCGACTTTCACGACATCCGTTTTGCCGACAATTGTTTCGACCTTGTTTTTGAAATGGAATCCGCGTGCCACACCGATACACCAGAAGTTGTGCTTTCAGAAGTTTGTCGCGTTTTGAAACCTGGCGGAAAATTCATGTTATTTGAAGGATTTCGTTCCGATAAATTTGAATCACTCAGCGAAGACCAGAAAAAAGCAGGTTATTTGGTAGAGAAAACGATGGGTGTCAATTTTGGACACAGCATTTCTCAATGGATTGCCTTGGCGGAGAAAGTTGGTTTTAAAGTGGAAATGAACGATGACATTTCTTATGCTATTCTGCCCAACTTAAAACGTTTCCATCGCATAGCCAACAAATACTTCAAGCGTCCTTTCATTGCGAAAATGGTGTATTGGGTGATGTCCAAAAACCTCATCAAAAACACGATAGCCGGTTCACTTCTCCCCTTTTCTATTGCACAAAAAATGCAGATGTACCAACGCATTATTTTAGTGAAGAAATAAGCGAGTCTTTCGCCATTTTTCGTATTTCGCGGAGTTCCTTTTCTTTTTGATATACCGTTTGTCTGTCCAGAATTTTGTCTCGATACGGATAATAAACCTGCATCATTTGCGAAGCATTTTTAGTCAAATACAAATTGTTTTCTGGCAAATACCACCACGGTCGACGTTCATTGTATGGATATTGGTCAAACACTATAACAGGAGTTCCATTGGCTAAAATTTTCAAACTATCGTCCAAAATCCACTGATTCGCCCAATCGTACAGCCATTTCGCATCATCCGCGTACATGCGTATGCAACCGTGCGAAGCAGCCACACCGGGTAAAGCGTATTCATGAAAGGCAATTCCTTCATAATTCGCAATGTTGAAATACCAGTTCAATATCCAAGAAGAATTAACCGATGAAGTATTTTGCTTCGATTTCCAGTTGGTAGAAAACAATCCATTTGGTGTTTGCGTCGTACTTTTTCCAGTGCTTACGGGTCCCCAATTCATGCGTTGACCATTTTCATAGGCCACAAAAGCTTGCGCAAAACGAGAAACATAGACGATTTTATTGATCTCTTTTAAAGAATCTATTCTATTCGGAAAGGGACAATACCAATTTTTATCTGCCACCAAAGTATCCGGCACAACGACCGAATCTCGTTTCGCTAAATAACTCTTGTTCAATCTATTGATGAGCAAAATATTATCTAAATGTTCCGCTGGAAGTTGCATCAACCAATCCAAGGTATCTTTCACGCAAAGCAAATGGTACGTCACAGGAATCGGTTCTGGCTCGGGTTCAAGGATTTCTGATTCGTCAACCTGTTGGGGTCCTTCCTGAACTTCAATTGAGTCTTCATCCGTCGTCTGAACGTCCGAATCACAAGAAAACAGAAATAAACCGAGAAAAATCAACAAAAAGAAACGATTCAAATGCATATCTGTAGACTTAAGCTTGTTTATTCGTTTCAAATTTTACGCCAGAAAACTCAAAAGTAATCAAGTTTATGGGATGCAAAGAGAATTAATCCGGCATTTTTTTGTCGCATTCCAAATTAGAAATGAACTTCACATTGTAATAGATGTACTCAATCTAACATAATTACGTTATACCCGAAACTCGGTTCAAATGAAGACACTTGTATTCTCGATTTTAATTTTACTCGCGGCTTTTTTGAGTTGTCAATCCAACTCCGCAAAAAAAACAGTTGATAAGAAGAAAGAATATGCTTTTCCAATCATTAAGTCACTTCCAGATGGCCCCGAATTAGCCAATAGTACCGATTTCGACTCCACCTACAAAACCATTCACATCTTCGTTGCCCTTTGCGACAACCAATACCAAGGTATCGTTCCTGTGCCCAAAGCGATTGGCAACGGTCAAGATCCCAACAACAATTTGTATTGGGGTTGCGGATATGGCATTCGAACGTATTTCAAAAAAAGCAAGGAATGGAAGTTCATTAAAAGTCAAAAAATAGACTCTACCTTGATGGAACGCATTGTTTTCAAACACATGAGCAAAAAATTCTATCTGGTGGCCGATGCATACAATGGAAAATACATTGAAGCGTGCACACGAGATTTTTTCCAGGCTACTTCAGGTTTCATAAAAGACACCGTTCAACTTTCTGATAGAACAATAGGCATTGATGGCAATTCGAGCCTATGCGCTTATATCGGACACAATGGACTGATGGATTTCCGGGTAGACGAAAGTTATGCAAATGTGGATGGAAAATCGAGAGATGCTATTATTCTCGCTTGCTTGAGCAAAAAATATTACAGCTATCACATGGGACAAGCCAAAGCCAATCCACTGGTTTGGTCCACCAATTTCATGGCACCTGAAGCTTACACCATACACGACGCATTATCAGGTTACGTCATTGGTGAAACCAACGAACAGATTCGCTCCCGAGCCGCCGCCGCCTATTCCCGCTTCCAGAAATGCAGCGTAAAAGCAGCCAGAGGTTTATTGGTGACAGGGTGGTGATAAATAACTTGTTTGATTTTCTCGATGGATTTGATTTAAATTGTTTTAGCTTTTTAAAAATACCACTTAACAGGAATGATGTTTTATAGGCTGGCGTGAAAATAGAAAAGAAGGTATGAGCGTAGACAAATCGCTTTATGTATTTTTGAGAAAACAATTGGAAAATAATTGATTGACATTGCATGTTTTTAGATAAGTCCTTTTTCAAGAATAAGAACATCTTCGTTGTTGCCATTCTTATCTATGTCATCACCGCCATCAACAGCAAAGGCTATTTCCACGCCGATGAACATTTTCAAATCATTGAATTTTCGGAATACAAAATGGGACACCGCACCGCGCAGAGTCTCCCGTGGGAATACAAAGCCAAAATGCGCTCGGCTATTCAACCTGGATTGGCTTTTGTCGTGCAAAAAAGTTTATCGGTTCTCGGCAACGAATCGCCTTATACCTTGACTTTGATTTTGCGATTGATGACGGCCGTTTTGGCTTTGTTCGTCATCCGATTTTTTGTGAAGCAAACGGAGAAATTCTTCACCAATGAACGAAGCAAAATCACCTATCATTTGCTCTCTTATTTTCTTTGGTTCATTCCCTTTGTTTCAGTCCGGTTTTCATCAGAAACTTGGTCAGCGCTGCTTTTCCTCCTCGCCATGGCACTTTTTCTTCGAAATCGAAAAGAGACTTTTTTGATAGGAATTGTTTTGGGTTTCAGTTTCCTTTTTCGCTTTCAAATCGCTTTTGCCATTGTAGGTTTCGGACTTTGGTTGATTTTTACGCAAAAAGAAAAATGGATTTTCTACGTGCAAATATTGCTGCCCTTCCTCTTCATTTTATGCATCGGGATTTTAATTGACAATTGGTTTTACGGTGAATTCGTTTTCACTCCATGGCATTATTTCGACCTAAATATTCTGCAAGATGCTGCCTCTAATTTCGGAAAATCTCCTTGGTATTTTTATCTCCAAAAATTGCTTCTCGCCCCCAGTTTGATTGTTGGAATTCCTCTGACCATCGCATTAATCGTTTTAATTGTCAAACAGCCCAAAAACCTTTTCATTTGGATTTTCTTTACCTTTTTGATTGGACACTCCATCGTGGCGCACAAAGAAATGCGCTTTCTGTTTCCGATGATCTACTTCTTTCCTATTCTTCTGATTCATGGCTACTTAGAAATAAAAAATCACCTCCCGATTTGGCGACCTGCTCGAGCTTTTTTCGTTCTTTTGGCGCTGGTAAACGTGCTCGGTTTAGCCGTAATGTCACAAAAATCTGCTGGACTTGGTTATATCGAACTGACTTCCTTCATTCACAAAAACTATAAGAATGAAGCTATAAATCTCATTCATACGCCTTATGCCAATCCTTATTCACCTTGGAGTGAAGAAAACAACATTTACTCAGAAAAAGATATGCAGTTTGTCTTTTTGGATAGTTTATTACAGCAGGATATGAATGCTTTTATAGAGAATAAAAAAAATCTACTTGTTATTCAGAAATATGATTTAAACCACGATTCCGTGAATTTATTTTTAGAGAAAGGATTCGTCGAAGTGAAACACAGTATTCCTCAATGGATAGTTTTCGTCAACAAAATATACGGAGGTTTTGAAGAAGGAAATGTACTGGTGCTTTTTGAACAAAAAAATAAAAATGAATCCAATCGCTGAGACCAACCGACTGATATTGAGGGAATTTGAAATTTCAGATGCCGAACGTTTTTATCGATTGAATTCCAACACAGAAGTTATCCAATACACGGGTGATGAACCTTTTAAAGATATAAAAGCTGCTGAAGAATTTCTCAAAAACTACGATCACTATTTAAAATATGGTTTCGGTAGATGGGCCGTTATTTTGAAAGATTCAGATGAATTCATCGGATGGTGTGGACTCAAATATACGCCAGAATGGGATGAACACGATATCGGTTTTCGCTTCTTTCAACAACATTGGGGAAAAGGTTATGCTACCGAATCGGCATTAAAATGTCTGGAGTTGGCGAAAGAAAAATTCGAAATAACGCGTATAGTAGGTAGAGCTGTAAAGCAAAATGCAGCCTCAATTCAAGTCCTGAAAAAACTAGGTTTTATTTTCAAAAAGGAAATGGATTTTCATGGAATGGAGGGAATTGTATTTGAATATATTTTTTGAAACAGCATAGAGAAATAATAAATAAGTGAACGAAAGTTAGCTTCGGCTGTACAGACCAAAAAAACGGATAAACATGTACAAATCATTTCTTATTACACTCGTCAGTTTCGTACTTACTACACAGGCCTTCGCAGGCAACGAAGATGACATCATCAAATCAACCATTACCGAAGTTACCGTGTATGCTCAAGGTGCGCAGGTAAAGCGGAAAGCTTCGTATTCCATCAAATCTGGTATTACGAAAGTGATCATAGACGGCGTTAGTCCAACAATAGATCCGAACAGTTTGCAAGTGATTGCTAGCGGTAGCAATGTCATTATCATTGATTCGAAGTATTCGCTTTTCTACCCAAAACCAGAAGAAGTAAAATTGGACGGTTTGCCTTTGAAAGTTCGTCAAGACATCAGCAAATTGAACGATTCTATCAAGAATATCAATTATGAATTACAACAGATTCAAGATGATATTGATGTGTACACCGCCACCAAAAATATTCTACAAAACAATGGCGCGATGAAAGGTCAAGGAAAAGTGAACGACTCTATCCAACTTTTGAAACAAGCCATTGAATACTACACCCTAAAAATGGGCGAGATTACCAAAAAATTAACCATGCTGAATAAACAACGTGCCGATAAAAACGAAGTAAAACAAGGTATGGCAGAACGGTTAAATAATTTGAGAAATTTCCAATCCGATGCACAATTGAATCCCAAACCGAAAGGCCCAAGTCACAGAATCACAGTGACATTATCTTCTAAAGAAGCTTCTTCTGGAAAAATGATTATTTCTTATTTGGTAAGTCAAGCTGGATGGACTCCTTTGTACGACATGAAAGCAGACGTAGCGAAAGCGAACATCAACATGAACTATAAAGCGCAAGTGTTTCAAAGTTCAGGAGAAGATTGGGATGATATTCAATTGAATATTTCTACGAACAATCCGTATCAGAATAAAACTTTGCCAACGATGCATCCTTGGTACATCGACTACAACAACTATCAGTTGAAAGAAAAAGACAGATCAGAAAAAAAGAAAAGTTTAGAAATCAATAGAAATGTAAATTATTACGACAATGCGCCTGCAACGCAAGCGGAAGAAGTGCTTATGGACGCCGTTTACACCAACAACAATGGAGTTGCCTATAACGCCTTGACGTCGGCTAATTTCACAACAGTAGTTGATCACATGATTTCCGCTGAATTCCAAATCGACTTGCCATACTCTATAAAAAGCAACAGCGAGCAACACATGGTTTTAATTAAAAACATTAACATACCAGCTAGTTACCGCTATTACACAATCCCGAAATTGGATCAACAAGCCTACCTCATTGCCGAATTAACAGATTTAGCTGATTTACAATTGGTTCCAGCTCAGGCTAATATCTTCTTTGACGGAACCTATATTGGAGAAACGTACTTGAATCCTTCACAATTGGATGATACGATTAATTTCAGTTTAGGAAAAGATCCAAATATTATCGTACGTCGCACATTAATGAAAAATGAATGCAAAGAAAAAATTGTTGGCAGCATGAAAGAAAGAACCATGTCCTACAACATTGAAATGCGCAACTTGAAATCTACACCAATTGAAATCATCGTTCTGGACCAAATTCCAATCACAACCAATCCAGAAATTGAAATCTCTGCATTGGATTTAGACAAAGGTAAATTGAATGAGAAGACTGGAAAAATTGAATGGACGATCACTCTCAAGCCTAAAGAGAATAAAAATCTAAATTTCAAATACAGAGTCAAACACAATAAGGACATGCAATTATTCTTATAAACTCTTGAAAAAAAAATCGAGTTGAAAAATTTATTCGAGTAGATAGATCTATTAAAAAAAGTCGGGGCTAAAAATTTTTCGCCCCGACTTTTTGATTTGAATTATTTTTCGCCTCGACTTTTTTTATGCAAAACACTACATTAATATTTTAAAGAAACAATTTCTCTACATTTGTGTTATTCAAAAAAGCATGAAACAATTCGAGATCCCATCATTTTATCGGTCACCCATAATATCTGAAGTCAAAGCCAAAAGAAAGCTTGCTGACCCCAGAAAAAAGGACTTCTCGCCTGCTCTATTGGATTTCGGAACAGTACAATTTTTGATTCCTAGACATTTCGGATTCTGCTACGGAGTAGAAAATGCCATTGAAATTTCCTACAAAGCCATAGCTGAAAATCCGGGAAAACGAATTTATCTTTTGAGTCAAATGATTCATAATCCTGGTGTAAACGAAGATTTGCAAAGTCACGGATTGGAATTCATCCAAGATACTTCTGGAAATCAACTCATTCCTTGGAGCGATATCAAAGCTGAGGATATCGTCATTATTCCAGCCTTTGGAACTTCTTTGGAAATCGAAAAAATTCTTTCCGACATTGGTGTGCAAACCAATGCCTACAACACGACTTGTCCATTTGTAGAAAAAGTTTGGAACAGGGCTGAAAAACTGGGTGAAACGGATCATACCATCATCATTCACGGCAAATACCAACACGAAGAAACAAGAGCCACATTTTCGCACAGCCGAAAAAATGCGCCTAGTTTGGTCATCAAAGACATGAAAGAAGCAACAAAACTTGCGGATTTCATTCTCGGTAAAATGGATTTGACAGAATTCAACAACACTTTTGATGGGAAATTCTCCAATAATTTCAATCCAGAAAAAGATTTGGAAAAAATCGGAGTCGTAAATCAAACCACCATGCTGGCAACAGAAACGCAAGAAATTACAGATTTTCTGCGTCAAACCATGGTCACCAAATACGGTGAAGTCGCGATTAAAAATCACATTGCCGACACACGTGATACGCTTTGTTACGCCACAAACGACAATCAAAGCGCAACCATTGGACTTTTGGACGTAGAAGCCGATCTAGCAATTGTTGTCGGTGGGTACAACAGTTCAAATACCACTCATCTTGTAGAATTGTTGGAACAAAAATTCCCATGCTATTTCATCACAGACGAAAGTAAATTACATTCTCAAACGGAATGGTCGAGCTTTGATATTCATAAAAAAGAAGAACAAAAAATTCATCCTGAATTCAATAAAAATCCTTTGCGTGTCATTATCAGTTCTGGAGCTTCTTGTCCAGATGCAACGGTCGACAGAGTCATCCAACGAATCTTGGAACTCAAAGAAAATCATTTTTCTATCGAGGAAGTCTTAGCAAAAATGGACTAGTATTTTCGGGGAATAGTATAAAATTCCCTAATTTAGTCGTCACACTAATGAATCAAAATAAAAGCATACCCTCTACGTCTTTTCATTTCGAAGAAATGCGTGCTTTTGTGCTTGAAAAATTAGAAAAACACCTTCCGACAAATCTATTTTATCATAATCTTCAGCATACCATAGGTGTAGAATCTGTTGCCTTAGAAATTGCCAAAGAGGAAAAATTAAATGAAAGAGAAATCAAACTAATTCGCACGGCTGCACTTTACCATGACAGTGGTTTTATTCATCAGCATCATGAAAACGAAAGTTTTGCAGTCGAAATGGCCGGAAAAGAATTGCCCGTTTTCAATTATTCACATGAAGAAATTCAATTGATTTGTGAAATGATTCATTCGACTCAATCGACCAACGACGCGCAAAACATTTACGACCAAATTTTATCTGATGCCGATCATGATTATTTCGGTCGAGAAGATTATTTTGACATTGCAAATGACCTAAGAAATGAAATGCATTTGTATTCGCGTACATTTGATGAAAAAGGATGGTTAACTTTCCAACTTAATTATTTGGAAAACAAACATGTTTATCTGACTGAATCCTGGAAAAAGAAAAGATCAGCAGGAAAACAAAATAATATTGACATACTCAAACAGCAATTGAACGAACTCATTTCATGAAAGTATATACCAAAACAGGCGACAAAGGACAAACTTCTCTTATAGGCGGAACGCGCGTTCCTAAATCGTCCATGCGAATAGAAAGTTACGGCACAGTCGACGAATTGAATTCCTATTTAGGTTTGGTTCGCGACCAAGAAATCGATAAAACATACGTAAAGCAAATTCTTGAAATTCAAGATCGCCTTTTTACGATCGGTTCTCACCTAGCTAGCGACCCAGAAAAATCAAAAATGAAAATCCCAGGTCTATTCGACGAGGATATTTTCAATCTTGAACAATGGATGGACGAAATGGACAATGAATTGCCAGAAATGCGTTCTTTCGTTCTGCCAGGCGGACATCCAACCGTTTCTCATACACACGTTGCTCGTTGCATTTGTCGGAGAGCAGAGCGCATTATCGTTGATTTGATGCATCACGAATCTGTAGAAGATATTGTGCCACAATACATGAATCGCCTTAGTGATTATCTCTTTGTTCTCAGCAGAAAATTATCGCAAGATTTGGGTGCAGAGGAGAGTCCATGGACACCTAGAATGTAATTTTTTTCATCAGCTTATTTTTAAATCATAAACTTTCCTTAATAAAATTTGGAAGTTCTGAAAATAAGGTTACTTTTGCCGAAAAATAAACATTTAAACGAACAACAAAATGTATTGGACACTTGAATTAGCCTCATATTTAGAAGACGCGCCATGGCCGGCATCAAAAGATGAGTTGATTGACTTCGCTATTCGTGCTGGAGCCCCATTAGAGGTAGTGGAAAACTTGCAAGATTTAGAAGACGAAGGTGACATTTACGAGAGTATCGAAGAAATTTGGCCGGATTATCCATCTCGCGAAGATTTCCTCTTCAACGAAGACGAATATTGATCAAAATATCACAATAAGGAACGCTCCACAGAAATGTTGGAGCGTTTTTTTTTGGCTTTTTTTGCCACGAATGACACGAATGAACACGAATGATGTTAAGTTGTTTACGTGGTTTTTCCTTGAACAACCAAAATATTACATTCGTGCCCATTCGTGTTATTCGTAACTTATCTTTAAAAAAAACATTCGTGCCTACTGGTCATCCGAGGACGATTCGTGTTATTCGTGGTTTTTAACTACAAAACAAACAGTATTCATCATTACAATCAGTGGTAAAAAAAAACACCCATTCGCCAATTCGAGGCATTCCTGTATATTTAGAGAATGAATTTCCTCGGACATCTCTATTTCTCTCGTAACGACAAAAAACTCATGCTAGCCAATCTCTTTGGCGACTTCGTGCGTGGAAAGGATTTATCACACTTCAGTCATATCACACAACAAGGCATTTTTTTACACCGAAGAATAGATTTCTATATTGACAATCATCCTGCCGTTCACGATCTTCTCCAAATACTTTACAAACCTCTTCCCAAAGTTGCAGGCATAGCCATCGATCTCTACTTCGATCATATTTTAGCCCAAAAATGGAACGATTTTCACGAAAAAGAACTCTCCGAATTCATTCAAGAATTTTTCGAATCAGTGGATTTGAACCAAGATAATTTCTCAAGTGAATTTCGCTTCGTGATGACTAAAATGATGGAGAAAAATTGGTTGTACCAATATCAATTTGAACACGGTCTATACAAAGCATGTCAAGGAGTGTCGCACAGGATTTCTTTTGAAAATGAGTTAAAAAACGGTTTGTCTGTATTTCATGACAATAAATCTGAAATCATCAAAGCGTTTGAAATGTACATGACGGACGCAAAGCCATACTTCGATAACTTGGTTCTTTCACCAGCACCCATTTGATTGCTAAAAAATTAGTAACTTTCATTCTAAATTGAAGTAATCCTATGATTCATTTTAAGGGTAAATTATATATTCTCAGCGCTTTACTGATAATTATTCTATTTTCCTGCGTCATGGAACCTCCTGCCGAGAAACCTTCCTTTGATCTCACAGAGCACAAATTAGATTTAGACAAGATTCTGAAGAGAGGAAAATTAATCGTCTTAGCAGAAAATAGTTCGAGTACATATTTCAATTACCGTGAAAAAGACATGGGCTTCGAATATGAAATTCTCAAAGAATTCTCGAAAGAAATTGGTGTGGAAATGGAAGTCAAAGTCATCGACAACTTAGACAATGTTTTCGAACAAATGAAACGCGGCGAAGGTGACATACTTGCCTGTAATCTCACCGTAAACAAAGAAAGAGAGAAAACAATCGCCTTTAGCACACCTTTAATGAGTATCCCTCAAGTTTTGGTGCAACGTAAAAAAATAAATGACACCATCGAAGGAGCGCCATTTATATCAGATCCTTCTCAACTGGCCAGGAAAAAAGTCAACGTTTGGGCACAATCCAGTTATCATGACCGTTTAGTCACGCTGCAAGAAGAAATTGGTGACACCATTTACATTCAAGAAGAAAACGGTATCAAAGGTTCAGACGAGCTAATTGAAGAAGTTTCAGAAGGAATTATCGACTACACTATCGTTGAAGCAAATGTAGCACAAATCAACGCGCGCTTTTTTGACAATCTAGATGTTAGCGTCCCCATTTCTGCCAAACAAAAAATTGCTTTTGGTTTACGGCAATCTAGTCCATTGCTCAAGGCTAGACTAGATGCTTGGCTAACCGAATTCACCGCTTCATCCGTCTATAAATACATCTACCACAAATATTTCGAATTGGGTCAAATTGGCTATCTCGAAAGCACACCAGAAACTCTAGGCACACCGCAAAATATAGGAAAAGGCAAGCTCACTGATTACAAAGTCATGTTTGAAGCGGCAGGTAAAAAACACAATATCAATTGGCGTTGGTTAGCTGCTTTGAGCTATCAGGAATCCCGTTTCGATCCTAATGCAATTTCATTTGGAGGAGCTTATTCCATGATGCAATTTATGCCTGAAATTGGACCTACATTTGGTGTTTATCCCGATTCTCCACCTGAAGTGCAAATTATGGGTGGAGCGAAAAAATTGCAGCGCGATATTCAATCTTGGAAATCAATTTCTGGCGAACTCAATAAAATAAAATTTGCGCTAGCTAGTTACAATTGCGGACAAGGACACGTGTATGACGCCCAGAGATTAGCCACCAAATACGGGAAAGACCCTAATGTTTGGGACGACAACGTAGAAGAAATGATTTTACAACTATCAAAAAAAGAATTTTATGGTGATCCAGTTGTGCGTCATGGCTCCATGCGTGGGACAATAACTTACAAATACGTTCGTGAAATTTACGCGCGTTTCTTGCAATATTCTGAAGAATATAAATGATGCCAAACCAACATCTTATCGTGATTCAAGGTCCAACAGCAAGCGGAAAAACTGCCCTGTCGATTGCCCTTGCAAAAGAACTGAATTGTGAAATTCTATCGGTCGACTCACGTCAATTTTACAAAGAAATATCCATCGGTACAGCCAAACCTTCCTTAGAAGAACAAGATGGAATTCCCCATCATTTCATAGATTCACATTCCATTAAAACACCGGTAACTGCCGCTCAATTTGAAAAAGAAGCACTCCTAGTTTTGGAAAAACTCTTTTCTGAAAAAAATATAGTAATCGCGGTTGGTGGCTCGGGTTTGTTTATTGATGCACTTTGTTACGGTCTCGACCCCTTGCCGGCGGACAAAAGCGTACAGGAGAAATATCAAAGTTTACTCGACGAAAAAGGAATCAATTTTTTGAAACAAGAATTGTACGACAAAGACCCCGTTTATGCCAGTGAAGTCGATTTAGATAATCCGCATCGTGTCATTCGTGCCTTAGAAATCATTGAATTGACGGGAAAAACCATGAAAGAGGTCCGAACCAATAAGAAACAAAATCGAAATTTTAATATCCTACGCTACGTTATCGATATGCCTCGCGAAGAATTGTATGAACGAATAGATGAACGCGTGCTTCAAATGATGAAAGATGGCTTGGTCGATGAAGTGATGTCTGTTCAAAAATTTGAACATTTACAAAGTCTAAATACGGTTGGCTATAAAGAAATTTTCATGTTTCTCAATGGTAAAATGGATAAAGAAGAAGCACTCGCACTCGTTCAGCAAAACAGTCGTCGATACGCCAAAAGACAGTTGACTTGGTTTCGTAGAGATGCTGAAAATCAATGGTTAACATCCACTACTACAGAAAAGAGATTAAAGGAAATTTTAACTGATTTGCGTCAGAAAGAAATCATCTCCTAACTTTGGAATGATTATTGAAAAACACTCCTTAAAAAACGACAAATGAACATTGTTTTTGATAAAGTAATGCCCATCCCATTGGCATCGATTCAGCACAGTCCTGATAGCATTTGGGGAAATCACATCGAGCTAAAATCTGGCGAAAGAATTCTTTTGAATGCTTCCAGTGGAAAAGGGAAATCAACTTTTACCTTCACTTCCATCGGTTTGCGCAAAGATTATTCAGGACAGATTACCTATAATGGAAGGGACGTCAAAACTTTTTCTCCTGAGGAATGGACTCCAGTTCGACAAGCTAAAATCTCTGTCGTTTTTCAAGATTTACAGTTATTCCCAAATTTAAGTGTGAAAGATAATCTCTTGCTAAAAAACAATCTTCAACATTCGGTGACTGAGGAACACATGCGCTCACAACTTGAATTTCTGGGAATAGCCAATAAGTGGGAACAAGCTTGTGGTTTACTTTCCATGGGACAACAGCAACGTGTGGCTATCATTCGCGCTTTGAGTCAGCCTTTTGAATGGTTGATTTTAGACGAACCTTTTTCACATCTGGATAAAGAAAATGCACAAAAATGTCTGAAAATGATTAACGACCGTTGCGATGAATTAGGCGCCGGTTTTGTCTTGACATCATTGGGCGACACCTACGATTATAACTACACCAGAGAATTAAAACTGTAATTTCCATGTTGAATAAAATCTTATTTAAAAATCAGGATAAAAAGCAATTGGTCATCGCAATGATCGGCGCTTTTATGGGAATTACCTTTTTGGTAACTTCTATACATTACCTCATCAAAGTCAACGAATTTGGAAAAGGAAGCGATATTCTCGGACCAAACACGATTATCGTCCAAAAGAAAGTCAGCAACTCCAGTACTTTGGGATTAACGAAAACCGATTTTTCAACCAAAGAAATTGAAAAAATCAAAGCAGAATCTTTTGTACAAGATGTCAAAGCGGTGTTGAGTAATAATTTCGACGTCAGTTTTCAAACAGACGATAGCTTGGTGCCCTATTTTCGCTCGGATGTGTTTATCCAAACTGTCGATCAAAGTTTCTTGGACGTGCATAGTCCCAAATGGAAATGGAAACCAGGAGATGATTTCGTTCCGATTATTTTACCAAGAGAATTTTTAGTCATGCTCAATACTTTCATGAGTGCCCAGGATATTCCGCAAGTCTCCGATGATGTGGCCATGCAAATCAAATTCAAATTCAGATTACGCGACCCGAACAATGCAGACAAAGAAGAGCATGTGAAAGCACAAATTATTGGCTTTACAAACGAAGTGGCTTCGATTTTAGTTCCTGAAAGCTTCATGAAATATGGAAATGATGTTTACGCTTCTACAAGCGAAAGCAAAATCACCCAAATCATGATTTCTGGAAAAGAAAGTGAGTTTGGATTGGTAGAAGATTTATTGACGAAACGTGGCTTAGAATCCAAAAACTCTCAAATGGTCGTTGGTCGTTTAAAAAGTGTTGTCGGCACCCTGATATTCGTTGTTCTTGGGGTCTCTATTATCGCTGTTTTTGTTTCAGGATTGGTCTTGATTCAATATTTACAACTTTTGCTTTCGCGCAATGCCTACGAGGTAAGAACACTATTGCGAATGGGCTATCCACCTAAAGAATTAATCAATAGTTTTTCAATGTACTTCATCAAAATTTTTGGTTTGGTAGCAGCCATGGGTGTGGGTATCTTCTTCGTTTTCAAACTGTTTCTCGATAGTATGTTCGAAACTGGCGGTTTGTACATCGGAACGGATTTGGCGTGGACTGCTATAGTCGCACTGTTAGCGGCCTACCTACTTTTTGCCATCGCTAGCTATCGAAATGCCAAGAAAGGAATTTTTAACGAATATTAATCTTGTTAAAATACTGTTAAACCCAACACGATTCATAATTTTGTTCGTCTATATGTAAAACAAAACAACCCAAAAACAACATGAAAAATTTTCTTTTATTCCTTTTTATTGCCCTATTTAGTTCTTTGAGCTTTGGACAAAAATTGAGATTCAAAGTTGCAGGTGTTCCAGATACTACAGTTCACTTGATAAAATACATTGGAAAAAAATTGTCTTATGCGGACACCGCAGTGATGAAAAACGGAATTGTAGAATTCGATGGTTCCAAACAACAGCCTGGTATTATGGGATTGTATTTACCGGATCAAAAATTCTTCGAATTTATCTACAACAACGAAGAAATCTCTCTTGAGACAACTATCAAGAATTTCACGCAAGATATGAAGGTGAAAAAATCTGAGGAAAATAAGGTTTTTATGGCTTACGTAAAATATCTTGATGATCAAAAAAATACAGCCAACGCACTTGTTGAACAGAGAAAAGCTTTCAAGGAAGGCACACCTGAATACATTGAACTCAATGAAAAGATTAACAATATTTCAAAAGAAGTAAATTTAGAACAAGAAAGAATCATGAAAGATAATCCCAATAAATTGGTTTCAAAAATCATTTATTTATCGATCGACATAAAGGTTCCAGAGGCTCCGAAGGGAGAAGATGGTAAGCCAATAGATTCCCTATTCAATTATCATTATTATTTCGAGCACTATTTTGACCACATGGATTTGAAGGATGATGCACTTTTAAATACTCCTATGTTCGGGAATAGATTCGATACTTACTTCAGCAAAAGTATGATGATACAGCATTGGGATACCATTGTTAAATATGCTTTTCAATTCATTGACAAATTAGATCCTAAATCGCGATTATTCGAGTATTGCGTAACAGACATCATTCTAAAATATCAGAAAAGTAAAATCATGGGGATGGACAAGGTGTACATCTATATGGTGAACAAATATTATTGCACAAGAAATCCTGATGGAAAATCTCCTGCTTACTGGATGACAGAAGAGAAACTAGAAACCTTATGCGAAGATATTCCTGGTAAAATGAATACCGTGCTAGGTATTATTCCTCCCAATATCAGCTTACGGGATTCGACAGATGTAAATTGGGCCGATTTTTATTCTCTAAAATCTGATTACAAAATTCTTTATTTCTGGGCACCTGACTGCGGTCATTGTAAAAAGACAACACCAAAATTGCAAAAGTTGTATGAAGAAAAATTGAAAGCTAGAAACGTTGAAGTTTTTGCCGTTACCAAAGCAATGGGTTCTGATTTTGATTTGTGGAAGAAATTTATTCGCGACAACAAATTAACGTTCATCAATGTTGCCGTTACCGAATCTTTATTCAAAGCCGCACAAAAAGATCCACGACCTTTTGTTCCAAAATACACGAGCTACGAAGCATTGAATTATCATATTACTTACGATATATTTGCTACCCCACGTGTATTTGTTTTGGATAAGGACAATCATATTATCGCAAAGCAATTGACCATTTATCAACTTGAAGATTTCATGGATAGAGTTCAAAATATACAGAATCCAGTTAAATTATTCGAACCAGATAAGGAGGAAGAAGAGCACATGAAAGATTAACATGCATAACTTTTTTGTATTGTTAACCTTTTCTTTACATTCAATGGTTTAAAAAGTAACAGAGTTTCATAATTTTGTAAAAAAAATAAATTATGAAGAAAATTCTATTCCTATTCACCATTTTAACAAGCGCATTTGCTTTCAATCAAACATTGGAAACATTCAGTTACACAGGCGCACTAAACGCCAACGGCTGGACAACTCACAGTGGTACAACACCAGGTCAAGTAGTAGCATTAGCCACACCATCCAATAGTGGAAACAGTTTATCCTTCCCAGGATTAGTAGCATCCTCTGGAAATAGAACTTCCGTGATATCTGGAAATACAGAAGATGTCAACTTAGCTCTTACAGGTATTTCGGGAACTGGCTATTATTCATTGTTAATCAATGTAACTGATACGCTAGGCTTGAACACAACTGGTGATCATTTCTTTGGTTTTGGACAAACTTCAGGCGCTGCTTTAACGGTTTTCGGAGCACGTTTATACATTAAGAAAATAACGGGAACAACAACTTATCAAATTGGTGTAGCCAATGCAGGATCTGTCGCTACATATGTTACAACCCCTTTAAATACGGGCAGTACTTATTTTATAGTTGTCAAACTAGATGCATCTGTTTCGCCAATGGTGGCAGATTTATTCGTTGACCCTACACCCGGATCAGCAGCACCAACACCTTCTATTACAAGTACTACAAATACTGGGACTTTCTCCGCATTTAGCTCAGTGTATATCCGTCAAGGTGGATCAACTGGAAATATCGAAATCGACGAAATACGCGCTCATGGAACTTATGCTGGTGTAACACCTGCAGGAGTAACAGGCTGTGCAACAACAAATAACTTTTCGGCAACAGCTTGTGGTTCTTATACTTTGAATACGCAAACCTACACCACAAGTGGTTCATACACACAAACTTTGCCACTTGCAAATTCAGTAGGTTGTGACAGTATCATCAACTTAACTTTGACAATCAACAATAACCAAACTTCCTCATTCACAGTTAACGAATGTGTTTCATATACAGTTCCTTCAGGAGACGAAACGTATACATTAACAGGTTCTTACATGGATACCATCCCAACAGCGGCTGGATGTGATAGCATCATGACGATTCAAGTTAACATTGGTGGCATAGCAACGACAAACACAATTTCAGTTGCTATTTGTGACGCTTACACCGTTCCTTCAGGAGACGAAACATACACAGCAACAGGAATTTACACGGATACCATTACAAATGCAAACGGTTGTGATTCAATTATAACAATCAATTTAACTATTAACGCCTCTACAACAGGTAGTGTAACCGTTTCTGGTTGTGATTCTGTTGATGTAAACGGAATATGGTATACTTCCTCGGGTACATTCACCCAAAACTTTACGAACGCAGCGGGTTGTGATTCAACATTGTCCATCATCGCTACGGTAACAGCTACACCTGCTATACCAACTGCGTCAGCAGACGTATCTATTTGCGACGGTGCAAGTATGCCAGCATTAACAGTTTCTGCTGCTGGTGGCGAGGCATTGTTGATTACCGGTGTATTTGATGGTCCACTTCCTGGAGGTCAGCCGAAAGTAGTGGAATTATATGCCATTGAAGCTATCGCTGATTTGAGTATTTATGGAATTGGGTCTGCCAACAACGGTGGAGGTACAGACGGTGTAGAATTCACTTTCCCTCCAGATGCAGTTGCTGCTGGTTCATACATCACAGTTACAACGAGTCAAACTGATTTCCAAACGTATTTTGGCGTTTTGCCAACTTACGAAGACAATTCAACAAACAGTTCTGTTGGAATCAACGGTGATGATGCTATTGAATTATTTAAAAATGGTGCGGTTATCGATGTATTTGCTGATATCAACACAGATGGAACGGGAACACCTTGGGATTATTTAGACGGTTGGGCTTACAGAAACAATGGAGCTCAAGCGAATGGTGGAACTTGGTTGATCGGAGAATGGAATTTCTCTGGTATTGACGCAACAGATGGTGCAACATCCAATGCAACTGCAGCTTCTATGTTCCCAATTGGAACTTTTACAAGTTCAGCTTTAGTGAACGATTTCACTTGGTTCAGTGATGCAGCTTTGACAACACAAGTAGGAACTGGTGCAAGCTATACTCCGGCGACAATAGCAGCAGGAAGCTCTGCAACTTTCTACGTAACAAATGCAAATGGAACATGTATTTCAGCAGCGGATGCGGTAACAGTAACTGTAAATACTTTGCCTACTGGAACAATCGTGACGACACCAGAAATTCTTGGAACTGACGGAGCTTGCAATTTAACAGTTGTTGGAGGTACATCTCCTTATACTTTCCTTTGGAGCAACACTTCAACCACAGAAGATATCAGTGGTCTTGTTGGTGGTGCATACAGTGTTACAATTACAGACTTAAACGGATGTACAGGAACTGCATCAGGAACAGTAGCTAGCTTTGTAGGATTGGAAGAGAATACTTTAACGCAAGTTGCAGTGTATCCGAATCCAAGCGCGACAGGTATTTACACTTGGTCAACAAATGCGGATAATATTTCTTCAATCGAAATTTTAGACCTTGCAGGAAGAGTAATTTCTTCATATGAAACAAATGCCTCAGCAGGTTCAATCAACTTGTCTGGAGTGGCGAATGGAACGTATTATGTTCGTTTTATTAGCTCAACAGCAACGGCAAAAGCCATACTTGTGAAACAATAAATTCACAAAAAACATAAAAAAGGGTGTTCGATTGAGCACCCTTTTTTTATTTCCCTCATTTCAAAAGAGAATAGTCTTAATTTTATGGCTACAAATCGAAACACATGAAGAACCTTTATCTCGCACTTTTTACCCTTTTAAGCTATTCAACTTTTAGCCAAAGCGATTGGCAACAAACTGTCAATTATAAAATCGAAGTGCAGCTGAATGATGTCAAACATCAATTGGATGGAAACATTGAGATGGAATACATCAACAATAGTCCGAATTCGCTTGACTTCATCATGATTCATCTTTGGGCAAATGCATATAAAAATTCCAAAACTGCTTTGGGTAAACAACTGTATCAAGGTGGAAATGACCTTTTGAAATACGGCGATGATAGTTTAAAAGGTGGTGTCAATTTGATTGATTTTAAAGTCAATGGGCAAGCTGTTAAATGGGAGTTCGATGAAAATCATATTGATATTGCCAAAATCTATCTTGCTTCTCCACTGTCTTCAGGACAAAGCATTAAAATAACGACACCTTTTCAAGTAAATATTCCTTCTGGAGAAATTTCCCGTTTGGGACATGTTGGTCAGTCCTATCAAATCACGCAATGGTATCCGAAACCAGCGGTGTATGACAAAAACGGATGGCACGCAATGCCTTATTTGAATCAAGGAGAATTTTATTCAGAATATGGTTCATACGATGTAAAAGTTACATTGCCAGACAACTATATTGTTGGTGCAACAGGAGATTTACAGAATGAAGACGAGAAAAAATTCTTAGAGCAAAAATCTGCTGAAACCAAAAGTTTGGTGCTAGGCTCCGACAAAAAAAATAATGATGGAAACGATTTTCCTCCATCTTCAGCAACGACAAAAACCTTGCATTACAAACAAACAAAAGTGCACGATTTCGCTTGGTTTGCGGATAAACGTTATCTCGTTTTACAAGACGAAGTTGAATTACCTCATTCCAAAAGAAAGGTGACTACTTACGCTATGTTTACGCCCCGAAACGCTTATTTATGGAAAAACGCATCTGAATATATTAAAGATGGAACCTATTACTATTCACTTTGGAATGGAGATTATCCCTATAACCAAGTCACGGCAGTTGATGGAACAATAAGCGCAGGAGGAGGCATGGAATATCCAAATGTGACTGTTATTGGAAACTCGAATAGTGCCGAACAGTTAGAAATTGTAATCGTCCACGAAGTTGGACACAACTGGTTCTATGGAATTTTAGGTTCCAATGAACGTGACCACGGTTGGATGGATGAAGGTTTGAATACCTTAAATGAAATCAGATATATCCAAACAAAATATCCTGGTAATGAACGATTGTCAGACCAAGTTATGGGCGGGAAATTCCACTTTGACCATTTGGATTATCACGACCAAGCTGACCTCTCTTATTTAGCCATTGCGAAATTTGGTGAAGATCAACCCATTGAAACAAAAAGTATAGATTTTCAAAGTTTGAATTATGGTATCATCATGTACCAAAAAACAGGACTCGTTTTTCATTATTTGAAAAGCTATCTGGGCGATGAAATGTTTGACAAAGGTATGTCTGCTTACTTCGAGAAATGGAAATTTCGTCATCCACAACCGGAAGATTTGCAAGCCGTCCTCGAAGAAACCTCTGGTAAAAAATTAGATTGGCTTTTTAACGATTTAATTCAAACTACTGATCACATCGATTACAAATTGTGTAAAATCAAAACGGAAAATGGCAGCACAATCGTTAAAGTAAAAAATAGTGGTCAGGTTAATGGTCCTATTCCAGTTACCTTAAAGTCTGAATCCAATAACTCCACAACCGTTTGGTTTGAGCCAGGAAAAGGCAAACGAACGCAAACTGTTCCTGGTGAGTTCAATCAAGGACGGATCGACCCTACGAATCATGTACCGAAGGTCAATAGAAGCAACAATACGATAAAAAGCAAAGGCCTTTTCAAAAAAATTGAACCCTTGGCTTTTGAATTTCTAATTGGCGATAATGAGCCTGCTAAATCCAACTTATTTTGGTTACCAATGATTGGTTTCAATAAAGGAGACAAATTCATGATAGGGCCAGCTGTGCACAATATGGCAGTGACCAATAATCCTTTCCAATTTTATGTTGCTCCGATGTATTCGGTTGGCAGACAAATGGTTTCAGGTATTGCCGATTTTCACATCACTTTTTTACCGGCCAAATTGGTGAAACAAACCAAACTTGGCCTGGGAATCCGATCTTTTAAGTTGGATGACATTGCACGCGGAAACAAAGACTTCTACACCGCATTGTCACCCTATCTAATTATGAAATTGGGGAATAGATTGCGCAACAAGCCATGGGACCACGAATTGGCTTTCAAAGGTCTATTTCGCCAAGATGAACCTATTGGAGCAGCGAATCAACAATCATATGGAGGGTATGGAAATTACACCTCTGGATACGCCGCGAAAGATCACGAATGGGAAACAAAATTCCGTGCTGACTTTCACCGCAATGAAGAATTAAACACCAACGCCACACGAGCGATGTTGACATCAACGTACCGTTTTCGATATTTGAAAAACGACATGAAAAAATGGGTTCAAATTCGTGGCTTCTTCGGTCAAGTATTGGACATTAAAAATGCAAATGCAACAAACGGATTGAACAGTCTTGCGCTTTCAGGAGCTAGTGGTGCACAAGATTTATTTTTTGATGATTTATTCTTCAACCGTTCTACTTCTCCTGCCGCAGAATACACACAACGTTCTGGCAATATGGGTGGATTCAATTCAACCAGTTCATTCGGTAATTCAAACGACTGGATGGCTACCGCAAGTTTGTTAATAGACGTTCCGCTGAAAGTGCCTGGATTAGCTGCTTTTGTAGATTATGGTGTATTCTCAACTGGCCCTACAACTGAGTCTGTTTACAATTTAGGTTTGGCCTTCCATATTCGAAAAGTAATGTTTTTGTCATTCCCAATCGTGATGAGCAACAACTTGGAAAGCAGTTTCAGTTCGGCTGATTATTTGAAGCGGATACGTTTGACATTCAATTTGAACATAGCGACTTATCCTCCTAAAATTAAAACCTTGTTCTAAAAATGAAATTTATTTCGCTGGTCATATTCATTGGTCTAACTCATTTTGCAATTGGTCAGGATAAATTCAAATTGATGGATCAATTCTTTGATTCAATTGTCAAGTACGACCAAGGAATGGGCAGTTTTGCCATTTTTGAGAACGGTAAGGAACAATATCGACGAAACTACGGTATTGTCAACCAAGAAAAAAATGAGCAAGCCACAAAGAAAACCAAGTACAGAATAGGTTCCATTTCGAAGATTTTTACCGCAGTTTGCATCATGCAATTGGTAGATGAGGGTAAATTGAATTTGGAACAAAAATTATCGGTCTTTTTTCCAGATTTGCCCAACGCCGATAAAATCACATTAGAGCTTCTTCTTCGTCACCGATCAGGTCTCCATAACTTTTTGGATGATGAAGATTACGAATCCTATTTGACAACTGAACAAACACGAGAAGATCACTTGAATCGCTTCATGGCCAAAGGAACAGATTTTGACCCCGATGAAAAATTTAGTTACTCCAATACGAACTACGTTTTGCTTGCTTTCATATGCGAAGATGTTGATAAAATGAGTTATGCAGAAATCTTGAAGAAAAGAATTACAAGACCGCTGAAACTTAAAAACACCTACCACGCTCCCTCCTATGATTTAAAAAAGAAAGAGGCCTTATCTTATTATTGGTCGGGCAAATGGTATGACGGGTGGAAAACTCATGGAAGTATTAGCATTGGAGCTGGCTCTTTGGTAAGTACGGTGACGGATTTGAATAAATTTCTTTATGCTTTTGAAAATGGCAAACTAGTTTCAAAAGATGCTCAAGAAAAAATGAAAACAATGGTAGATGGTTATGGTTTAGGTCTCTTCAGTCTACCTTACAATACAGATATTGGTTATGGACATACAGGAGGAATTGATGGTTTTCAATCCGTTCTGGGCTATTTACCTGAACACAACGTTTACTTCGCTTTTTGCGGAAACGGAATCAAATACTTAAGAAATGATATCGTATTGACTTGTTTGAAGATGTATTTTGGTGAATCCAAGGAAATTCCTGTGCTAGCGGAAACGGATGGAATTCGCTTAAATGATGTAACGGCCTACCTCGGTATATACACAAGTACAGAGATTGAGCTGACAATAGAAATCAATGGTGCTGATGGTTATTTAACAGCGCAAGCAACTGGTCAATCTCAATTTCCATTAAAGGCAATAAGTGAAAATACTTTTACTTTTCAAGCTGGTGGTATTACTATTCGATTCAATTTGGAAGAAAATAGTTTTTTATTAGAACAAGGTGGCGGACGCTTTATTTTTACGAAAGAATAAAGTTATTCTCCTACTGTATTCGTTGCTAGCTGAGGTAGTTTCCAATTTGAAGCAATAAGCTGATATATTCAGCGGCAGCATTTAACCATTTTCATTTGGGAATCTTCGTTCAAAACACATTGATTTGTTTTGAACGCTGCATACCTTTGATTTCAAAATAATAATTAACTGATACAATTAATTTCAATTCTACGAAAAAGAATTTCCAAATTCGCACCTTCAAATAGACTACTGACTGAATTGATTATAGGATAGTTAGAATTTTCTTTCTTGATTGATCTTCCAAATGTTATTCCAAAAAAAAATGCCTCCAACAAGTGTGAGAGGCATTTTTATTATTTAGATTATTTTTTATCTTTTATCTAACCACTTGAACTACTTGAACCAATTTCAATGGCTCTTTTGCAGCACATTTCGTACGGTATTGAATTTCCGCAAAGTAAGTCCCATCTTCTACTGGGTTTCCTTTGTTCGTTCCATCCCAACCAATCAAATAATTCGTCGTCGTAAAGACGACGTTACCCCAACGATTGAAGATGGTCAATTTGTAATCTCCTGCCAATTCTGCTATCTCTAAAACGCTCAGATTCAAGTCATGTACTGGATAATAAAGGGCATTTTCGGCGTCACCATTCGGTGTGAATACGTTATTGAATTCTGTCGGCAAATAATTGAAAGTAAATGCCTCAGCACTCAACTTATTCGTCAATTTAGTACATCCATCAACAGGCGATGTGTAGGTCACTGAATATGCATTAATGTCAGTCGGCAATAGAATGACAATAGAATCCTCAGTTTGATTTTGAATTATCGCACCATTATAATACCATTGATAATTAAAGAAACCATCCGGAGCATAAAGAACACCTTGATCCAAGTCATTACACGTTTCTGTATAGATTGTCAAGGTATCTGTTGGCAATGGCGGTTGACCTACAACAACAGTGTCAGTTTTAGCACAAGCTAAGATATTTGCCGTAATGTAGTATGTCCCTGCTGCAATTCCTGTCATAGGATTTTGGTTATTGGACACATATCCGTTCGGGCCAACAGCATTAAAGATTGGTGTTCCTGGAATACCAGTTACAATAACTCCGGTAATGGAACCATCTGAACCTCCATAGCAATTCGGCTGGTCAATTGTATAATTAGCTGTTAGGTATATCGAATCCATATAGAATGTACTCACATAGTAACAACCTGGTCCCACCAAACAAGAGTCGATATATGGCCCTTCAATAATGTTGGTAATGATTTGCGTTTGACCAGTTCCAATAACTACTCCATTCGGATTCGTCCATTGGTGTATTCCCGTTGCCAAAGATTGTAAATTGTAAGGATCATTTGGACAGAAATTAAAATAATAATTGGCTGTATCAGATAAATCAGTAATCGTAAAGGTAGTATCGTAGAAACATCCTTCGTCGATAATTCTTACATCGTACGTTCCTGTATCCAATCCAGTAAAACTAAATATGTTTCCAGTGGTGTCGAAGTACGTGATATTCAATCCATTTGGACCTTGAATATTGAAGTTAACCGAATCAGACAAAACACTCAAATCATTGTACGTAATTCTCATGGAACGGCATCCAGCATTTTGCAGCAAAGCAAAACCACTATTGTTCTTATTGTCAACAAATGTATAAATTATGCTATCATAACAACCCGAAGGCAATTGATAAACCAAATAATAATTTTCACCTTGAAAAGCTGTGATATCTGTAATACTCGGAGCTGTTCCTAATGGAGCAGGAATTGGATTTTGATTGTTATCATACCATTGATAATCCGTACTCGCTGGACCGTTAATGATACCCACTCCTTCACAATATTTAGCATTTACCTGCGCTGGAATTATAAAATTCGTAATAGGAACAACAAAACTTGTATCAATGACACCACAATTTGGATTTCCCGATATAATATTCAGATTATAGGTGCCGGGTAGGAGCATATCAAGAATACCAGTTGTGTTGGAGCCACTTTGCGGTCCTGTCCAAGTAAAAGTATAACCAGAATTTGAACCAGTTGCCGTTATCAAAGCGGTACCAGCAGCCGCACCAAAACAAGATGGTGTTGCATATAAATCATCCAAATCAACTTGTGAATAGGCGATGATAATTTGCTGAATCAAGGTGCAACCATTTGATGTTCCAATGTTTACGGTAAAAGTGTCACCCAAATTTGGAGTTTGTACCATCAATGTATCATTTGTAGCTCCTACAATAGGATTACCAGATGGATCAAACCATTGGTAGCTTGCAAAACCCGGTTCTGCAACTAATTGCGCGGCAAGATCTCCGGCACAATAGTTAACCACCGCGTCAATATTATCTAGACAGCCAGCGTCTACATAAGCGTAACCAAAGTGCCCTGACAAATCACAATCTGCAGATTCAAATTCAACAGTAATATTTTGACCAATGTAAGGTGTTAAATCCACATTGATTCTTTCCCATTCACGGTAATAAGCTGTACCTCCAGCTGAAGTAAATGCGATGAAAGATGGATCTGTTGCAGCAACAGAAGAAATAATATTGTAAACTCCACAAGGTCCACCAACTTGATTACCAGACACATCCGTAAATGTTATTTTAAAGTAAGGTTGTTCATTAACGGCATGACCCGAAGGGTTCTGTAAAACCACAGCAAACTGGTAATAAAACGCTTTATTGTCAGGCGTTACATTCACTGTATATCTCAATCGTTCAATTTGAGCGCCTGTAGCGGCATTGCCCAAACGTACACTAGCTGCACCGCCAAAAGGTGCTAAAAAAGGTATAGCAGCAATTCCTGTGATTGGATTAATTGCAATAGGGTCATACCCGATTATGGCACCGCCAAATGGATTGTTGTTTCCAGGAGGTGTTGTTAATATTGTATGACGTGACAGGTTATCATTATAAGCTGCATTCAAACCGTTTGAAACTATAGTTGTATTTGTATAGCCATTTCCATAAGTAGAAATACCACCCGTCCATTGCGGTGCAAATTGCATATCTTCAAATCCTGCATTTGGACAACCGTCTATTTTCATTGGCACATCTGGTTTTTTATCTTTGTCTTTGTTGATAAAAACATTCGGATAATGCTCAATCATGTACAATTGCTGACGATTATTCAACCATCCTTGCCATTCCATTTCAGGCAAGCTATACGAGTCAAACTCAGCTCTTGCTGCTTTCAAATCAAAGCCTTTAAGCATGTCAACTCTCGATAATCCTTTTTCATCACCATCGTGACTGTGCCCTTCA
>JBGSIB010000065.1:0-131010 GCA_041751955.1 Crocinitomicaceae bacterium
ACGGTAGCTTGTTGCATACAGGTAAAGTGAAAAAGAACTAAGCATCACGCAAGTGAAAGAATAGTTTTTTTAATAAAATTAGAAAAGCGGAACTCAGAGATGGGTTCCGCTTTTTTTTGTGATTTAATTTTGTTCTCATAAGATATTGGTTTCTTGGTCATTGTCAAATAACGATTATCGTATAGTTCAATATAAACTTATTCGAACAAAATAAATTAATGAAATCAGTCAGATAGATATGGTTAAAAAATATATTATCAAATAGTTAATAACTAGTTATGGTAAATTGTACAATAATATGTAATTTGCACTCTGAAATAAGAATAATTAATTTAAAAAACGAATATCATGAAACAAATTTCTACTCGTATTTTTGGAAAAACTTGGATTATTGCTCTTTTATCTTTGATAGGTGCACCTGTTTTTTCTCAGCAAATGGACTTGCCCGTAACTTTTGAAACATCTGGTGTGAACTACGGTGTAATTGGTTTTGGTGGGGCCGATTCTTCCGTAATAGTGGTAGATCCTACTAATGCGTCGAACACTGTTGTAAGAGTTTATAAATCAATTACTGCAGAACTTTGGGCAGGAACAACCGTAACCGATGCGGCTGGAAGTGGATTAGCTAACCCAATTTCTTTTGCACCAGGTGCAACATCGATGACTGTTAAAGTTTATTCTCCAGATGCAGGGATTCCTGTAAGATTAAAGGTTGAGGATCACACTAATCCAACTATTTCCGTTGAAACAGAGGCGACGACTACAGTTGCAAATCAATGGGAAACTTTAACATTTAATTTTATTAATCAAGCTCCAGGTACTGCTGCAATAAACTTGGCGAACAATTACGATAAAGCTTCAATCTTTTTTAATTTCGGAACAACTGGAGCGGTTGCAGGAGCGAAAACATATTGGTTTGATGATTTAGAGTTTGTGCCAGGAGGTGGAACTGGCTTAGCACAAATGAACTTACCTGTTACTTTTGAAGGTAGTACGATTAATTACAGCTTGATTGGTTTTGGTGGAGCAGAGGTTTCGACTATCGAAGTTGATCCAACCAACGCTTCAAACACGGTAGCTAAAGTTGTTAAATCTAATACAGCACAGCTGTGGGCTGGAACAACAATCACAGACTCTTTAAACTCAGGATTTGCATCAGCTATTCCTTTAACACCAAGTTCAACACAAATGACTTTGAAAGTTTGGTCTCCAGATGCGGGTATTCCAGTAAGATTGAAAGTAGAAGATTATACAAATCCAACAATTTCTGTCGAAACTGAGGCATTGACTACTGTTGCAAATACATGGGAAACTTTGACTTTTGATTTCATAAATCAAGCTCCCGGAACGGCAGTGATTAATTATGCCAACAATTACAACAAAGCATCTGTTTTCTTTAATTTTGGAACAACTGGTGCAATTGCAGGAACCAAGACGTATTATTTTGATGATTTACAAATGTTTTCAGTTCAACCAGTAGGTTTGAATGTTACCATTGAAATATGTGGAGCTACAACACCAAATACGGTTCGTATGACTGGTCCTTTCTGGGGATGGGATCCAAACGGTGGCCCATTAGCAACGAATAATGGAAATGGAACTTGGACTGTGAATTTGAATCCTATACCTACAACTAATATGGAATATCTTTTCGTTGTTGATGGTGTTCAAGAAAATTTGGTTGGAGATATGCAAAATGGTGGAACTTGTGCGCCAATAACTGATTACTCTAACTATGCGAACAGAATTTGGAATGTTGGAGAACCTGACGTTACTGGAATCGCTTTTGATCGTTGTGTTTCTTGTTCAATTGAGGACCTAGTTATCACTACAGAAATTTGTGATGTTAATGCACCAACTCAGGTTAACCTTACAGGTCCGCTTTGGAGTTGGAGTCTAGCATTTGGACCGCAAGCCGTTGATAATGGAAATGGAACTTGGACATTTACAATTTCACCAGCGCCAACAGATACTTTAGAGTATCTCTTAGTTAAAGATGGTGTAATGGAGAACTTAATTCAAGCAATGGTGGACGGCGGAACATGTGCACCACTTACCGATTATGCAACTTATGCTAATCGCCAGTGGGTTAATGGAACGGGTTCAGTATCGAACACTTACGGATATTGTGTTGCTTGTAGCACGCAATCTTTGAACGAAGCATACGATAATAGGATTTCAGTTTATCCTAATCCAACTAGTTCGAAATTAACAGTTTCTAGAGAAAACAATATGGATAAAATTGTTGTTTATTCAATTGTAGGTGAAGCAGTACTTGAAATCGAAGTAAATGCAGCAAGCGTAGAAATCGATATAGAAAACTTGGCTTCTGGTGTTTACCAATTGGTAGCAACAGGTGCAAATTCTATTTCAAGAACTCAAATAGTTAAAAAGTAATAAACTCTCAACTAATACCAAAAATGGGAGGCGAGAGTCTCCCATTTTTTTTTAATTTTCAAACTATGATAAGAATTTCATTAGTCCTTTTAGTTATTCTAATTTCCACTTATGCGAATGCGCAATATACACTAGTATGGTCAGACGAATTTTCTGGTAACAGTATAGATACTGAAACATGGACTCACGAAATTGGTGGAAATGGTTGGGGAAACAATGAATCTCAATATTATACCTCCAATCCAACAAATTCTTCGGTAGCGAATGGTTACCTTACGATTACAGCATTGCAAGAAACAGTTGGTTCCAATCAATATACTTCAGCAAGATTAATTACCAAGGACAAAGTATATGTGAAATTCGGAAAAATTGAAGCGAGACTCAAAATTCCAATGGGGCAGGGTCTTTGGCCTGCGTTCTGGATGTTAGGTAACAATATTGGCTCAGTAGGATGGCCATATTGTGGGGAAATTGACGTTATGGAACACGTCAATAGTGAAAATCTAACACACGGCACAGCGCACTGGTATAACGGTGAACATGTTTATCAGGGAGCTCCGATATCCAATAATTCACCAGATGAATTTCATACTTACGCTGTTGTTTGGGATGCAACTAAAATACAATGGTTATTAGATGGAAATATATTTTATGGACTAAATATTGCCAATGGAGCGAATGGTACGAGTGAATTTCAAGAAGATTTCTTTCTGTTGTTAAATCTAGCTGTCGGTGGAAATTGGCCAGGCTATCCTAACACCACAACCGTTTTTCCAGCGGAATATGTGATTGACTACGTTCGGATTTATAAAGATCAAAATGAATTAGGGTTAACAGATAAGGTGCTTGATCAGGTGACTATTTATCCCAATCCAGCCTCTAACATTTTATACATAGAAAACTTACCCGCTGATTTGACAAGTGAATTTCAAGTCCTTAATATGGAAGGCAGAGTTTGTCTTCAGAGCGAATTGAATAGTAATGCTCACAAACAAATTGATGTTTCTGTTTTGAACGATGGAATGTATCTCTTGAAAATTACAGCGAATAATGGGCCAGTAAAATACATTAAGTTTTTTAAGGAGTAAGAAAACAATTCAATAATTCGAGAATTGAATAAGGGATTTCCAGAAAGGATTTCCCTTTTTTTGCTTTAAGTTGTTTTAAAACTGCAGAAACAGATACAAATTCCGCATTGATAATTACAAGGAAACTTATTTAATTAACAATGTTCCCCAAAGTGATGGATTCACATGAAATCCCTCCGTACCAGAACTATTCCATCGTATTTGTTCCGTTCGAATACCTGAATTGTCACCTTTGTCGATAGCAATTTCAAATCCGAAAGTTTGACCTGCTGAAAGTTCTCTTTTCATGATATCTTTCAAAGCAATTGCAATTTCCACGGAATAACCATTTTTGTTGGTTTGTATTGCGAAATTACCTTTTGTGAATGCCTGATCATCAGAAAAACTCCACAAGTATGGTGTAGTTCCACAATTTACACCAATATGATAATCACTTAGTAAAAACAAATTTCGTTTCGGATTGGCACTAGTATTACTCGAAAAAGCGATTTCTATTGCGTCTCCGTTCCAAAGATCTCCTTTTTGTTGATTGTTGATTCTCGGACTATCGTCGTTCACTTGAACTGCAACGAATAAAGAATCCGAAGTGTTTCTTATAGCGAATGAATTTCCTTTTTCTAAAGAAATAAACTCATTCTCCCACTCTGACAAATTACCATCCAATTTTATAGTTGATTTTGGAATTTTAGTCGATAAAACTTCTTCTTTTAATTTGCCTTCAAAAGGAACGATTCGAATGGCATTGATTTCTACTGCATCCTGAGCAAATAATTGAATAATAAGCTGTTTGATGTTGCTTGGATCACAATCATACTCTTCGAAAGGGAATAGTGCAAGTGGTATTTGTACTTTTGTCCAATCTGAAGTGATTTCTCCATTTGGCGCGAATTTTTTCGTGAAACCAGTCCAAGCTTGTCCTCCGGCATAATCTTCAAAACCAAAAGCCCAAGGAAGATTGCCCATCGTTTTTCCTTTGGAACGCAATTCAATTTCTACAGCCGCGACATTGATGATTTGGCCCATATCTTTAGAACTCCAAAAATCCCAACCAAATCCCATGCCTACCCAGTCGCAACCTTCTTGATCTTTGTTCCAGACCACGTCCAAAAAAGAATTTTCTTGGTCTTCATTTAGAGTAACCCTAACGCAGCTAGGGTTTTCGGTATACCAAACTTCATCAGACATATTATTCTTAAAGATGTCTAGCTGTGTAAATCCATTTATATCAGACGTATTATTAGCTTCATAAGAATCATAAAGCCCCATTCGTTTTATTATCCTGGAGTCAGTTACTGGAATTTCATCCATGGTAATTACCTTCAATGTATCCTGCGCACTTAGCGAATTGCAGGCCAATAAAAATCCTGATAACCAATATTTTGAGCTTTTTATCATGGATTTACAGGAGCATTTTCGGTAAAAATGATGTAGTCAATTTTAGTTTTCGCATTTCCAGAAATAGGATTCGCCAAGTCCAAAATATTCACTTGTTGAATTTTGTCAGAGTTGTGTTGACCATTCCCATTCGGCGCCGAAGGTTGACCATTAAAGAGACTAGGAATATCACTATATTTCACAGAAATAAGTTTCCATCCAACCCAGTTTACAGGTATTTCTAAAGAATACATATCTTCAGAAGTGGCATTAAATGAGCCATTGTTATCATCGTCTTCCTGAAATTGGAACAATAGTAGCGTGTTTATCATTCCTGGTTCACCATAAATCATAATGTTGAAATAAGTATTATCTGGATTATCTGAAAGCGGGAAGTGTGGGGCGCCATATGCACTAGCACCAAGGTACAAATATCCAATTAACCAATCCCAATCCACGGTTCCAGCCATGTTGTAATAAGAATTCCCTTGTGGAGCAAAATTATCGGTTTTAATTTGAAAATCCATGTCGGCGCCAGATTGTATAAATGACGCCCATCCAGGATTTAAACCTGTTTCAAAATCAGCCACGACAAAACCTGGATTCAATTTTGGTTGAATAATTTTAACTTGAGATACAAGTGTATCTGCTTCTCCATTAAAGGTTAATTGAATATCACAAATTTCTGTTCGAAAAACGGGAAATTCGGTTGTGTTCCCTATCCATGTTGTGTTGGTAGCATCGAGTTTTGAACTCGTTCCTTCAATGATTTTCACGGCCCCTGAATTTTGCCCAGTAATTTTGATTTTCCAATCCACTATTTTGGATATTTCCGCCGAAAAAGATAATGTTTGGCCGATTGAAAAATCTACGGAATCTAGCGATTTATCCAATGGAGAGACCACATTAAAAGCACCATAAACGTTGTTTAATGATGGTCCATCAATTTTATCGACTTCTTTCTTTCTACAGGCAATAAAAACGGGTAGAAGAGTTAGGATGAGAATGATTGATTTTTTCATAACTTAAAATTTCATGTTGTAAATAATCATAAACTGATTCAATTTATAAGGACTGAATCCATTTCCATTATTCAAATTACTTTCATAGAAAGCAGATAAATAGATGTCTTTGCTAAATTGGAACTTCAATCCAGCAGCGTAATAATTTTCAAAACGATTAGCATTGAAAACGGTGAAATTGATAATTTCGTCTTTTGCGTTTCTCAAGGGCATTAAATCATTTCCTTTACTTTCATAATGATAAACATTTCCCAGCAAATAAAGTTTATCAAGAATTTCGATTTCACCTGCAAAACTTAACGCACCTGATGTTAATGAAACGCGCTCAAATTCAATTTCGCTTTCTCTTTTCGTGAATTGATAATTCCCGCCAATATCCATAGAAACATCTTTTTTCCAACCAAATATTTTATTGAAATTAACCCTAACGTTTGTGTTGATAAAATTGAATTTTTTCAAATTCAAAGTTCCTTGACCACGAATTTCACTAAGTTTGTAGAAATCCACATTTGCAGAAATTTTTCCAGAAGTATCAGCATAATGCGCAGTTAAGTATATTCCTTGACGGTTGAAACTTGCAATTCCGTATGGTAAAGCATTATTAATGGATGGATCGTACCCAATAATACCTGTTGAAATAGACGAAGCGTAGAGTAATGGGTCATTGTATAAATCATACATTGACAAACTTCTCTGAATTTGACTGTTTGTATAACGGTCAAAAAATGAACTAGTTTGGCTAAAGTTGATGCGCTTGGATTGAGCACCTGCACTTCTGAAATCTGCTCCGTTATTCATATATCCCAACGTTACATCCAAATTCAATTTTTTTAATTTTACATATAGCTGTGTATTAGCGAAAAAGTCCTCCAATCGACTTGTGTCTTCTGCAAATCCAGAATTGGAGATTCCGCTTTCACCTTTTATTCCAACTTTATACTTATCTCTGTCCAATCCCAAATCATAGGTAACTGAACTTACAGAATTTTTGTACGTATTCACACTTGCCGCTGTTCCTTTCAAATCAAATACACTTGCATTATTAATGCCAAATTTGAAAAACTTACTTTGTGTTATAATTACGTTACCTCCACCATACATACGTTCAAATATGTTCGTTAGATTGGAAGGATTCAAACGAGTAATGAAACCATTGAATTTTACGTCTTTGATGATTTTTGGGAAGGCCAATCCAAAATCCACAGCAGCGCCTTGTTGACGCCATGTATTATCATCTCTGTAAAAAGATTCGTAGTTCAAAATATCTTCTTTCATTTTCAAAACACCCCGACCGGAAATCAACATATCTGGATTGTGATTGTAAAAGGTATAAGGCGTTAATTTATAATCGATATTTCCGATTTGATATCTTAAAATATTTCCGGCTACACCGCGAACATATATTTGACGGACGTCAAAAGCCACATTGCTTCCCCAGAAACCTCCTAAATCGTTTTTAACACGAATCATGCCCATAATCTCGGTAGTAGCATTGGGATTGATTTTGAACCCTAAATCTATTAAAGCATAACCTCCAGCAGATTTCCTAGGTGTTACAGTATCTTCTTCGGAACCTTGTGTTTTAAAAGAAGCATTTGAAAGCAAGGATCGAGCACTACCAACAAATTGCACTTTCTTTCCGGTTTGAGAAAGTCCCCAAAAGGAAATACATGTAATGGATAAAATGAGAATTGCTTTCATGATTAAAAATATAGTTTAAGTTCTACCGTCGTTTCTTGTCCTGCGTATCGGTCGAGTGAGAAATTTGCGTCTTTGTAATCCATCCACCTATGACGAACGTAAAGTCCCACATTTTTGGATAAAAGCAGGTCTATACCTATAGCATAACTTGCCCCAGTTTGATTTTTTGGAGCGAGGCTGACAACGTCGAGTACCGTATTTTGATTCGCTATCATTCTGTCGTAACCAAAGTAGTTTGTGATGACTAACTTAGGAGTCAAATGATAATAAAATTCTACTTGATGATTGTAGCTTTGTAAATAGGCTTTAGTGGAGTATTTCGGTAAAGCTGAGAATTCGCGCTGAACAGAATGATAACCTCCTAAATAAAAAACCAATAATTCACGATTGAATAATTTGAATTCTCCTTTGTAGCTTAATTCTACTGAATTGAAACCTTTCGCTGAAATCGAGTCCGTTATTTGCAAAGTCTCATAAACACCACGATAGATTTTGTTCAAGTTTTGATATGGACCAACGCCAGATGGGAAGGCCCAGCGCCAAAAACGAGACAAGGCTAAATTGTTGGCCGGATGACCATACGTAATTTTGTCTGATAAACCGATGATTTCGGAAGCCGCACTATATCCTATTGTTAGTTTTTGTTTTTTGACCACTAAATCTGTATTCAGAATTATACCTCTTCTATTGTTAGTCAATTGTCCAATGTTAACTAATGAACTTGCGAAAGGTATCAGTGGAGTTTGGCTTCCCGGTGGAGCCGAGGTGGCAGAGTTCACGGAAAATTCACTTATGGATGAATTCCAGAATATTCCGTTGTTATTGATGACATTAGGACTGATTTGAAAATATCTTAACTGAATTGGGAAGTGGGTGATCTCTTTTGAAAATTGCAATTTTAGGTCTATCGCTTCACCCCATTCTCCAGTTAAATTTGGACTGTGATAGGTCCCACCGCCAACTTCTCCAGATAAGGTAATTCGATTCAAAACCACATTGAATTCTGAAGTAATTAATTCGTAACCAATCACTTCTCTTGCTAAACTATCGTCGTAAGTCTTATTTGAAAGAGCATTAATACTAACAAAGCTTTTCTTGAAATCTTTACGAATTTTTCCAGCAGTCATCCTATTAGGAACAGGAAGTGCTCCACCGTTGAATTGTGACTTTCCGTACATGAACGCAAAGGAAAAATCTTGAGGAAGTTTGACTCCGTCAAATATAAAACCCTGAAATGCCTGCTGTCCCCATCGTTCATCTTGACTAAGTGCGCCTTCGCTGTAAAATTTAGAATACCGAGCGAAAACATCTTTCGTATTAGGATCCCACGGGTTTCTTTCAAAAAGGCTGAATCGGTTGTACCCTGTATTCGTAGCAAAAGTCATTGGACTCAATGTATACCAATGAATTCCACCTGTTTTAACGGAAAAGCTACCGTACTTTGTAGAATGCGTTCCGTTCAGATTCACACCCAGATTTAGTCCTTTTGCATAATCCAGCGTACTTCCAGAAAGTGGTGTCCATAAGAATATATCTGTACTAAAAGAAGTTGTGGCTGATGGTCTCGCACCAATAGTCATGTAAAGCTGCGGAATGTTACTGTCGTCTCCAAGGAAAAGCCGGTTTTTTACTGTTCCGAATTCGGGATATTGCGAATCCATTACCGTATAGTTTCCGATGAACCTATAATAACCGGAAACCGAAAGGTTACCGAGTCCATTTTTCATTTTTTTCGGAAACGAGCCCGAATCAAATAAATCAAGGGAAGTACTATCCTCTGATTGGGCAAATAGATTAGCGGAGCCTAATATTAGACAACCAATAATCAGGAAAATGTACCGACTATTTCTTTTCAAAGGATTTTAGTTCTTGTTTGATAAATACTACTTTCTTCGAATCGCCATTTTCGTTCAATTCAATCTGAACATAAAACGGAATATTGGTGTAAGCCACCTTTTTACCATCAGTAACAGTGACAAAAAGGCGATATCTACCTTCCATATTTGGTGCTTTAAGAACCGCAGAAGATTTGTTTTTGTTTTTTATTTTTCCGGGAATCATGGTTGGCTTGTCTTCACGGTCACCACCTGTTTTCAAATCTGTGCTTTCGGGATATAATTCCCAAGAATAACTTAATTTGTCTGAATTGAGATCACTAGAAAAAACTTCAAAATTCATGGATTGACCAGAATTTAGAATAAGATTTTTTTGCCAATCGCCACCATTCACATGAACCGAGTCAATTGAAGGGGAGCGGTTTTCGGGATATTTTCCTGACCAATTGTATTCCAAAACGTCTATGGCTTCAGTTGGACGTCCAGCCTCATCGAAAACTCCGTACCATGTACTGGTGTATTCTTGTTTTTGCCCCCACAAAAAGGCGAAGGATCCGATACACTGCTTTCTTTCGCCCCAAATGTATTTTTGATATCGCGTTAAATAAGTTTCTGCTTTTTCTGTGCTTGTTTGTTCAATCGACGATCCCCAGCGCGTTTTAGGTGATTCCCAATGTCCATTTGGCCCCCATTCTGTAATCATGTATGGTCCGTTAAAATCACCATCAGCGAGGACTTTTTTCACATTTTCAATATCACCATATGTATTGATACCGTAGATATCAATTGCAGTCATTGTTTCGTTAATAAACTTAACTTTTTCAGGGCTTGTTCCCGCTGTAACAGTTGAAGTGGGATGATTAGGGTCCAGTTCTTTCACCATTTTTGCAATATCATTTACCGCTGCCCACACTTTTGTATTACTGTAGTTGAGTTCGTATTCATTTCCAATTCCCCAAATTAACAATGCGGGGTGGTTTTTGTACTTTTCAACCGATGCTCTGAAATTATTGAGCTGATTCTTTATTTTCTCTTCATCATTGTAATCAAATCCGTGACGTTCATGTTGAACCCACATTCCAAGCATTACTTTTAATCCCCTCTTTTCAGCTTCGTCCAAAACTTCCTGTGCATTTTCTAATCCCCAAGTACGAATAGTATTTCCTCCGCACTCTACAACTTTGTCTAAGTTTTTTTCACCACCAGCGCCTTTCACATAAAAAGGTTGGTTATTGACAAATAATTCCCATTGCCCGTTGATTTTTTCAACATTTACTTTATTTACTTGAGCAAATGATGATGCAGAAGTCAAAAAGAATGCAAGACTTAAAAAGAAGTAAATATTACGCATGTATTATTTTTTTTACGTCGAATTGAATGCAAAATACATACTTATGGTAATAAGTACAATATTTAATTAGACAAAGTTTTCAACAATTCGGAATCCTAAAGGATTATTTGTTCATCATCCAAGAGCCGCCAACGCTGACAACATTCTTTAAATTTAAATAATTTAGGGAAGTTTTTTCATCAATACCGCCTGTGGGACAGAAAGTTACATCTGGAAAAACTGAACCATAAGTTTGAATTGCTTTTTCTCCACCGAATAAATTTGCTGGGAAGAACTTAAAAACTTTCCATCCCAGTTGTAAACCTAATATAATTTCACTTGGGGTAGATACACCAGGAATAAATGGAATTCCACTTTCTTCAAAAGAGATAGCGAGATTGGAATTAATACCTGGACTCACCATAAAATCAACACCTGAATTTTTGGCTTTTTGTATTTGCTCTTCGCTTACAATCGTTCCAACGCCAACAGACATAGCGGAACCAAATTGTTTTTTAATTTGTACAATTGCTTCAAATGCAACGGTGGTGCGAAGTGTAACTTCAATACAATGGATATCGTTTTCCTTCAATAATTTTATTATTCCTTCTATTTCATCTAAGGAGTTGATAGTAACGACAGGGATAATGGGGTGATTTTTTAGTAAAGCTAATATTCCGTTTTGATTCATCTTTTCTGATTTATTAAAGGAAACTGGCGCCTTCTTCGCTAGCGCAAACTAATTTTCTCATGTTAGCAAAAAGTTCTCTTCCGTTACCGAAAGTGTCTTCATTCTCTTTTGTTCTTGAAATTCTGCTTTCGGTTTCTGGAGTTAAGCATTCAAGAAATCCGTTTTTTGCATCGACTAGTAATATGTCTCCAGTTTCAATTTTACCAATCAAGCCTCCATCTCTAGCTTCGGGAACAACATGAATAGCTGCTGGAACTCTGCCTGAAGCGCCGGACATTCTGCCGTCCGTAACCAACGCTACTTTGAAACCACGTTTTTGCAAAATGGTCAAGGTTGGGGTAAGCTGATGCAATTCAGGCATTCCATTTTGTTTAGGTCCTTGAAATGGTATAACTGCAATAAAATCTTTTTCTAATTCACCATTTTTAAACGCAATTATTAAATCCTCTTGTTCATTAAAAACTATTGCTGGGGCTTCAATAACATAGTGTTCTTCAGAAACTGCCGAAGTTTTCATGATTGAGCGACCAATATTACCTTTCAAAAGGCGTAAACCACCTTCTGTTGAAAATGGGTTTTTAGCATCGCGTAAAATAGAATCATTTAAACTTTCTGAAGCTCCTTCCTGCCATTCAATTTTACCATTGATGATTTTAGGTTCTTGCTTGTATTTGTTTAATCCGAAACCTAATATCGTGTGAACATCTTCATGCAGTAAATTATTTTCTAATAATGTTCTAATAATGAATCCCATACCACCAGCCGCGTGGAAGTGGTTAACATCTGCAGCGCCATTAGGATAAATTTTTGTTAGTAAAGGAATCACCGCAGAAAGATCTGAGAAATCTTCCCAATTGATTATTATTCCGGCAGCTTTTGCAATGGCAATTAAATGTATCGTATGATTGGTTGAACCACCTGTAGCCAGCAAACCGATTAAGGCATTAGTTATCGTTTTTTCGCTAATCAAATTCGCTAGAGAGTTTTCAAATTCCCTTTTCATTGATGTTTGAGCCAAAACTTTGACGATTTCTTCGTTCAATAAATGGCGTAACTCAGTATCTGGATTGACAAAACTAGAGCCGGGCAATTGAAGTCCCATAATTTCCATCATCATTTGATTGCTGTTGGCCGTGCCGTAGAAGGTACAAGTTCCAGGAGAATGATAAGAATCAGACTCTCCCTTCAACAGCTCATCCCGGCCAATTTTGCCTTCAGCAAACGCCTGTCGAATTCTTGATTTTTCATCATTACTTATTCCTGTCTCCATAGGTCCGCCTGGAACAAATGCAACGGGTAAATGACCAAATTTCAACGAGCCAATTAGCAACCCAGGAACAATTTTATCACAAATGCCAAGATTCATAACGGCATCAAACATGTTGTGGGACAGAGAAATAGCAGTTGACATAGCAATGACATCACGACTAAACAGTGATAATTCCATTCCTGTTTGACCTTGTGTTACACCATCGCACATGGCAGGAACCCCTCCTGCAACTTGCACTACAGAATTGTACTTTGCCGCATATTTCCGCAATTCATCAGGATAGTGCTCAAATGTTTTATGCGCAGAAAGCATATCATTATACGCTGTTACGACTGCTAAGTTAGGTATTTTGTTTTCACTTAAAGCGTCCTTTTCTTTTGGACCACATCCCGCGAAAGCGTGAGCCAAATTGCCGCAGTGAAGATGAGCTCGGCTAAATTCCGTGTCAAATTGCGCATTCATTTGGGATAAATATATCGCTCTAGAACTTTGGCTTCGATCAATTATTCGATTTGTAACTTTTTGTATTTCTGGATGTATCATTTGTCTGAAAAGTATACGTTAATTTCTTTTTCATTTGTCATGAATTGAGCAATAGGCAGAAGATTTTCTTTTGCATTACTCAATATAGCTAATTTTTTGGCACCAATGAGCATCAAGCCAATATTTTCTGATTGCATGAGCATGTTTTTATTGCATGTAATACGTTCATTTGGAAAACCAGGTGCCAAAGTGTAGTCAATATAGCTTTTAGTTTGAGTAAGAAGTCGAGTAGAGGCATCGTCCCTTGGAAAAAGTGATGCCGTATGGCCATCTTCACCCATTCCCAGCAAACAAAAATCTATCCTTTCGAAAAAAGGTAGATAAAGTTCATTCACTTTTTCTAAGTTTTCAATGGGTTCCTCTGAATTCAAAACCATAGGCATAACCTTATATTTTTTCGTGTTCGAGTTGTTCAGAGCTTCTTCGATTTTCCGTTGATTATTATAGTCACTTTCATAAGGGACAAATCTTTCATCTACTAATCCGATTTCTAAGTTAGAAGGTTCAATTTGTTGTGCGCCAATTAAAGCATATAAATCTAAAGGTGTAGATCCGCCTGAAAGAAGAATCCGGGCAGAGCCATATTTCTCAATCGCACCCTTGCAAATACGAATAAAGTCATTGCTCAATTTGTTTTCCAGTTCTTCTTTGGTTTGAAACTTATTCAACTTCATTTTGAAAAGACTTTGACCATTTGTGTTTATCATTCATTATTTGATCACCAGGTCCCCAAGTTCCAGCCTGATACAGTACATTTTTAACATCTGCTTTTTCCCAACCGTGGACAATGGATTCTATCCAAACCCAAGCTGCTTCTAGTTCATCCTGATGCATGAAAAGTGTTTGTTCACCGCGAAGAACGTCAATGATTAAACGTTCGTAAGCTTCAGGAAATCTTTCCGTGAATGAATCCATGTAATCCAGTTTGAGGCTGATAGGTCTATATCTGTAACCTCCAGGACCAGGTAGTTTCGTCATTTGAACCAATTCTATTCTTTCCTCTGGTTGTAAACGTATAATCAATTTATTTCCAGGTATTTCACCCTGAGAAGGAAAGACATTGTGTCTAACAGATTTAAAATTGATGATGATTTCAGAATAACGCTTTGCCATCCGTTTACCCGTTCTTAGGTAAAACGGAGTTCCTTTCCATCTCCAATTATCAATAAAGGCTTTTATTGCAACAAAAGTTTCTGTTTTCGACTCATAATTATCGATATCTTCCAAATAGGAGTTGACCAATTCATCTTTGACTTTTCCTCTAGTATATTGACCTTTAACCGTATCTGTTAAAACAAGGTTTTCGTCGAACAATTGAAGAGAATTCAGGACTTTCAATTTTTCATTCCGAACAAAAGAAGCTTCCAATTTTGTTGGTGGTTCCATGGCAATCAAACAAAGTAGTTGCAGTAAATGATTTTGAACCATATCCAGCAAGGCACCACTTTTGTCATAATAGTCACCTCTTTTTTCAACACCCAAACTTTCGGCTACGGTAATTTGTACCGAATCTATATCCTCAGAGCTCCATGAATGTTCAAATAAGTGATTAGCAAAACGAAGAACCATCAGGTTTTGAACCGTTTCTTTTCCTAAATAATGGTCAATTCGGTATATCTGACTTTCATTAAAGGCCAGAATTATTTGCTGATGAATCTCTTGAGATGTTTTAAGACTTACGCCAAGCGGTTTTTCAAGTACCACCTTGCTCTTTGCATTCACCAAATCACTTTTCAACAACAATTCGCAGATCTGTCCAAATGCACTAGACGGGGTAGATAAATAATACACATTCTGTCTTTGAGGAAACTTATCCAATTCAATTTTAAGTCCTTTGTAACCTTCAACAGTAGGTTTGGAAACCTCTTGAATAATGATTTTATCTATAAAAAGATCGATTTTTTTGTGGTCAAGTTCATAATCAATTGAGTCGATAATGAACTTGCGGATGGATTGTCGAATTTCCTCAATTTTGTCTGGTGATCGTGTTATGCAAATGACAGAAAAGTCAAGATCAAGTTGATTGTCGACAAAACGATGAAAAAGAGCAGGGTAAATTTTGCGAATGGCCAGATCGCCATCACCACCAAAAACAACTATGTTGAATGGTTCAATCTTTTTTACTTTTATTTTGGTAAGCATTTGTTCCATGTATTTGGTACGAAGTTATTTACTTTTTGTACAATATACAATAAGTAAATTGAATTATTATAATTTGAACGAATTATCTCATATTGGTAGTTCAATATTAAGATAAATTCTTTGATTTCTATAGTTGAAATGGCGCCTTATTTAAACGAATTTTCGCATCTTGGAAAAGACTTGATTTGGCGTTCATTTGAAATGCAAAATATTTAATTTGAGCAACTGGCGTCCACATAAAAGACAATTGCCAACAATGTAAATCTCTTAATAATGTGAGTTGAGAATAGGTAATTTGAGAAGTTTCAATGTCAAAATTGGCATTTCCTGTTAATTTCCAACGTTTTGTAAAAGATGCGTCACCATTAAATTGAATGGTCTGTACAACTGAGGCCCTTCGTGAATTGGTCGGCGAAATATTCTGATTAACATTCCAACTAGAGTTGTATGACGCAGTCAGTTTCCAGGGAATATCAAAACTCACGATTTGCTCAGGATGCTCGATAAAATATTGATAGTCGGCATTCCAGTTGTCTTCCATTTTAGTACGAACCTCTTTCAGCTTTTCTAGGCTCTTTTTTGGAGCAAAAGTATAACTTGTGGCGAAAGACAAATTAGTGAATCTCCCCAAGTTTCCTCGAGTTTTTATGGCGTAATAGCTAATGGTAGCGCCTGTTGAATCGTTCCAATTGTACGGACTAAAAGTCCCGTTGATCTGTAAACTCAATGACTTCAATGGACTGATTCTTAAATTGGTGCTTAAATCTGATAGGTTCATAGAATCTTTTAATAAGTCATAGTTTCCAGTCACAGAGAAATTGTCTATCAGTTTTACTTTTTTGAATCCGGTAAGTGAGTCTCTTTCCTTGTCTGATTTGAGTTTCAATTCAAGGGTATTGTTCATTCCAAAAGTTAACAGCTGTTGATCCTGTATGGAGTTGCTGGTGTAGGTGCCTTGTGAAAATCTAGAATAAACTGTTGTATCACCTGTTTTGGATACAAAAATATCTCTAGGATTCAAGTTGGGACGATAAGAGTATCCAAATGAAGGAGTAAGGACGTGACGAAGAAGAGCCTTCTTTTTACCAACGAATTTATAGTAAGAATAGAGTACTGTTGTAGCGTTGACATTTAAATTAAAAGTCTGACCAATAGCGCTTTGACTTATGTTGCGTGTGCTAATTTTATCTTCGTATAATAGGGTAGCTTCATTTAAAACAGAATCATCAAATAATTCTGTAGTTTGAAAATTAAGTACGTGACTATAAACGATAGAAGGATTTATTTTTAAAGTGTTTTTGAAAAGGCCTAAAGTTGTTTTTGCTGTCAATCTTTGATTAATCCCATTTTTGTATCGGTCTTGTATACCTGAAAAATCACCCTGCTGAATAAGGCTGTCAGGAAGGATTGCAATGTTTTTTCCCTCCAAGTCATAAGTAATCCCAAAACTGTTCACTGCTTGTCGCCATCCTTTGGTTCCTGTTACTAATTTTCGGAAAGGGAATACCTGGGTCATATTGAAGTTCACTACGGGCGTTGTCAAATCCGTAGTTTGGTTCACAGAGCTCTGACGTGCAGAAATTTTTATCCCAGCTCTTAATGGCAGCCGACCAAAGGAGCGATCTAAAGAGATGTCAGACAAGAAACTATTTTTTAGATATTGACCATTTGCAGGGTCAAGATTGGTTGTAGGATCATTGATAGTCGTGAAGTTGACATTGGATCGAAATTGCCAATACGGATTGGCTTTAGGGTCTTGACGGTGTTGCCAATTTATCCGAAAGTTTTTGCTACCTCCAGTAGTTGGAAATCCTTTTCTAAAAAAGTCGAATCCCAAGTCAATAGTCCCGGTGTGCTTATATTTTTTTGCGTAATCAGTAACAACTCCAAAGCCAAAGGTTCCGCGTGAGTAGATAGTTCCATACAAAGTGGTTTGTAAATGATCATTGATCGGCACGTAATATCCTAATTTTTCAAATCCAAAACCAAATTGCGAAGTAGGCACAACTTGTGGAAAGATAAATCCTGAAACGCGATCACGCGATTGGGGAATAATGGCAAATGGAAGCCAAAGTGGTGTCGGAATTCCTCTGACCCAAAGGCTAATAGGTCCAGTAACAATTCTTTTTTCAGGAATTAAAATAGCGCGCGACATTCTAAAGTAGAAATGAGGTTCTTCCAAATCACAGGTGGTGAAATGTCCATTTTCAAAATGAACTTCTTCGTTCGCATGACGTTTAGCAACACCCATGTACAAGTAATTTTCATCTTGTTTGGTGTGAACATCTTCGATATAACCTTTTTCCGTCTTAAAATTATATCGAATTGAAGAAGCTGTCATCGTTTCCGTTCCATCGTCAAAAGTTGGTTTTCCAGTCTGATTTCCTAAGCTGTCCGTAAGAAATGTAGCTGTGACTTCATTTTTTTCGATGTCTATTAGTATGTAGTCAGCAGTCATTGTAATGTCTCCATAAATCAAAATGGCTTCACGCACCAAATGGATTTGTTTTTTTCTCAAATCCGAATGAATGGAGTCAGTTGCGTTGTAATAAATGACTTCATCGAAAGATTTATCATCCATATAAAGGGTATCTTTACCAGAAGAAACTTGCGTGTAACCAATGGAATTCACCAACATTATTAACAACGTTGCGAAGAAAACTTGAATTATGGAATGTTTTTTGGTTAGCAATCCAATGTAAATTTGTTGTATATGTTAAAATACATGTGCAAAGCTAAAAAATAACATAGCTCATGACTAAAAAAATAAATGCTTTTGTAGCAAACGTATCTTTATTGCTTCTTATTGGCTTACTTTTCACTAACAATTTTAATGCCCAATCAACAAACCCGGATTTTGCTGCAATAAAAACAGTGGTAATTGATGCTGGGCATGGAGGTAAAGACCCAGGTTGCCATGGCGCAAGCGCTCAAGAAAAACATGTATGTCTATCCATGGCGCTAAAGTTGGGCGCAATGATTAAAAAGAATTATCCTGACGTGAATGTCATCTATACGAGAGATACGGATGTTTTTGTTGAATTAGATGACAGAGCTAAGATTGCCAACAAAGCCAATGCAGATTTATTTATCTGTATTCATGCAAATGCAGCTAGTTCGACAGCTGCAGGTACAGAAACATACGTCTTAGGGCTTCACAAAACAGAATCTCAACAAAAAATTGCTGAAAGAGAAAATTCTGCCATTTATTTGGAGGATGACGGAGGTGAGAAATACAAAGATTTTGTCTTGACCCCAGATGCGATTATTGCCAGACAGTTGCAATTGTCTGTATATCTTGATCAATCAATTTCTTTTGCTTCAAAACTTCAATCTGAATTCACTAAAATTGGGCGCTATGATAGAGGAGTGAAACAAGCTGGTTTTTTGGTTTTATACAAAACCACTATGCCAAGTGTTTTAATTGAAACGGGCTTCCTGACAAATCCTGCTGAAGAGAAATTTTTAAATACTGATGAATCCCAAACTTTGATGGCGAATAGCATGTTTGCAGCATTTAAGAGTTATAAGGATGAATTAGAGGGAGTTAGCTCTAAAACAGACGTAAAGGCAATTGAGAAAAAGGTTCTACCCGTCGAAAAAAAAGAAGTACCGAAAGTTGTTGATAAAGTTGAAGAACCGAAAAAAGAAATGCCTAAAGTAGAAAAAGTAATTACTACAAAAACAGGCGAAGTTGAGTTTAGAGTTCAAATTGAGACCTCAGATCGAGCCATTTCGCTGAAAGACTCAAAATTTAAAGGGTTGGAAGTTGAAGAATACCAACAAGATAAACTCTACAAATACACAACAGGAAATTTCACAAATGATTTGAACGCGGCGAAAAAATTAAAGAATGATTTAGTGAATAAGGGATTTCAACATGCTTTTGTTGTTGCCTTTGTCGATGGAGAGCGAATTAGTATTGAAAAAGCTATTAAATTAGCAGAAAAATAAAATTGTGAAAATATCAAAGGAGATTAAAACCGGTGTTATTGCAGTATTTGCTATTGGATTACTAGTTACTGGAGTCAATTTTTTAAAGGGTAATAGTTTTTTTGGTGGAGACGAAGTTTATTATGCTTATTTCCCAAATTCTGGACAATTAGCGCCTGCAAGTTCGGTTACTTTAAATGGAGTAGGTATTGGAAAAGTGCTGTCGGTAGACTACGTAGCCAATGGTACAGTCAATGAAAAGGTCAAGGTTTCATTTAACATTCAAGATGAGAATGTAAAAATTCCCAAAGGATCAATTATTCAGATTGGAAGTTTAGATCTTTTCAATAAAGGAATGATATTGGTCTTGTCTGAAGATCTTTCGAAAGGATATTACAAACCAGGGGAAAAAATTCCTGGTGAAGTTGCAGTTGACATGGTCTCACAAGCAAAGGCCTACGCAGATCCGATTTCTCAAAAGCTTCAAACTATGATGGTGTCTATCGATAAGGTAGTGCAAAGTGTTTCAAACATATTGGATACAAATTCAACTCAAGTCATTGAAGGAAGCTTAGCTGAATTAAAGATTGCTATTAATAGATTCGGTAACGTTGCTTATGAAGCAGAATCATTGTTGTCCACTGAAAAAGTAAAGCTGGGTCGCATATTTTCTAATATTGAAAATATTACTGAAAATCTAAAGAAAAGCAACGAAAAAGTAAATCAGATAATTGGCAATACCCACAAAATTTCGGAAGACTTAGTTTCGGCTGATTTTAAAGCTGTTGTCGAACAAGCAAAAGGAACACTCCAAAGTGTGAACGATTTGATTTCGAAAGCCAACACAGGAGAAGGAACACTTGGAAAACTAGTGAAAGACGAAAAATTGTACTATGAATTGGTGCAAACGAACAAATCATTGCAAAACTTGGTTAATGATTTGACAGCCCATCCAGAAAGGTATATTCATTTTTCAGCTCTTGGCAGGAAAACCAAGGGCGTGACTTTGACAACTGACGAAGAGATTAAGTTAAAAAAGATTCTGGATACGGTTCCAGACTAAAGTTTTAGATATGATTTCAATCATCATTTTTGCAATAATTAGTTTAGCTGGTTTTGGTTTTTTCTTTTGGAATATTATCAAAATTAGAAGTAATATCTTCCTCGGAAGGGACATTAATCGAACGGATAAAAAATCGGATCGTTGGAAAACAATGATGCTCGTTGCATTAGGGCAGAAAAAAATGTTCACACGTCCAATACCGGCTTTATTGCACTTATGTATATACGCAGCTTTTGTTATTACTCAAATTGAATTAATTGAAATTATCATTGATGGCCTATCCGGAAATCATCGTGTTTTTCGGGAAAGTTTAGGTGGGTTTTATACTTTCATGATTAGTTTCATTGAGATTTTATCTTTCTTAGCTCTGTTCGCTACTGTCATTTTCTTAATAAGACGAAATGTCATCAAAGTGAAACGCTTGAACATGTCTGAAATGAAAGGTTGGCCCAAAAATGACGCGAATCTCATTCTAATCATGGAAATCATATTAGTTTCTTTTATTTTCACGATGAATGGAGCGGATGAAGTGCTTTACAGAGAAGGATTTTCTCATGCGACAAATTTAGGAGATGGCTCACTTTCATTTACTTTTAGCCAATGGTTAGGACCTTTGCTATTTGGTGGAATGGAAACAGAAACCTTGCATACTTTAGAAAGAATAGGTTGGTGGGGACACATTGCAATGGTTTTTGCTTTTTTAAATTATTTACCATATTCAAAGCATTTCCATATTCTTTTGGCTTTTCCGAATACCTATTATTCGAATTTAGAAGCGAAAGGTCGCTTGACCAACATGGAATCCGTTACCAATGAGGTGAAATTGATGATGGATCCAAATGCTGACCCATATGCAACGCCTGCTGAAGGAGCAGCTGAACCGCAAAGATTTGGTGCAAAAGATGTGACTGATTTGACATGGAAAAATCTTTTGGATGCTTATACTTGTACAGAGTGTGGGCGCTGTACTTCGGCATGTCCAGCCAATATCACAGGTAAACTACTTTCTCCTCGAAAAATCATGATGGATACGCGTGATCGTTTGACGGAACTGGGAGATGCAAAACGTAAGAACGGAAAGGAATTCGATGACGGAAAAAGTTTACTTGGAGATTACATTACCGAAGAAGAGATTTGGGCTTGTACGAGTTGCAACGCATGTGTTCAGGAATGCCCTGTTAACATAGACCCTTTATCCATTATCATTGATTTGCGTCGCTTCTTGGTGATGGAAGAATCAAAAATTCCGACGGAATTGGCGGGTATGTTAACCAATATAGAAAATAATGGTGCGCCATGGCAATTTGCTCAGACTAACCGGTTAAATTGGAAAGATGAAGCATAATTTAAAAGATACCTTTGTGAATGGTGAAAAAGTATCACCAATTCTTCCTGATGGAATGAAGAATTACCTGATTGATATTGACGGTACGATTTGCGACGACATTCCCAATGAAGAACCAGAGAGAATGGCCACTGCAAAATTATATCCTGATGCATTGACCATTTTGAATAAATGGTTTGACGAAGGTCATATCATTACTTTTTTCACTTCTAGATTAGAAGAGCATCGTGAAGTGACTGAGAAATGGCTGCATAAAAATGGTTTTAAATATCATGGAATGGTGATGGGAAAGCCGAGAGGTGGAAATTACCATTGGGTAGACAATCATATTGTTAGAGCCACACGTTACGATGGACATTTCACAGATTTAGTAGAAGTTAATACGACAATTGAAGTTTTTAAAAAATAACAGATGAGCAACTTGAAAGTCCCAACAATGGCTGAAATGATGGCCGAAGGAAAAACTCCAGAGATTTTATTTTGGGTAGGTTGTGCGGGAAGTTTTGACGATAGAGCCAAGAAAATCACAAAAGCCATTGTCAAAATTCTTAATCATTGTAATGTTTCGTTTGCTGTTTTAGGAACTGAAGAAAGCTGTTCTGGTGATCCAGCGAAGCGTGCCGGAAACGAGTTTACTTTCCAAATGCAAGCCATGATGAATATTCAAGTTTTAGACGGCTATGAAGTTAAGCGAATCGTAACGGGATGTCCACATTGTTTCAATACTTTAAAAAACGAATATCCTGAATTGGGCGGAAATTATGAAGTTTTACATCATACGCAATTGATTCAAGATTTGATCAATACAGGTAAATTAGCGCTTCAAAACGGGGATACTTTCAAAGGAAAAAAAATCACTTTCCATGACCCATGTTACTTGGGACGCGCGAATGATGTTTATGAAGCCCCACGACAATTAATTGAAAAATTAGATGCCGAATTGGTGGAGATGAAACGTTGTAAAACAAACGGTTTGTGTTGCGGTGCTGGGGGAGCTCAGATGTTCAAAGAAGCCGAAAAAGGGAATAAGGAAATCAATATTGAGCGAACGGAAGATGCCCTTGAGACCAACGCCAACATCATTGCAACTGGTTGTCCATTCTGCAATACGATGATGACAGATGGAGTTAAAAACTTTGATAAAGAAGAAACCGTAAAAGTTATCGATGTGGCGGAATTAATCGCTTCAGCAATAGATTTGTAAAATGGCATTTGAAAATTTTTCAAACGAAGCACGTGTTTGGCTTTATCAAGCAAATCGTGAGTTGACGGAACTTGAACGAACTTATCTGGCCAAGCAGTTGTCGATTTTTGTGGATCAATGGTCGGCTCACGGAAAGAAGTTAACAGCTGACTCAGCCGTTCTTGACGAATATCGCCTAGCAATTTGTGCCGAAGGAAATGTAGAAGCATCCGGCTGTTCAATTGATGCATCTGTAAGATTTATGAAAGAGATTGGTGCTGAAATTGGCGCAGATTTTTTTGATAGAATGAAAATTCTTATTGAGTCAAACGGTGAGAAAAAATTGTTGCCTTTTCTCAATTTGCGTGAAAATCCTGAAACCATAATGTATCATCCTGCGGTGGTAACACTAAAAGATTTAAGAGAGAAAGGCAAACTAACTGTAAATGAATATTTTACAGTTTAGTTTTCAGATTAATCCTTTTCCTGTTTTTTCTTCTTATCCAAACGTATTCCTGTTGTGATTTTCCAAGTAAAATAGCTTTGTCTATATTTTAAGTCTGTAAAACGTATGGACTTATTGTCAAAATCCAGTGAAAGAAAAGCGAAAAACTTTGGAACAGAATAACCGCCGTATAATTTCACATCGTACCTTGGAGCAAGGCCAAGGAAACCGCGACTTATGAGTTGTGTTGTATAGAATTTTGCCTGAATAACTCCTCCTAATCCCAAAAAACCGCAGATTTGCCAATTTTTGTTTCGATGAACGTATGCATATCCTGGAACAAAACCAACATCCAAAGCAGCGTATGTGTGCGACATGGATTTATCATCTAAAGGATTTTGCAATTCAGTAGGAATAATTGGTTTTAAATCATTTGCTACTCCATGTATTGAAATAGTAGGTTTTATGTACAAGGTGCCCAAGTCTTTCTCATAATGACCTGTTCTTCCAAAAACAGATGGCATATTAAAGTTTTTATCAAAGAAATACCATGTGTTTATTGAAATACTACTCATCTGTGTGTTGGTTCTGATATCGTTGGGTTTGATTTTGGTCAAAGTATCATTCCAGACATAGGCATTCTTTATCGCATAGCCTCTATAACTTTTGGCGTCTAGTTCAAAAAACCAATTTTTGATTTGAAAATTTGTTCCTAGATCAAAATAGGTTGAGCGCCCAAAACGGCTGACAGAACGCGTCGTTCCTTTGAGCGCAAAAGCTAGCCGCAAGGAAAACCATTTATACGAAACACCTAAACCAAGTACGGGATTAAAATTATTTCGGTATTTGAGTTTATTGACATTTTCCTGAAAAGGATAGTTGATGCGAAAGGGAGCAGAAGCATATCCTATATCTGTGAATAGAACAATTTTGTCTTTGAACCTTGTGAAATAAGCCGAGGTATCCTCATTTTGGGCCCTTAGACCAAAAGACAAAACAAGAAATATGTAAAATATTTTATTGCGCAATTCCTTCTAAATCAAGAATAAACGTAAAAACACGAGCAATTTCTTTTCGTTCAGCACTCCTTCCTGATCCACCACCATGACCGGCATCCATATTGCACTCAAAAAGTAAAGGATGATCATCCGTTTTGAGGTCTCTGATTTTTGCAACATATTTCAGCGGTTCCCAATACTGTACTTGTGAATCGTGGTAACCCGTTGTGATAAAAATTACCGGATAATTGGCTTTTACCAAGTTGTCATAAGGAGAATAGGTCAACATATAATCATAATATGGTTTCTCATTTGGATTTCCCCATTCTTCGTATTCACCGACTGTCAAGGGAATACTTTCATCTAGCATCGTTGTTACGACATCCACAAATGGAACTTGACTGATTACACCTTTCCATAGACTTGGTTCCATATTCGTAATAGCCCCCATTAAAAGTCCTCCAGCGGAACCACCCATAGCGTACATTTTTTCCGAATGACATAAACCATTGTTTTTCAGGTGTTTTGCAGCCGCGATGAAATCGGTAAACGTATTTTTTTTATTGAGAAATTTCCCATCTTGATACCAACTTTCACCAAGGTATTTCCCCCCGCGAATATGAGCAATTGCAAACACAAATCCTCTGTCCAGCAAGCTGATTCTGGTGGCAGAAAAGCCATCTGGAATTGTATAGCCGTAAGAACCATAACCGTACAAAAGGAGCGGGGCATTCGATAAATCAGTATTTATGTGATAAACAATGGAAACAGGAATTTTAGTGCCGTCTTCAGCCGTTGCCCAAACCCGTTGCGATTTATAATTTTCACTTTTGAAGTTCGGATCGATTAGATTTTTTTGATGAATTAATTCTCGCTTTTTGTTTTTTAAGTCATAAGAGAAAACACTGGGTGGTAAAGTCATTGAATTATAGGCGAAATAAAATTTTCCACCTTCATAATCATCATTGAAAGCGAAACCTAGTTTGAAGGTTTCTTCCTCAAAGGAAATGAAGTCAATTTTTTGGCTTGCAATATCAATTAACTTTATTCTTTGTAAGCCATTAATTCTTTCCTCAAGAACGATTTTCGATTTAAAGACCAATGTGTTTTCAATCAATACTTTCGGATCAACCGCCTGAATTATTTTACATTCTTCGAGAGATTTTGGAATTTTGGAGCAAAACAACAATTGTCTATTGTCGGCATTTTTATTTGAGGTGATATAAAATCCATCTTCATGATAATCAATTGAATAGATGTGATTCGTCTCGCGTTTCAAAAATAATTTCGGTTTCAAATGTGGTTTATCGGCATCCAATAAGTGGATTTCAGAAGTCAAGGAGCTATACGAACCAATTTGAATGTATTTTCCTGTCATGGCTTTACCGATGTAAACGGAAAATTTTTCATCCTTTTCCTCATAAATCAAAACATCTTCTTTAGCATCTTGTCCCAATTTGTGTCGCCATACTTGATATTCTCTTAAGGTTATTGAGTCTTTTCGAACGTAATAAACCGTTTTATTGTCATTTGCCCAGACGACATAACCATCCGTGTTTTCAATACTGTCCGATAGAAAAATTTTGGATTTATTGATTCTAAAATGAATGGTGTAATTTCGACGACCAACGATATCTTCGGATAAGGCGAGTAATTTGTTGTTGGGAGAAGGAACCCAATCACCAAGATCGTAAAATGTTTGTCCTTTCGCTCTCTCATTTTCGTCAAAAAACAATGTAGATTTTTCACCATCGAGTAGGTATACATAAGCGTAATCCTTTCCTTCTTCCTGTCGAATTTGGTACATATTCTTGTTTAAAAAGAAAGGAGAACTCGTTTCATTGGGATTTATCCTATTGTCAAATTCTTTTAAAATATTATCCTCCAAACCTTTAAGACGATCGAAATATGATTTTGAATAATCGTTTTCCTGAGTTATATAGTCTAAAACTTCTTTGCTATCCCTTTGATTCATCCAATAATATGGATCAACACGACTATGATTGTGGTGTGTAAGAATTTTTTCTTTTTTAGCGGCGTTTGGAATAGGATATTGACCGAGACTTGTGTTGCTCATGAACAGAATAGGAATAATTATTTTAAGAAATATGGTAATATATCGCATGGACATAAATATTATCTAAAAATAAGTTTATTTCTTCTTTATTTCTTCTTCATACCCAAGAAATATTAATCTTTCCTTATTTTTGATGCCGATTAACAAGCATGAAAAAACTATACAAATTTTTATTAAACAAACTTCCTCGGCCACTTTTAATCCGTTTAAGTTACCCTTTTAAAAAGATGGCGCCTATATTATACAAAGGCAATAATGTGGAATGTCCTGTTTGCGGAAAAAGTTACCGAAAGTTTTTATCCTATGGGTCTGATGTAGCGCACAGGGAAGGGGTTCTTTGCCCTGGCGATTTGACGCTTGAACGGCACCGTTTGATGTGGCTTTATCTTAAAGATTTTTCGGATTTCTTTACCAAACCCAATTTGAAAGTTCTCCATATGGCACCTGAACAGTGTTTTTTAGATAAATTCAAAGCACAAAAAAATCTTGACTATTTAACAGCTGATATTGTAAGTCCAATTGCTGACATACATTTTGATTTACACGATATTCCTTTGGAAGACAATCGTTTTGATGTTATTTTTTGCAACCATGTTATGGAGCATGTGGATGATCCTTTGCAATGCATGAAAGAATTATTTCGTGTCATGAATCATGGCGGATGGGCCATTATGCAAGTTCCGCAAGATTTTTCAAGAGCTGAAACCTATGAAGATCCATCAATTACAAGCCCTGAGGATAGAGAAAAACATTTTTGGCAAAAAGATCACGTTCGTTTATTCGGCAGAGATTATCCGGATTATATGAGAAAAGCTGGTTTTGAGGTAGATGAATTTCATCCGAAAGAAAAATTAGGTGCCGAATTATTTGAGCGATACAAATTGCAACCGAGCGAAATCCTTTATATCGCCAGAAAAAGATAAAAGAACAAACTTAAGAAGACGATAAAACGTCACAAAAAAGAAGAGGCGCGATTATTCGCACCTCTTCTTTTTTGTGACTATATTTTTTACAAATTCTCAATAATCATAGCGCTAGCACCGCCACCGCCATTACAAATTCCTGCGCCACCAAGTTTTGCGTTGTTTTGTTTAAGAACATGAATTAAGGTCACCAAGATACGCGAACCACTGTTTCCAAGCGGATGGCCTAATGCTACAGCTCCTCCATTTACATCAACTTTTGCAGGATCTAAACCTAGCAATTTAGTATTGGCCAAACCAACAACCGCGAATGCTTCGTTCAGTTCCCAGAAATCAACATCAGAAACCGTCAAACCAGCTTTACCTAATGCGACTGGTATAGCTTTAGCAGGTGCAGTCGTGAACCATTCAGGTGCTTGCGCGGCATCTGCATAACTAACAATTTTTGCAATTGGTTTTAATCCGTATTTTTCAACTGCTTCTTCTGATGCTAAAATCAAAGCAGAAGCACCATCATTCAATGTTGAAGCATTTGCCGCTGTGATCGTTCCATCTTTATCAAAAGCGGGACGCAAAGCAGGAATTTTGTCTAAAAATACATTTTTATATTCTTCATCTTGTGAAACCATGATGGGATCACCTTTTCGTTGAGGAACAGAAACGGGCACCACCTCGTCATTAAAACGTCCAGCTTCCCATGCAGCGGCTGCTTTTTTGTATGAATCAATTGCAAAAGCATCTTGATCTTCGCGAGAAATATTATGCTCAGTTGCGCAAAGCTCAGCGCAATTTCCCATAGGAATTTTATTGTATACATCTAACAAACCATCTTTCGTGATACCGTCCAACATGGTGATATTTCCAAATTTAGTTCCGTTTCTTCCATCTAAATAATGAGGGGTCAATGACATGTTTTCCATTCCACCAGAAACCACTAGGTGATTATCACCAGCGAGAATTGATTGAGCACCCAACATTACCGCTTTCATTCCTGAGGCACATACTTTGTTGATAGTTGTACATGGAACATTATTGCCTAAGCCAGCTCCTAAAGCTGCTTGTCTTGCTGGAGCTTGTCCAACTCCTGCTTGCAAAACGTTACCCATGAATACTTCATCGATATTTTCGGCTTTCACATTGCCTTTTTCCAAAGCACCTTTTATTGCTGTTGAACCAAGTGCTGTTGCAGGTACTGTTGACAAACCTCCCATGAACGCACCCATTGGTGTACGCACGGCAGCAATGATATATACTGTTTTACTCATATCTGATATAAAATTTTTGACAAAAGTACGAAAAAGAGACCGTTTTTATGTCGGATTAAATTGAAAATAAAAACATGAATTTGTTACGAATAACTTAAATTAAAAAACATTATGAATGTTATTTCTAAATTTATCTCTTCAAAATTTATGAATATGAAAAAACAATTACTATTCTTTGTGTTAACAATATCAACGATTGTTTCTGCTCAAACAGACACAACATCTGCTCAAACAGATACGACAAAAGTTAAGAACTGGAAACTAAAGGCTATTTACGGAGTTAATGGTAGTCAAACTTATTTTTCAAATTGGAATGCCGGGGGTAGAACCAACGTAGCTTTGTTGGGCTTTATCGATGCAACAGCCAATTATCAAAAAGGAACTTTAAAGTGGGACAATGATGCACATTTGGCGTTAGGGGCAGTAAACTATTTAGGGAATCAGGTTCCAAAAAATGAGCGATTTCAGAAAACAGATGATCGAATTGAATTCAATACCAACATTGGTTATCGTTTAAAAGAGCATTATTACCTTTCAATGTTGGGTAATTTTAGAACACAAATGTTGGATGGTTTTGCGTATCCAAATGACTCCATTCCTGCTTCACGTTTTATGGCGCCGGGTTATGCAACCTTGGCGCTAGGTATTGACTATACACCAAGCGATAATTTTACTTTGTTTGTTTCACCATTAGCCTCGAAAATGACTTTTGTAAAGTCGGATGTATTAGCAAACGCCGGTGCTTTCGGAGTGGAGCCAGCTGTTTATGACAGCGTGGGAAATTTGGTAACGGCAGGGAAGCAATTCAGAGGTGAATTTGGAGCATATTTACAATTGAAATACAAAAGAACTATAGCTAAAAACGTGGACTTTAAATGTGGTTTGCAATTGTTTAGTAATTACATTAATAACCCTCAAAACATTGATGTTAACGCGGAGGCTCTTTTCTCTTTTAAAATTAACAGTTGGTTGTCCAGTTCGTTGCAATGGAATTTAATATATGACGATGATATTGATATACGCAGTGGTGGAGGTGGTTATGGACCTCGTACACAATTTAAATCAGTATTCGGATTAGGGGTTGCTTTTTCAGTTCAAAATTACAAAGAAGAGAAAAAATAATTCTCAATATTTCACAAAATAGAAAATCCACCAAGCGGTAGACCATTTAGTTTGTTATTTTCGTAGACCGAAAAAATGAATTGGATCTCAGACATATCGCTTTGGTGGATTTTTCCTTGGTCTGCATTGGCCATTTTTCTATCTATTACTCTATACAAACGAGTGGGGTGGGTGAAAGAATTGAGTAAGTTTCAAAGAACTTTGTTGACTTCACTTCGTGCCTTTTCACTAATCATGCTAGGCCTACTTCTTTTAGGTGTTTTGTTCGAATACAAAAGCTATCGGGATGAAAAACCTGTGCTTATCACCTTAATTGACAATTCTTCTTCCGTTGTGAAATATAAAGATTCCTCTAAAGTACGCAGCTTTGTTTCTTCCATCAATAGTGAACTCAAGGATAAGTTAGGCTCAAAATTCGATTATTACGACGTTAATCTTTCTGGTTTACAAGGAGATAAAGTAGTTTTTAACGGTGAAGAAACGAATCTCTCTGAAGTGCTAGAAAGAGTGCATTCTGATTTTTACAATAGAAATGTGGGAGGTGTCGTTTTACTTTCGGATGGAAACTATAACAAAGGCTCAAACCCCTTGTACATTGCAGAAAAATTTAATCTTACACCTTTTTTTACAATTGGCTTGGGTGATACTGTCCCTAAAAAAGACCATTATATTAAGGGAGTTACAACAAATGATTTCGCATTTTTAAAAAACCAATTCCCAATAGAAGTAGAGGTAGAAGCTATTAAAATGGGAGTAAGGTCAGCGAGTATTTCGGTCTCTAAAAATGGAAAAATTTTAACATCTCAAACGGTTAATTACACCGACCCCAATTATGCATTTAAACAGATTAACTTCACCATGGATGCCAATGAAATCGGTGTTCAGCGATATACTGTCAGTGTTTCAATTGTAGATGATGAATACAATAAGAAAAACAATTCGCGAGATGTTTACATAGAAGTTTTAGACGCTAGAAGCAGAGTTTTACTTTTGGCAGGCGCTCCTCATCCAGATGTTGCGGCAATCAAATCCGTTATGGATCAGGATGAGAATTTGTCAGTTGAATCAGTTTTGACGAAAGATTGGGATAAGAATATCAAAGATATAGACTTAATTGTATGGCACGAACCAGGATGGCAAAATGATGCATCTACCCTTTCTTTTTTAGCGGGTAAAAATATTCCAACGTTCTATATAATTGGCGCTTCGAGCACATCAGCCGAGATTAGTCGATTGAATATTGGGTTGCGTTTACCTGGAGGAAATCAATCGGATGATATAGATGCTACTTTCAATAGTTCTTTTGTTCCATTTGAAATTTCAGACGAACTTAAACAGTTTTTCGACTATCTGCCTCCATTAAAATCGCGATTCGGCAATACTGGGTTTCCAGCTGGAATAGATGTTTTTCTGTACCAAAGAATCGGTAGCATTCAGAAGAAAGATCCATTGCTTTATTTCGGGAAGCAAAATGGAGTGAAATATGGCGTATTGTATGGAGAAGGTCTTTGGCGATGGAAAATCAATAATTTTCAAAGAACAGGATCTTTCGACGCATTCAATGAGTTCATTCAAAAAATTACGCAGTATCTTGTAGTTCGTCAGAATTCATCTCCATTCATCGTTTCTTTGCCAAAAAGAATCACAAAAGCTGAAGAGTTAGTGGTAAAGGCAGAGTTTTACAATGAATCTATGGAATTGATTACAACGCCTACAGTAAATTTTACATTGAAAGGCGAAAATGATAAGTTGAACAAATATCAGTTCGGACAAAATGGAAACGCCTACAGAATGAACGCTGGACGTTTGGAACCAGGACGATACGACTGGACCGCTTCAACTAGTTTTAGTGGAAAGTCCTATAAAAAATCAGGGACTTTCATTGTAGAAGATTTATTGTTAGAAGACATTGAAAATCAAGCAAATCATCAAGTTTTGCGACAAATGGCGAATCAAACTAACGGTAAATTTTATTCTCTTAATGACGCCAACAAAATATTCGATGATTTAAAGGGGCGAAAAGATTTAGTGAACGTCTCGTATGCTGAATCTACTTTCATTGACTTAATCGACTGGAAACTCTTGTTTCTGTTGATTTTATTGGCTTTGATTGCGGAATGGTCATTGCGCAGATATTTCGGAGGCTATTAATTTTCTACCTCATATAATAATCTTATAAGAATTACGTTCAATAGGTATATGAAAAGAACAAATTATGCCTATGTTGAAAAAATACCCTAAAGTTGCTCCTGCCGAGGAGTCTAAAATCGGTCCTTCAATCGAAGCTTTGAAGTTCATTATAAACTACAGCAAAGCCATTGAAGCAAAAGAAATCGGAAAACAAAAGATGCTTTTCCAATTGAATTAAAACAAAAAAGTCCGACTAGAAATCGGACTTTTTTTGTGATTAAATTTTAGTTTACCAAATATTCGCCACTTTACCAACAGGATTTCTCATTGGATCACCTTCTTTTATTCCGAATGCTTCGAAAAATTCTGGACAGTTTTTCAGAGGTCCATTAACGCGATACATACCCGGCGAATGTGGATCATTTTCCAAACGATTTTTGAGTTCTTCTTCTGTATAATTTATTTTCCAAAGTTGCGCGTAAGCAATAAAGAAACGCTGTGCTGGTGAGTAGCCATTTCGTTTCACGCCCGATTTGAACTCACGCGTTTTAGCATAAGCGTGATACGCCATTGTTAAACCACCAAGGTCAGCAATATTTTCGCCCATGGTTAATTCGGGATTGACACAATGCTCTGCAACAGGGCAAAAAGCGGAATAAGTTTGACCGAAAACGCCTGTTTTTTCTTCAAAAGCTTTTCTGTCCTCAGCTGTCCACCAATTTGTAAATGTTCCATCAGCTGCAAATTTTGATCCCATGTCATCAAATCCATGCGTGAACTCGTGACCGATAACCATTCCTATTCTTCCATAATTCACCGCATCCTCATACTCATCACTAAAGAATGGTTTTTGCATTATTCCGGCTGGAAAAGCTATTTCGTTCAAAAGTGGGTGGTAGTATGCGTTTACCATGTGTGCAGGCATTCCCCATTCAGTCTTATCGACAATTTTCCCAATCTTTTTAAAGTTGTCTTGCACAGCGTACTGATTTGCTGCCCTTACATTCGCTACATAGTTGTTTGGATCAAATCTTAGTTTCGAAAAATCTTTCCATTCAGAAGGGAACCCTAATTTTCGACCAATAGAGTTTAATTTATTGAGCGCCTCTTTTTTCGTAGCATTCGACATCCAAGTAAGATTTTCAATTCGCTCTGCATAAACCGCTAGTAAATTATCCACCATTTCATTCACTCTTTTTTGAGCACTTTCAGAAAAATTCTCTTCTACAAATGCTTTTCCCAAAAGTTCATTAAAAGGCATAGCGGTTATTTCTTCAATAACCTGGTCTTCCAGAGGTTTCATGGTTTTTTGACCTTTCAATGTTTGGCCATAAAACGCAAAGTTTTTCTCGGTGAACTTCGCGTCCAAATGCCCCGCATAATGATTTAAAACATTCCATTTCAAGTAATTTTTCCAATCTTCTGTTGACATCGTTTCAGTCAAGCTGCCTATGTTTTTCAATACTGCTGGCTGACCAACCACTATTGTGTCCATGACACCAAGACCTAGGTTTTTAATATAGCTAGAGAAATCAAAACCTTTAAAGCTAACGACTACTCTCTTAAAGTCCATTTTGTTGTAAATCAGTTCTGGTTGTCTTTGCTCGGCAGGTGACATCATTTGGCCGGCCAACATAGTTTCAAATTTAATGACACTGTTTGCCATTCTCGCAGCGCTTTCGTCATCCGAACCAGACTGAATAAAAATGCTCTGTATGTGCATTCGATACTTGTTGTAAATTTCTCTTTTGTCATCATCCGTATAATAATCTTTATTTGGTAGGCCAATTCCACCTTGATAAATATACGCCACATTCATTTTAACATTTTTCATATCCTGATCGGAACCGAAATGAAACAAGGTAGGAATTCCGTTCAAGTGTAATTTAGCAATGACTTCCGGTATAAGTGCCTTGTCTCTCAATCCATCAACAATTCTCATTTCTCCCTCTATAGCTGATAAACCTGTTTTATTCCGAGTCGTCATATCGATAAAAGAACTATAATAGCTACCTAAAATTTGACTTTGTACTCCATCCGCATCCATATTTTGAGCGGCGTTTTTTAAAATTTTTAAAAGCTTGATTTTGTTTGCCTTATCCAATTCGTTAAAACTTCCCCAACGCGATTCACTGCTTGGAACAGGATTGTTTTGGCACCATGTACCGTTTGCAAATTCGAAAAAATCGTCTTTTGGTTTAACCTCTTTGTTCATCAAAGACTCATCGATAGTTTCGTAATTTCCCAAGGCATCGTCTTTGTCAATCGATTTTGAAGTTCCTTTTGTTCCGCAAGCACATAGAATTGTGGCTGCAGATAAATAAGCGAATATTTTTATTTTCATTTTGTTTAATTATTTGATTTTCAATAACATTTCTGTATGAGGAATGCCATCCTCTAAGTATTCTTTTCCTGTTGATGCGAAACCATGTGATGCGTAAAAAGCACACAGATGAGTTTGAGCAGAAAGTTTTACATTTTCATGCCCAAACTGATTTCCAATAAAGGATAAAGCTTCTTGCATTAACAAATGACCAAGTTTCAAATATCGGTATTTTTCATCTACAACAACACGTCCGATAGCAATTTCAGGATAAGAAACTCCTTTTTTCAATATTCTTGCAGTTCCAATTATATCTTGAATGTCATTCCGCATAATCATGTGAAAAGCATCTTTGTCTTTGCCATCCAAGTCCTGATAAGGACAATTTTGTTCGATTACAAAGACTTTAATGCGAAGAGCAATTAAATCGTGAAACTCATTTAAAGTCAATGTGTTATAGTGTTTTACTTCAACTTCCATGCTATCAAGTTTGAATGTTTCCAACGTTGTAAGGATGGTCTGCCTTTTTGTTATTAGCCATTTCAATTCCCATAGAAATATGTTTCCTAGTATCTAGTGGATCAATAATTGCATCGACCCATAAACGGCTTGCAGCGTAATATGGACTGATTTGACTATCGTATCTATCTTTTATGCGGTTATAGAGTTCGTCTTCTTTTTCTTTCGTGATTTCTTCACCCTTCTTTTTAAGCGATGCCACTTCTATGGATAATAGTGTTTTTGCAGCTGAAGCGCCACTCATTACTGCAATTTCGGCAGTTGGCCATGCTAACATTAGTCGAGGATCATATGCTTTTCCACACATGGCATAATTTCCTGCTCCGTATGAATTACCGATGACAACGGTAAACTTTGGAACAACAGAATTAGCCATAGCATTTACCATTTTTGCTCCATCTTTAATGATTCCACCATGCTCACTTTTAGAACCAACCATAAATCCTGAAACATCTTGAAGGAAAAGAAGTGGAATATTTTTTTGATTGCAATTCATGATAAATCGAGCCGCTTTATCGGCTGAATCTGAATAAATAACGCCACCGAATTGCATTTCGCCTTTGGCATTTTTCACAATTTCTCTTTGATTGGCAACAATTCCGATGCTCCATCCATCAATTCTAGCATAGGCACAAATCAGTGATTTTCCATAATCAGCCTTATATTCTGTGAGTTCGGAATTGTCCACCAAACAGGCTAAAATATCCCGCATATCGTATGGTTTAGTCCTTTCGGCAGGCAAAATTCCGTAAATATTTTTCGGATCTGTTTTGGGTAAGTTTGGTTCTTTTCGATCAAAACCAGCTTTTTCTTTATGACCTACTTTATCCATCAATTTGCGAATGGTTTTCAAGCATTCTTCATCATTTTCGGTTTTGTAATCACAAACTCCTGAAATTTCGGTGTGTGTCATTGCTCCCCCAAGTGTTTCATTATCAATCGTTTCCCCTATGGCAGCTTTCACTAAGTACGAACCTGCAAGAAAGATGGTTCCTGTGCCGTTCACGATGAGTGATTCATCTGACATAATCGGTAAATAAGCACCTCCGGCAACACAACTTCCCATGACCGCTGCAATTTGAAGAATCCCACGGGAACTCATAATAGCATTGTTTCTAAAAATTCGACCAAAATGCTCTTTGTCTGGAAAAATCTCATCTTGCATAGGAAGATAAACTCCAGCAGAATCAACTAAATAGATTATAGGAAGATTATTGTCCATGGCAATTTCTTGGGCACGAAGGTTCTTTTTGCCTGTAATAGGAAACCATGCACCAGCTTTTACTGTGGCATCGTTGGCTACAACCAGACATTGTTTTCCAGAAACATAGCCAATTACAATAACAACACCTCCTGATGGGCATCCGCCATGTTCTTCATACATTCCGTACCCAGCTAAGGCACCAATTTCAATTCGTTCAGCACCTGTATCCAAAAGAAGATCTATTCGCTCACGGGCGCTTAATTTGCCTTGATCGTGCAGTTTCTGAATGCGCTTTTCGCCACCTCCAATGTAAACTTTGCACAGTTCTTTTTGCAACGCAGATATCTTTAGGCGTATTTGGTCGTCGTTTTTATTAAAGTCTAATTCCTTTTTTGATAAAGCCATGATTCTTTTTTAAGAGTCCCAAATATAAAGATTTAAAGACCAAAGAAAAGAAACGAAAGTCCTTAAAAAATTAAAAATAAACACTGGACTGTTTGCAATTCAAACTTGCCAGAAAAGCGAATTAACTTAATTTTGCGACATGCAAGATTCGTATAAGCACAAAGGAATGAGAAAGCTACTCGTAAAAGAGTTGCAAGAAAAGGGAATAAATAATCAAAAAGTGTTAGATGCTTTTATTGCTATCCCTCGTCATTTCTTTTTGGATTTGGCTTTTTTGGAGCAAGCATACTCAAATCAAGCCTTTCAAATTGGTGCTGGACAAACCATATCTCATCCTTTTACTGTTGCTTTTCAGACTTCTTTGTTAGAATTGCAGAAAGGTGATAAGGTGTTGGAAATAGGTACAGGTTCTGGATTTCAAACCAGTATTTTGTGCGAAATGGGTGCTAAGGTTTTTTCAATTGAAAGATTCAAGGAGCTGCACCAGAAAGCGAGACAAATCATTCATCATTTTAATTTTAGTCCACGTCTTTCTTTTGGTGACGGTTATTTAGGTTGGCCGGCATTTGCTCCGTTTGATTCTATTTTGGTTACTTGTGGAGCCCCATTTGTGCCAGAAGAATTGAAAAGTCAATTGAAAGTGGGAGGTAGGCTTGTTATTCCATTGGGTGAGGGAGCGGTTCAACGAATGAAACGCTACATAAAATTGTCAGAAACAGAATTCCTAGAAGAAGATTACGGCGACTTTTCTTTTGTTCCCATGCTGGAGAACAAAGTGAAGTGAAACGAATATCAAGTTTTTAAAACAAAAAAAAGGGACGAAACTCCAGTTGTTATCGGAGTCGTCCCCTTTTTTTTGATGGAAAATTGTAGGATTAATGCCCTTTCGCTGACAAATAACGTTCAGCGTCCAAAGCTGCCATGCAACCCGTACCGGCAGCTGTCACAGCTTGGCGATAGGTTTTGTCAGCAGCATCACCGGCTACAAATACACCTGGGACGTTCGTTAATGAGGAACCTGGTTTTTCGTATTTGATGTATCCAGTTTCGTCTAGATTGATGTAATCTTTAAAAATATCTGTATTAGGTTTGTGACCAATGGCAACAAAAAATCCAGTTGCAGGAATTACCGTTTCTTCGCCTGTTTTACTATTTTTTACTTTCACTGCATCAACCACATCGTTTCCAAGTACTTCAACTGTATCGGTGTTGAACATGATTTCTATGTTTGGCGTATTTTTTACGCGCTCTGCCATTATTTTTGAGGCTCTAAACTCATCACGTCGAACAAGCATGGTGACTTTCGTACAAAGTTTGGAAAGGTAATGCGCTTCTTCGCAAGCTGAATCACCAGCACCAACAATTACAGTTTCTTGACCACGATAGAAAAAGCCATCGCAAACAGCACAGGCCGAAACTCCACCACCGTTCAATAAAAACTTTTGTTCACTCGGTAAACCTAAATATTTCGCGGTAGCACCCGTTGAGATGATTACGGTTTCAGCATGAATTTCTTTTCCGTTTTCCGTCCAACATTTATGCACATCTCCTGAAAAATCAACTTTATCTATAAATCCAAATCGAATGTCTGTTTCAAATCTTTTCGCTTGAGCTTCCAATTCCATCATCATTGCTGGTCCTGTTATTCCGTCAGGGTAACCAGGGAAATTTTCAACTTCATTTGTTGTGGTTAACTGCCCACCTGGTTGCATTCCTTGGTACATTACAGGTTTCATGTCAGCTCTAGCCGCGTAAATTGCGGCCGTATATCCAGCAGGTCCTGATCCGATAATCAAACAATTTACTTTTTCTATATCGCTCATATTATTCTTCTAATTTTTCTTTGGCAAAAATAGTTGTTTTCTAGTGATAGGGACTTTTAGTCTGCCGAAAATCATAATTTATCTTAACCAAATCCTTGGAATCTTGATTATTTACTAACAAAGCGTTAACATGGTTTTGTTTTACGGAATAAAGGGAGTAATTTTGTACCCCAATTTTGGATAAGATACACATGATCGACACACAACTATACGAAGCAAAAACGCTTTATCCTTTTCAAGAAAATACCGTAAATTCTATACTTTCCGAACTAGAAAAAAACGGCAAAGAATTTAATCTTCTTTATCAATTGCCAACAGGAGGAGGGAAAACGGTTATCTTTTCTGAAATAGCGAAACAATATATTTCTACTTGGAAGGAAAAGGTTTTGATTCTTACACATAGAATTGAATTATCTGTTCAAACATCCAAGCAACTTTCAGCCATTGGTGTAAAGAATAAAATCATCAATAGTGAAATTAAAACTTTAGAAGATCAAGGAGAATTCCAATGTTTTATTGCCATGGTGGAAACCTTAAATAATCGTTTACACGATGATGAAAACTTCATAAAAGACGTGGGTCTTGTTATTGTTGATGAAGCGCATTACAATAGTTTTCGTAAGATTTTTCAGTTCTATAATCAAGCCAATATTTTAGGGGTGACTGCTACACCTTTGAGTAGTAATCGTGCCTTACCTTTGAACGATAATTACCATAAATTGATCGTTGGAGAAAGTATCGCTAATTTAATTGAAGGTGGATATCTATCTGATGCTGAAACTTTTACTTACGATGTAAATCTTCATGGTTTAAAAATTGGTTCGAACGGAGATTTCACTGTAAGTTCTTCTGAGCTGGTCTACGGAAATTACTTTATGCAAGAAAAATTACTTTTTGCATACGAAGAAGTTGCCATTGGTAATAAAACCTTGATATTCAATTCTGGAATAGAAACTTCCATTCGTGTAGAGGAAATGTTCAAAAAGCGTGGTTTTGATATCCGTCATTTGGATTCGACTTTTTCGGAGAAGGACCGTAAGGATGTTTTGTCCTGGTTTAAAGTAACACCAAACGCCATTTTGACATCAGTGGGAATCTTAACTACTGGATTTGATGAACCAACGGTTGAAACTATAATTCTGAATCGTGCAACGCGTTCATTGACACTTTATCATCAGATGATTGGCCGTGGTTCACGTCGTTTGCCTAATAAATCTCAGTTTAAACTTATCGATTTAGGGAACAATGTCCGAAGGTTTGGTATTTGGCAAGATTATATCAACTGGCAAGATGCATTTAAATTTCCAGATCGTTTCTTAGAATCTCGTTTGTCTGAATCTGATGATATCGAATTTGAAGTAGAATATGAGTTTCCCAAAGGTTTAAAAGAACGTTTGGATATCGAAAAGTTGGACAGTTTCAACATGAGAGATGTCTACAGTGATTGTATTGATAGCAATCAGAAGGGAAAAATAGCTGTTGATCAATCTTTACAAAATCACTATGAAGTAATAAAAACTGCTTCAAATGATTTTTTCGAAGCTTTGGACTTTCAAACGGCCTTGCAAGAGCATATTGAATATAGATTGAAACAATACACTAAGAGTATTTCGAAAAGTACAAATAACTATTTTAAGTTTTTAATGGAAACGTACAATCGTCAATTGCGTCAAAAACTAAGAGAGAATCTAGAAGACGAATAACTATCTAAAGATTAGTAGTTTAGAATAACTTGTCCTGTATCAAATGCGGGTGTGTAGCATTGCATGGAGTTCAAGGTAGGTGTTCCAACTATGCTATAATTGTAGGAATAAAAGGTGTTGCCATCGTTGACACAAATAACAGTATCGTTGACGAAGCCAAAAAGCGATTGTGTTGATTTTGGGCAACATTCAGCACAATCCTGTTTGCCATCCGTTTTTGTGTATTGTAATTCCGCATTTGCATTACCAGCTTGATGCACGAATATTAATCTTGCCCATGCTTTTGCTGTTGTTCCAAAGTTAAGTATAGTTGTTTGCTCAACACTCAATAATGAAACAGGAAGTACAAATTCAACTGGAAAATAGTTGGTTTTCGTACCTGAAACACGAATTTTATCAATTAACCCACGTTCAACTTCCAAACTGTATTTACCATTTGCATCCGTCGTTATTGTGCTGTGAACAGAATAGGATGTTTGCCCAGCCTCTTGAACCTCAACTGTTAATGAAAGATTAGCCATACCAGTATTGAACGTTTTGTCCGTTATTATTCCTTCAACAATGTAGGAGCCTTGTTTCTTTTTACAGCTAAAATTTCCAAAACCAATCAAACCAGTGATTAGAATACTAAAAATGAGGAGTTTCTTGTTCATATAATTGTAAAAGTAAAAAATCACAGGGATATAACGAAAAATGCACTGAAATAATCATTCTTTTGTCTCTGAAACAATTGCATTATTCTTAAATTTAGGGTTCCAAAAAAAACAAACATGTCTGAAGATAATAAAATCATTTTTTCAATGGTTGGGGTTTCCAAAAATACACCCGCCGGAAAACAAATCATCAAGAATATTTACCTATCCTTTTTCTATGGTGCCAAGATTGGTATCATCGGGTTGAACGGTTCTGGAAAATCAACCGTCATGAAGATTATTGCCGGATTGGATCAAGCTTATCAGGGTGATGTAGTTTTTAATAAGGACTATACCGTCGGTTATTTAGAACAAGAACCTGAACTAGATTTAAACAAAACGGTGAAAGAAATTGTCAGCGAAGGCGTTCAATCAACGGTTGATGCTTTGAAAGAATATGAGGAAATCAATAATTCTTTCATGGATGAAGAGGTGTTGAATGATCCAGACAAAATGGACAAATTGATTCAGCGCCAAGGTGAAGTGCAAGATTTGATTGATTCTTTGGATGCATGGGAACTCGACACCAAACTCGAAAGAGCGATGGATGCACTTCGATGCCCACCAGACGATCAAAAAATAGAAACGCTTTCTGGTGGTGAAAAACGCCGCGTTGCTTTGTGCCGTTTATTGCTTCAAAATCCAGATATTCTTCTACTCGATGAGCCTACCAATCACTTGGATGCTGAATCTATAGAATGGTTGGAACAACATCTTCAACAGTATCAAGGAACTGTGATTGCTGTAACCCATGATAGATATTTCTTGGATAATGTAGCCGGTTGGATTTTGGAATTGGATAGAGGAGAAGGTATTCCTTGGAAAGGAAATTATTCTTCTTGGCTAGAGCAAAAAGGTAATCGCCTTAAAAATGAGGAGAAACAAGAGTCGAAACGCCAGAAAATGTTAGCTCGAGAATTGGAGTGGGTGCGCATGAATCCAAAAGCTAGACAAGCAAAAAATAAAGCGCGACTTTCCAATTACGACAAAATGATGTCGGAAGATTTGAAAGACAAAGAAGCGATGTTGGAAATGCCAATTCCGAACGGACCGCGATTGGGGAATAATGTAATTGATGCAGTGAATGTATCTAAAGCCTTCGGAGACAAGGTTTTGTATGAGAATTTGAATTTTAAATTACCACCGGCAGGTATTGTTGGTATTATCGGTCCAAATGGTGCTGGAAAAACCACTATTTTCAAAATGATTATGGGTGAACTAGCACCTGATTCTGGTGAATTTACCATAGGAGAAACAGTGCAAATTGGATATGTGGATCAAACACATGCAGATATAAGTCCTGAAAAATCTGTTTTTGACGTCGTTTCCAACGGTTTAGAATATGTGGAAGTGGGTAATCAAAAAATTAATTCCAGAGCCTATTTGTCTAAGTTTAACTTTAGTGGGTCTGACCAAAATAAAAAAGTGGGAATTCTTTCGGGAGGTGAGCGAAATCGATTGCATTTGGCTATGACATTGAAGACTGAAGCCAATGTATTATTGCTAGATGAGCCTACCAATGATATTGATGTAAATACACTGAGAGCGCTGGAAGAAGGAATTCAAAACTTTGCTGGCTGCGCCGTTGTCATTTCCCACGACAGATGGTTTTTAGATAGAATTTGTACGCATATACTGGCTTTTGAAGGTGACTCTGAAGTTGTTGCTTTTGAAGGAAGTTATACAGAATACGAAGAAAACAGAAAGAAACGTTTGGGTGATAACGCTCCAAAACGTATTCGATATAAGAAATTAGTAAAATAGGAAAGAAGCTTCTTCGCGGAGTCTGAGCCTCTAACCAAAATGCTTGGTCAAGGCCGATTCGAACCACGAAAGTCAAAATATAAAATTGAAACAAAATGACATTGCAAAACATTGAACCACGAGAACTTTGGAGACATTTTTCTGATTTAAACGCCGTACCAAGAGCCTCTAAAAAAGAGGAACAAGTAATTCAATTCATGGTTGATTTTGGTAAAAGTCTAGGACTTAAAACTGAAGTGGATAAAATCGGGAATGTAATTATTAAAAAAGTAGGTCAAGCTGGGATGGAAAATGCATCTCCGGTTATTTTGCAAAGTCATTTGGACATGGTACATCAAAAAAATGGTGATACCAATTTCGATTTTGCGACGCAAGGAATAGACATGTTTATTGATGGCGATTGGGTTAAAGCGAAAGGAACAACACTTGGAGCCGACAATGGAATTGGAGTGGCCACAATTATGACCATTTTGTCTTCGACAGACATTCCTCATCCGCCAATAGAGGCAATGTTTACCATTGATGAAGAAACGGGAATGACAGGAGCCAAAGAACTGGATCCACGTTTTTATCAAGGTAAAACACTTTTGAATTTAGATACTGAAGATGACGATGAATTGTCAATTGGTTGTGCTGGAGGAATTGATACCAATACAACATATGACTACAAATTAGTCGATTTGAATCGTGAACATATTTTGTTTGAATTATCCATGAAAGGCCTAAATGGTGGACATTCAGGGATGGATATTCACAAAGGTTTGGGAAATGCGAACAAACTCTTGAATCGTGTTTTGTATCATCTTCGTTCACATGTTGATTTGCATTTGGTAGATTTTGATGGTGGTAGTTTAAGAAACGCTATCCCAAGAGAAGCGGTTTGTTCTATTGCTGTTTTGAAGGAAGACGTTTCTACTTTCGAGAGAGAATTTGAAAAAGTTGCCCAAATCATTAAAACAGAGTTCAATACGGTTGAGCAAAATATGCTTATTTCAAGTAAAAGCATTGGGGTCGCTTCTGGAAAAGTTATGGACACAACTGACTTGGTGAAAATTGTGAATACCTTGTACGCGGTTCATAATGGTGTTTTCCGCATGAGTCCTGATATTGATGGATTGGTTGAAGCTTCTTCAAGTTTGGCTAGAGTAATCATAAAGGACGGTAAATTTATTACACAATCTCTACAGAGAAGCAGTGTTGAAAGCTCAAAAGATGATGTTGCCAATACGATGCGCGCTTCATTCGAAAACATGGGTGCGGCCGTTGTTCAAACAGGAGATTACCCAGGATGGCAACCGAATCCAAATTCTAAAGTACTTACTCTAATGGCCGATTTGTACAAAGAAATGTTCCATGAAGAGCCACAAATCAAAGCGTGTCACGCAGGCTTGGAATGCGGAATCTTAGGGAAACATCTACCCGGTGTTGACATGATTTCTTTTGGACCGAACATACGTGGGGCACATTCTCCAGATGAAAAAGTACAAATTAGTTCCGTTCAGAAATTTTGGTCCTACTTTTTAGCAACTTTAGCTAAATTGAATTAGAACATGAATAATCTCGATTTGGTGTCTTTGGCGAATGCTCGGATGCCTTATGGAAAATACAAGGATAAGCTTCTGGTTCACATTCCAGAAGCTTATTTAGTTTGGTACCGACAAAAAGGCTTTCCAAAAGGGAAGTTGGGTGATCAGTTGGCTGTAATGTTAGAGATAAAATCAAATGGTTTGGAAGAACTTATTTATCCCTTAATAAAACGGTGAAATCCATATTTTAGTCAAAATATTTTTAAATAATATTTAATAAATATTAAATATTATTTATTTTTAATTTAAAATTATTTACATTTGTAGGAATTATAATTTTCTACAATGCAAAAACTTCCCGTCATTTGTCCCAGTTGTGAGTCCACTTTAAAAGTGAGCCAATTGAGCTGCTCAAGCTGTGCAACCACCATTTCTGGAGATTATTTATTGCCTAATTTCTTGCGTTTGAATACGGAAGATCAGCAATTTGTATTGAATTTTATTCTTTCTGGTGGAAGTTTAAAAGAAATGGCGCAAAAACTCAATAAGAGTTATCCCACAGTTCGCAATATCCTAGATGATATCATTGAAAAACTAAAATAATCGAGACATGATAAAATTTCTTTTAAAACCCTTTGAGCGATATTCAGAAAACACCTTAATTCCGATAGGTGTTGTTTTTATGCTCATTGGTTCTTACTTCGGTTCAGTTTGTCAAGCTCATTTTGATGGTGTTTTAGACTTGCATTTCAGCAATGAAAATGTCTCTTTTTATACCTCACTTCTTGAAAATACAATCAATATAATAGTTTTAACCGTTTGCCTTTTCATAGTGGGACGAATGGTCAACAATAAAACTAGAATTGTCGATCTTTTGTCGACAGTTTTGATAGCGAGAATTCCATTTTACTTTGCGGCTCTGTTCAACATTTCAGGCACTTATTCTTTTGGAGATGCAAGCGATATTCAAAAAACAAAGGATTTTGCTTCAAATCACTTAGGATCACTTATCATGCTGACTTTAAGTATAATAATGCTGACAATATGGATGATTGCCTTATTATTTAATGGTTACAAAGTTTCAACAAATGCAAAAGGAACAAAGGCGGTATTACTTTTTACTGTAGCCATTATCGTAGCGGAAGTTCTATCGAAAATTAGTTTTTACTACCTAAAATTTTAATTATGAAACGGATTCTTATTCTTACATTTTTCATCAGTTCATTGGCAATTTCACAAGAACTGCAAGGGGATTGGTATGGTGAAGTAAGCATCGCCACAATGGCCACAAAGTTCAATTTTCACATCACAAATTCGGATCGAACTTTCCAAACCACAATGGATATTCCAGATCAAAAGGCCATAGGTTTTCCATTAACATCTACTACACTCGAAAATGGAAAATTAGTAATGGAAAGCACGGACATTAAAGGTGTTTTTAATGCGGAATACAAAGATAATCAGTTCATTGGGACTTTTACACAAAACGGAATGAGTTTTCCATTCTGGATGAAAAAAGGAGTTTTAGAGCAAAAAGTAGTCAACAGACCGCAAGAGCCCATGCCTAAATTTAATTATTTAGCAGACGAGGTAATGTTTGAAAATACCATTGATCATGTTGTTCTAAGTGGAACGCTAACTTACCCGAAAGGTAAAGGGCCTTTTCCAGCAGTTATTCTGGTTTCTGGTAGTGGACCGCAAAATAGAAATAGTGAAGTTTTGGACCACAAACCATTTTTTGTAATTGCTGATTTTCTCACCCAAAATGGATTTGCCGTATTACGTTTTGATGATAGAGGAGTAGGCAAATCGACAGGAGATTTTGGGAAAGCAACTACCAAAGTTTTCGCAAAAGATGTTGAGGCTGCAGCACAGTATCTCAGAAATAACAGTATTGCTGATCCAAAAAAGATTTCATTAATAGGTCACAGTGAAGGAGGAGTAGTTGTGCCGATTGTTGCATCCAATCCAAAAAACAAAATAGCATCCATTATTTTATTGGCAGGAACGGCATTACCAGGAACGGAAGTGATTTTACTTCAGCAAGAACTAATTGCCCGCGTTAGTGGGGAGGAAGAAGCGGAAATAGCTTCCAACCGCAAAATGACCGAAGCTATATTTTCTTTTTTAAAAGAACACGAATCAGAACCAGAAATCAAGGAAAGTCTTGAAGGTTTTATTCTAGAATATCTTGATCAAAATCCTATGGAATTATCAGAAAGCATGAGTAAAGAGCAGCTAATCAATACATTAGTTGGCTCTTATTCATCGGATTGGATTCGTTTTTTCTTATTGTATAATCCAAAAGAGGCTTTTTTACAAGTGAAATGCCCAGTTCTCGCATTGAATGGCTCGAACGATTTACAAGTTACACCCAAAGAGAATCTTTCTCAATTTAGCGCATTAGCCAAAGAAAGTGGGAATAAACAGGTTACAACTCAGGAATTAGAAGGTTTAAATCATTTGTTTCAACATAGTAAAACTGGAGCCCCAAGCGAATATGCAGAAATTGAAGAAACTTTCTCACCAGAAGTACTAATTATCATGAAAGATTGGCTTCTGAACGCCAAGTGATTCAAAATAATCGAAAAAAATAATTTATTTTAAAATGCTGAATTGTAATGATTTAGCATTTTTTTTGTTGTGAATTTTTTAGGAACTTCTTTCAAAATGTAACTTCAAATTGAAACCTACCGTAAACGACCTTTGTAAGTTTTTAAATAGTAAATATGCAAGCAACAAAATTTAAAATGGTCAACAACAACATCAAAGCCGCACAGTTTAGATTAGAGCAACACAGATTGATGGGAACGAATTCTCATTTAACAGTTGAGGACGTTGCGAACTTACTCGACACGATTAAAAAAGCGGAGAGCTATGTACAACCGAGCACTCAACCAACGATATTTCAATCCATAGGATTCAACTAATTAAAGATTCATAGTTTTAGTTTTAGTTTAAGTTAGGTAATAAGGAAAATGGGAGAACAATAAGTTTTCCCTTTTTTTTTAACTTGCTTTTTTCTTCAGGGGTGAAGTTCGGATAGGGCCACCTTTCAATTGATTCAACAAGCTGAAAAGACCAAAAAATGTGCGGTTTACGTACAAAAAGTGTTCTGAACCGCGATTGCCACTCATACTCCGAATATCCTTATTCTTACTCATTTCTTCCCCCATTTTAGCAATTTCAGCGAAAAAATCAGCATTTGAAAAGTCAAATTCGTCTTCATTGAAAGGGGCACACATCATTCCCAAAATATTTCCAAAAATCGATCGGACAATTTTCTTTTGTTCCTCTGTATCTTCCTTTGAAAATATTTGAAGCTCCCAAAGCAACTCTTCAAATCGAACAGGATTATTGATGTTTTCTTTTTTTGTCAGTTCGAAGAAGGGAAGATAAAAGGATTTGGGAATTTCTTTCATACAACCAAAATCAAGCGCAATTAATTCGCCTGATTCATTCACCAAAAAATTGCCTGGATGCGGATCAGCATGCATTTTGCCCAATTCATGAAATTGGTACATGTAGAAGTCCCACAAAGTCTGACTAATTTTATTGGCCGTCTCCAAATCCGTGTTGCCGGCATTTAATTCTGAAAGATGTTTGCCTTCCATCCATTCCATTGTAATGATGCGATCAGACGAATATTCAGGAAACATTTTTGGAAAACGAATATTTGGAAGATGAGCGCAAGCGGCTGCCATTTCTGCGGATTGACTGATTTCCCGCTCGTAATCCGTTTCTTCGATGAGTTTCGATTCTACTTCCTGAAAATAACGTTCAACATCTTTACTTTTCATGTTGAACATCTTCAAAGCAAATGGTTTCACCAAGGCTAAATCCGAAGAAATACTGTCCGCAACTCCCGGATATTGTATTTTGACAGCAAATTTTTGTTGACCTTTTCTGGCAAAATGAACTTGACCAATACTAGCTGCAAAAGAACTTTCTGAATTGAATTCATCGAAAATATCTTCTGGATATTTGCCCAAAGTTTTGAAAAATGTTTTTCTTACTAAGGGTCCAGATAACGGTGGCACAGAGAACTGAGCCAGCGAAAATTTATCCACATAAGCCTTTGGTAGAACCGATTGATCCATGCTCATCATTTGGGCCATTTTCAAAGCGCTTCCTTTTAGCTGAGATAAACCGTCGTAAATATCTGAAGCATTATTTTCATGCAAATTGGCTTTGGCTTCATCAGCATCACCCGTAAGTTTCTGACCATAATATTTCAGGTAATTAATCCCTACTTTTGCTCCAACACCAACCATTTTAGAGGCTCTTTGAATTTTCGAGGTTGGTATTTTGTCCAGTGATTTCATGAATTATTTTTTTACGGTTTCTTTGTAAATAAACTTCCCAAAATCGATTAAGCTTTCAAATGGGTTTTTATGAATCAAATCAAAACTGGCTCGGAGTGATTTCTCTATATAAACGTCGGTTTTTTCAAAGCCTTTGGACTCGTCTTTTGTCCAAAAGTCGATTGTTTTGAGAAATTGAAGCCAAGCGACAGCGCGAATTCCTTTGTCTTGGTAGGAGGAAAAAGGTGTATTGTTTAAAATGTTGAATTCTATTCCTAAAGAATCGATGTATTCCTGAAAATGATGCTTTAGCTTCCTTAAAACATGGGCGCTCATCCATTTTTTACTGTCTTCTGGTAGCAACATGGTTACCAATGTCCGATTGGCCAACATCACTTCAAAAAAGGTGTAATAAAATGATAAGAGTTTGTTTTGAGCATCTGCTTCCGAGTAGTTATCGTCTTTTTCCAATAAGGAAATCGTATTTTCGAAAAAGGATTCAAAAACACTGGATTCAAGTGATTTAAACGAAGCGAAATTTTTATAAAAGGTTTCTTCTGTAATTTTCAATTTCTTACAAAAAGCAAGAACAGAAATTGGTCTGATACCAGTTTCACAGAGTTCGTCACAATACGATTCTTGAATTTTTTTTGCTGATGTTGGCATGATTGGGTCTTTTCCATTAATAACATTTCAAACTATGATTTGTTGTGCTAAAAAAAGATAAAATTGCCCCCTTATCTTAATAAATTTGAGTTGATGAAAAGAAGTTCTCTTATCATTCCTGAACCTTATAAAATGAGAAAACGAGAGAAGTGTTGATTACTCTGATTTGCAGCAAATGCTATTGCTCAATCACCCCACTGCCAATCAACCGTTCCCCATCATACCAAGCGGCAAACTGTCCGGGAGTTATTCCTCGTTGTTTGTTTTCAAATAAAAAGTAGATTCCTTCTTCTTTGCGGAATAATTTGGCTTTTTGAACGGCTTGTCGATAACGAATACGTACGTCATATTCTTTGACTTCACCAATTTTAAGCGCATGATTCGGCTCAACATAATGAATGTCCTTCTCAGCAACATACAATGCCCATCTGTTCAAGCCTGGATGTTGGTCTTTTTGACCGGAAAAAACAAGATTGTTTTCTGTGTCTGTCTGAATGACGAATGATGGTTCTGGACGACCACCAATGTGCAAACCTTTTCTTTGTCCTATGGTGTAAAAATGTGCGCCTTGATGCTCCGCCACTGGGATTCCTTGCTCTTTTTCATATTGAAAAGGAGTCGAAAGTTCTTTTACATGTTCTAAATCAACGGGAATGGCTTCGTATTCTTTAAACACGTTCAAATCCTCAGGAACTTCGATTACAGCGCCAGTTTTTACTTTCAATTGCTGTTGAAGAAAAGTCGGTAAACTAATTTTTCCTACGAAACACAATCCTTGTGAATCCTTTTTATCAGCAGTCAGTAAACCAGCTTCACTCGCCAGCCTTCGAACTTCTGATTTTTGCAATTCGCCAATAGGGAATAGCGCTTTAGAAAGTTGTTCCTGCGACAATTGACAAAGAAAATAACTTTGGTCTTTGTTGTTGTCCAATCCTTTCGCTAAGCTAAACGTACCGTCCTCATTTTCAAGCTTTCTGCAATAGTGACCTGTAGCAACATAATCCGCTCCGAGATCCATAGCTGCCTTCAAAAAAACATCAAATTTGATTTCTCTATTGCAAAGAACATCCGGATTAGGTGTTCGACCAGATTCATACTCACTGAACATGTAATTGACAATTTTGTCTTTGTATTCAGCGCTTAAATCGATTACTTGAAAAGGGATTCCCAATTGGTTAGCAATTAAGAGAGCGTCATTCGAATCGTCTATCCATGGACATTCATCCGATAAAGTAACAGATTCATCGTGCCAATTTCTCATGAACATACCAATCACTTCGTAACCTTGTTCTTTTAACAAAAGCGCAGTTACGGAGGAATCAACACCTCCAGATAGACCAACAACGACACGTTTTCCTTGCATGTGGCAAAATTACGGAAATTAGTTTTGGAGAGTTCTTAAAAAAGAATAATTACTTGGACATTGAGACTTAAGGACTTTAGGATATTACGAAGCGGGTTCTGTTTTTAACGAATTGAAGTTTATTTAAATAGCCTGAATTATCTGATCTCGTTAATCAAATCATAAATTCCAAAACCCTGAAGTCCTAAAGTCCTATCGTCCAAACGTCCCAAAGTCCAAAATCAATGGCTCAATAATTGCTTCGTCGTATAATTTAATTCTATTTAACACCTCGTGAAGAGCACCAATACTTATATTTGTCGCATGCGTTTTGCTTTAATTTTCATTTTTATTTCTTCGATTTGGAGCTTGTCCTTAGCCCAAGACACTGGAAAATGCGCAAAAGTATTGCTATCTGGAAAGGTAATTGACACATTACGTACACAGAATTTTTACAATTTAATGATAGTGAATCGAACAAGTGGGGTTGGTGTTTTTGGCATGCCTACTGGTGGATATAGCCTATATGTGGAAGAAGGAGATTCCATTACTTTTTCCATAAAAGGTTACGATAAGGTGAACTATATAGTTTCGGCTGATTCAAATTGTCAGGCTCACCATACTTGGTACATTCAAATGATTCCACAGGAAGTAGATGAAGTTGTGATACGCCCTTTAAAAACCTTAGCACAAATTCAAGAAGAACGTGAAGCTTTGGCCATGCGAGAAACAAGACAAGTTACAGGAATTGAAGTGCTTCAGAGTCCTATTACGGCTTTGTATCAGGCTTTTTCGCAACGTGAAAAATCAAAGAGAACAGTTGCGTTATTGGAATATGAAGACGAACAAAAAGCTATACTGCAAGATCTTTTTCGTTTGTATGTCGCCTATGAAATATTTGACTTGACTGAATCTGAGTTTGATCAATTTATCGCTTTTTTGAATATAAACGAAGATTTCCTGAAGACAGCTTCTGAATTGGAGCTGGTAACTTTTATCAAGGATAAATTTGAGCATTTTCAAAATTTAAATAAACTTTGATTAGGTTTAAATTCCACTTTAATATTTTTGCAATTCTTTAGTCCGAAAATGGTTTCGATTTCATTTTCAATATATTATGTTTTTTATTCTATATTTGATAGTCTATAAAACGTTAGCTATGAAAATAATTTTAATTGCTTTGTCATTACTTTTTTATCAAATGACGATTGCACAATGCACCACCACAAACGCTACGAGTTGTGTTTGTGAAGACGGTTCATCTTCTTGTTGGTTATTACCTGATATCACAGCATCATGGAAAGGTGTCGCAAATAATGGCTACACAGAATACCCTCAAACCGGCGCTGGTATTAATTATAATGGTCAAGGTCCAGATGATGGTAGAATAAGAGTTACTGGCTCAACACCCAATATTGGTCACGGTTCATTTACCGTTAGAGGGGTAGATGACAATGGTTTACGAACTTTTTTATGTGGAAACGATACTGTTTTTAATGTACCCGCTGGTGGTCAGTTTTCCTGTCCCAATGGATATGCAAATCCGAAACAACTTATTACGCAAAGAATTTATACGAAAAATGGCTCTACAATGAGTTATTTCGATAGATATGCGGGCAGTGTTACTTATCATCCGGCGCATGGACACAACCATGTTGACGATTGGGCAGTGATGACTTTGAGAATTCAAACCGCAGATCCAAATCCTTTGAATTGGCCTATCGTAGGGACAGGAGCGAAAATTGGATTTTGCTTGATGGATTACGGACAATGCGGCAGCACTGGTTCAACTTATGACGGTCATTGTAGAGATGACAATACAATTTATTTAGGTGGTAATACCTTACACAATACGGATTTCCCAAATTTCAATTTAGGCGGAGGAGTCTACAATTGCTCTACTACTGAACAAGGAATATCTTCTGGATGGACTGATGTTTACGGTAAGCATTTGGATGGTATGTGGATAAATGTCCCTCCAAATACCTGCAATGGAAACTATTTCATCGTTGTAGAAATTGACAAAAACGAACTTTTTTTAGAAGAAAACGAGGACAACAACTTCACGGCTGTTCCTGTCACACTAACTCTTCAACATCCAGCGGGAACTCCCCAAATCCCAACTATTTCTTCAGATAATTCGACAAATTTATGTTCTGGACAGTCCTTGAATTTAACATCAACTGCAGGCACCTCTTTCTTATGGTCAACAGGTGACACCACGCAAACCATTAATATTTCTACCCCAGGTTCATATACTTGCACAGTAACGAATTATTGTGGCACGAGTACTTCTGATCCATTTGTTGTGTATTCAGCGGCACCCATTGCCCCAGTTACTTTAGGAGATACCGTATGTGTTTCAGGCACAATGACTTTGACAGCTACAGGTTCCGGAAATCTTTCTTGGTATGATAATAATGGACTTTATGTCGGAACCGGAAATTCATACACAACTCCCGTTTTAAATACAACTACTGAATACTTTGTTCAAAATACCGATGTTTATTCAGATACCTTATTTCAAGAACCACATACAAATGGTATTGGCGGTGGTGGCTGGTTGAGTAGTGAGCAATATGAAATTTTCAATACTTCGACTAACGTTACACTCAAATCTGTTTTAGTTTATGCGCAAAATCCAGGCTCAATTACGATTGAACTTCAAGATGAATTTGGTGCAATGATTGAGACCTTGACAACAACTGTTCCTTCGGGAGCAAGCCGGGTTGAACTTGATTTTGCAGTTCCGTATGAGGAAAATTTGAGATTGGTCGGGAAAAATCTAGGAACAAACTTGTATCGAAATAACAACAGTGCTTCCTATCCATACAATCCTAATGATAAGGTAACCATTACTGGAGCATCCGCAGGTGCGTCTTATTATTACTATTTCTATGATTGGGAAATTGTATCAGCGAATAGTACTTGTTCAAGTCCATTCTCTTCTGTATTTGCGGTGGTTGCGTCTTGTGCTGGGCTTCCTGAAAATACTTACTTTAAAAAATCAATTAAATTGTTTCCGAATCCAAACAATGGTAGTTTTGAAATTGAATTTAAAACACTTAACGCAGGAATACTATCCGTTAATATGACCAACTTATTGGGTCAAAAAGTATATGAGAAAGATATAAATCACAAAGTTGGAACCAATCTTATTTCTATAGAAGATAATAAATTAGCCAAAGGTGTGTATTTGATGAATCTCGTATATGAAGGCAGAAATTATACTTCGCGATTGATTATCGATTAGACTTGAAAAAAAAATATTTAATATCCATTATTTTACTTCCGTTGGTTTTGACTAGCGGAAGTTTTTTATTTTCACAATCCGTGGTTTCTCATGAAATGAATGTTTACTCTAGTAGTAACTCTCCACTAAGTAACAATTCTATTCATGCTTTATTGGTCGATCTTAATAACAGTCTTTGGATAGCAACTGATTTAGGTCTTTGTCATTTATCTGGTTCACAATGGGAAATTTATAATTCATCTAACTCTGGGTTGACTGACAACTATATTCAAGCTTTGGCAGTGGATTCTAGCAATTCAATTTGGATTGGAACAGTAAATGGTGGCCTTTACAAGTTTGACGGTATTTCGTGGGCCAACTATAACATATGGAATTCAGCCTTGCCTACAAATTTCGTCCGTTCTTTAGCAGTTGATTTAAATAATGATGTCTGGGTTGGAACTGTAGAAGGCTTGCTCAAGTTTGATGGCACCAGTTGGACTATATGGACAACACTAAATTCAGGGATTTTTTCACAAAATATTTCAACTATCGCGGTTGGGCAGAATAACGAAAAATACTGTGGGACGATTAACGGTGGAGTCATTTATATTTCTCCTTCCGAAACAATTCAAAATTATACAATACAAAATTCAGGGATTCCTGACAATTCCACCGCGGTAATTCAAATAGATAATCTCGGACACCCCTGGTTCGCAACGCCAGCCGCTGGTTTGTTTACTGATACTGGAAATTTAACATGGTTGACCTTTAATATTCAAAATTCTCCATTGCCAACCAATTCATTGACGGCGTTTTACATTGATCAAAATCAAAACTTTATTATTGGAACAGATCAGCATGGTGTTATTATAAGAAGCATAAATGATAATTATCGATCCTATACAACGTCAAATTCTAGTTTGCCGGATAATCATATTATTTCTGCTACTCGCGATTCCTCTGGTAATTTTTGGATAGGAACGTATAGTCAAGGATTGGTGAAATTGACGGAATATTACGCTTCTATTGACGAGAATAGTTTAACTGAATTAATTGTTTTTCCTAATCCTGTCGAGCATGGAAAACTACTGGCATTCTCGAAAGTTATTGAAAATGTTGACATTACTTTGGTCGAATCCAACGGAAAAATTGTTTACCATGATAAAATAAAAGGTTCAGTTAGTTCTCTTTTACTTCCAGAAATGGAGAAAGGGTCTTATTTTCTTAAAATCCAGTCAGAACTGTCCGTTTTTATTGAACCTCTGATCGTGTATTAAGATTATTTTCCTTGCAATTCTTCAACACGTTTTTGTCGCTGCATAGGGTTTTCTCTCGAATTTTTTTCTTTGAATAGCTCATATCGAGTTGGTTGTAAAACAGGAGGGAAGGAGTTGTTGTTCAAATCTGTATCGCCTGTTTCCAAGAATGGATCCAATCGAAAAGCCTCCACGTTCTTTTCAAAAATAAAGACCTTGGTAACTTCTAATTCTTGTTTTCTCCAAATTTCAGCTGGAATGCGAATTACTTCTGTTGTGCCATCTGAAAAAGTAGCTTCTAGTATCAAGGGCATGACCAAACCGCCTAAATTACTGAAAGTCAATTCGTAAAAGTACTTTTCGCTATTCAGTAAATCTTTCTGAGCTGGAGTTAATTTGGCCAGCATTTCTTCATACTCCTGTTTATCCAAAGCATCAACAGCATATTTATCACGTTTTCCGTAAAAATCATCAATGTCTGAATCGCGCTCATTCACAGTTTCTTTAATACTTGCTTTATTTCTTATATCGCCGATAAACTGATCTTGTTTGGCATCTGTTGCTTTGGCAGCTGCTTTGTCTGTCTCAGGATTCATATTGCTTATTTCGAAGCCTTTGACTTTGGTAAGTGAAATGTCGACATGGTCAGTAGTATAAAACCAACCTCTCCAGAACCAATCCAAATCTACTGCCGAAGCATCTTCCATTGTTCTGAAAAAATCAGCTGGAGTAGGATGTTTGAATTTCCAGCGTTCACAATATGTTTTGAAGGCATAGTCAAACGATTCACGTCCCATGACAGTTTCGCGAAGAATATTCAGTGCTGTTGCGGGTTTTCCGTAGGCATTATTACCAAACTGCCATATACTTTCAGAGTTGGTCATTATTGGCGAAATAAAATTTTTGTCTCCTCGCATATAATCCGCTATCAAATAAGCTGGACCGCGTCGCGAAGGATATCCTCTTTCCCATTCTTGCTCCGTCAAATATTGAACAAATGTATTCAAACCTTCATCCATCCATGTCCATTGACGCTCATCTGAATTGATAATCATTGGAAAGAAATTGTGACCTACCTCATGGATAATCACACCCCACATGCCGTATTTGGTTTGTTCTGAGTACGTTCCGTCAGACAGAGGGCGACCACCATTGAAACATATCATAGGATACTCCATGCCGATTCTGTCTGTATGCACTGAAATCGCAACAGGATAAGGATAATCAACAGTATATTTCGAATACGTTTTTATGGTATGAGCAACGAGTTTAGTCGAATAGCGTTCCCAAAGTGGATTTCCTTCTTTCGGATAAAAACTCATGCACATAACATCCTTATCTGCTTGTTTTACATGTTGGGCATCCCAAATAAATTTACGAGAACTCGCAAAGGCGAAATCGCGAACATTGGTGGCTTTATAAGTCCAAGTTTTTGAACTCGTTGCTTTGTTTTTTTCTGCAATTTCAGCCTCAGCTTGAGTTATGATAAATACAGGAGAATCAGCTGATTGAGCTTTTTTGTAGCGAGATTGCTGTTCAGCACTTAAACATTTACTCATATTTTGTATTTCACCTGTTGCTGCAACAACGTGATCTGCAGGAACGTTGATGTTCACCGTGTAATCTCCAAAAGGCAAAGTGAATTCACCTGCACCTAGAAATTGTTTATTCTGCCAGCCTTCCACATCATTGTAAACACACATTCGCGGAAAAAACTGTGCAATGGTGTAGATGTAATTGTCCTCTTTATCAAAATATTCGTATCCAGATCGCCCGCCAACCTTAAATCTATCGTTGATATTGTATTGCCATTTCACTTTGAAAGAAATGGAAGATTTAGGTAAGAGAGCTTTTGCTAAATCTATACGCATCATCGTTTTGTTGATGAAATACTTCATTTTCTCGCCATTGACAGCTGTAACAGATTCAACTTTGTAACCACCTTCGTAATAGAAAAGTTTGTTTTCAACGTCTTTAATGGATTTAAAATCTTCCATCTTATCCAATTGAATGAGTTGAGCGTCACTCCCTGGAGTATAGATGTTTTGATCCAACTGTAACCATAAATATTCTAGTTTATCTGGCGAGTTATTTGTGTAAGTAATCGTTTCTATACCACTCAAAATTTGCGTTTTATCATCGATTGTCACATCGATTTTATAATCTGCTTTTTGTTGATAGTAATTGTGACCCGGAGCTCCACCAGCCGTTCTATAATCATTTGGTGTTGGCAATTCTTGGTCCAATTGCGCAAATTTCGATTGTCCCCAACAAAATGCTGGGAGAAAAGATAGGATAATTATTTTCTTCATTTTAAGGAGATGGTTGACGTTTTTTTATTGGCTAAAAATACAGCATTTACCGATTTAATGCCTTCGATATAATTCAATTTATTCTGTTGTTTGGGATATTCTCTCATCATTAAGTCAAAAGTCACATCCAGACTAGTTCCGGCTTCAGACTTTTTAGACTTGAAATAGAAGTTGGTCATACCTGTTTCAAGCACCTCATAACCAACAATTTGAAATTCAAGTGAACCGAATTCAGTTGTCACTTGAAATCCTTCAAAGAGCAATTCAGACATGGCTTGTTGCATATCTTCATCCTTCGTGTAGTCTTCTAATTCGCCAATTTTCAAATTATTCGACACGAACCATTCCTCCAAATCATGGGTAGATAGGATCAGGGTGCCCTCGTAAACACTTTCGTCCGTGTTATATGTTAGCTCGGCAAAACCAAAGAAATATTCGTGTGCGTTTGAGGAGAAGGAAAGGATAGAGATGAAGAAAACAATAAACCAGTGTTTCATTATCATTAATTTTGGCTAATTTAAGGAAACTTGAGCAAAAAAAATGGGTACCCAAAAGGATACCCAATCATTTTAACTTTAATTTTCTTATCGTTTTTTAGTTTTATCTTGTTGAGCCTTTTGCATTTGCTCCAATCTTTCTTGGAATTTCGATTTAGCTTTTGGACCCTTTGAAGTAGCTATCACTTTTCGTGCCGCCATTTTTTCTTTCAATTTAGCTTCATCCACAAAGAATTTCTTGATTGCCAGAGCTATGATAATTGAGAATAGCGTGGAAATGAAGTAATAATAACTCAATCCTGAAGAATAGTTGTTGAAGAAGAAAATCATCATTATTGGGAAGAAGTACATGATAACTTTCATGTTGGGCATTCCTGGCTGCTGAGGTGTTTGCATTTGACCGCTGTTCACAAAAGTGTAAATCAGGGTTGTTGCTGCCATCAACAAAGTAAATAAACTCATGTGATCACCATAGACAGGGATGTATGTTCCAAAATCCCAAATTGAATCGTAAGAGGATAAATCTTCAGCCCACAAAAAGCTTTTTTGACGAAGTTCGAAAGCTGTTGGAAAGAAACGGAAAACGGCCAATAGAATTGGCATTTGAATCAACATAGGAAGACAGCCAGATAATGGACTAGCTCCAGATTCGCGATACAAAGACATCATTTCCGTCTGCTTTTTCATGGCATCGGATTTTTCAGGAAACTTTTTGTTCAATTCGTCGATTTCAGGCTTTAAAATTTTCATTTTAGCTGAAGAAACATACATTTTCCATTGAATAGGCATCAAAACCAATTTCAAGATCAATGTTAATAAGAAGATGGCGATTCCGATTGCAATGCCACTTTCCAGCAATAAATTAAATACAGGTTGAACCGCATAAATATTAATCCAGCGGAACAATCCCCAACCAAAATTCAAAATATCGTCGTAGCCTTCGCCGTATGATTTTAATACCTCATAATCATTTGGACCAAAGAACCAATCAAAACTTGCCGTCGCGTCATCACTTGCGGGGATGTTTAAGGTCAACTGTGAGGAATAATCTTTCAAGTGACTGAATATCTTTGGATGACTGTCTTTGTATGTTTTAACTTCAAGTTTTGAATCTTTTTTCAAAAAAGGTACACTTGGTTTTAAAATAGAAGAGAAGTAACTTTGTTTATATGTCACCCATTCGATATCGTCTTCGGCATCCAAATCATCATCGCCCATTTCGCTCAAATAGTCAAAACCTTCTTCTTTGTTTTTAAGACAAATTGTGGATACACGACGTTGTTCAGAGAATAAGCGCTCTGTTTTCTTAAAAGAAGTTTCCCAATTGAAAACGACTTTTTTGTTGGAAATGTCATTTTTAAGACCTTTTAAATTGATATCGAAACCAATGTTGTAGTTGGTATTGGGTAAAGTATAATTGAAACTAACTGACTTACCAGGAGCAAGTTCTTTCGTAAACTGTATGCTGTTTTTGGTTTGTTTCGTTATTTCAAAAACTTGTTTAGTTGTTTCAACTTCTTTTCCATCTACTTTGAAAATCAAACCATTAGATGCATCGCCTTCACCAAAAAGATGAAGGGGATGTTTTTTGCCATCGTTCTTCGTATAATTCTTGAACGATTTAAATTCTTTCAAGTATAGAGAAGCAATTTGTCCACCTTTTGTATCGAAATCAACGATGTATTTGTCGTTTTCCAGTCGAACGATTTCACCTGTCGTTTCTAAGTTAGATACTTCGGCAACGTTTGTGTCTTTTTTAGCAGTATCCGCAACAATTGGGTCTATAGGCGCTAAATCCCTTGTAGTTGAGTCTTTTGCTTTCTCTTCCTTGTTGGCCGTATTTGCTTGTTTCTCACTCGCTTTCTTGGATTTCTCCATTTCAATACGTTGCTTTTCTTTCAATTCTTCTTCTGAAGGTCGGTTGAATATACTGAAGACGCTCAGTATCAATCCGATTAGAACCAGTCCTATGACGGTATTTCTATCCATTTTATTCTTTGTTTATTTTTTATTTTTTATTGCCGCATTGACAAAAGCGACAAATAAAGGATGCGGTTTTGCAACAGTACTTTTGTATTCAGGATGAAATTGGGCTCCTAAAAACCATGGATGATCAGGAATTTCTATAATTTCCACCAATCCAGTTTTTGGATTCTTCCCAGTAGGAATCATTCCTCCATTGATAAATTCTTCCAGATATGCATTGTTGAATTCATATCTATGACGATGTCTTTCAGATACCTTATCTGTTGTGTAAGCTTTTGAGGCGAGCGATCCAGGTTTTAATTGACATTTGTAAGCGCCCAAACGCATAGTACCTCCCATGTTGGAAATGTTTTTTTGTTCTTCCATCATGCTTATAACAGGATAAGCACAATCTTCAGCTATTTCCGTTGTATGGGCATCAGAATGATTTAATACATTTCGAGCAAATTCTATTACTGCACATTGCATTCCTAAACAGATTCCGAAAAACGGCACTTTCTGTTCTCGTGCAAAACGAACAGCTTCTATTTTACCAGAAATACCTCTTGAACCAAAACCTGGAGCAACTAAAATCCCATCTAATCCACCTAGTTTTTTATCTACGTTTTCACCAGTAATCTTTTCAGAATGAATCCATTTAATGTTTACTTGACACTCGTTTTCAGCTCCTGCGTGAATAAAAGATTCAGAGATGGACTTGTAGGAATCCTTGTATTCCACGTACTTACCAACTAAACCTATATTAACTTCAGTTTTTGGATTATGAATTCGATTTAAGAAATTCGTCCATTTTTCCATATTCGGAATAGACTTAGAAGATAAACCCAATTTCTCAAGAACAACTTTGTCCAATTCTTCTTTTTGCATCAAAAATGGAACTTCATATATGGTATTGGCATCACGAGATTCGATTACTGCATTCATGCTAACATTACAGAATTTCGCAATTTTTTGGCGTAAGTCTAGGCCTAGTTCATGTTCTGTTCTGCAACACAGAATATCAGGTTGAACACCAAGTTCAAGTAACTGTTTTACAGAGTGTTGTGTTGGTTTTGTTTTCAATTCACCAGCAGCAGCTAGGTAAGGAACCAAAGTTAAATGGATCACAATGCAATCATTTTCAAACTCCCAAAGCATTTGACGAACCGCTTCAACATACGGTAATGATTCAATATCACCAACAGTTCCACCTATTTCTGTTATAACAATATCATGTGTTCCTTTTTTACCAAGAATTTGAATGCGTTCTTTGATTTCATCTGTGATATGGGGAACTACTTGAACCGTTTTACCCAAGAAATCGCCTCTACGTTCTTTTTCAATAACAGATTGATAGATTCTGCCAGTCGTAACATTGTTCGCTTGTGAGGTTGGAACATTTAAGAATCGTTCATAGTGACCAAGATCCAAGTCAGTTTCTGCCCCATCGTCTGTTACAAAACATTCTCCATGCTCGTATGGATTCAGAGTGCCTGGATCTATATTGATGTAAGGATCAAGTTTTTGAATGGTCACGGAATATCCGCGAGCCTGCAGTAAAGTCGCTAAAGACGCGGAAATAATACCTTTACCTAATGATGAAGTAACACCCCCTGTTACAAAGATGTATTTTGTGGAATTTGACATACCGATTTTGGATTGTAACTACGGGGGGCAAAATTAACCAATAAGCTGAGATGTAAGCGGAAAAGTTTCAACTTTATTTTAAAATCAATAGGACCAAACAGAATTTGTGCCTATTTGACCATAAAATCTGTTTTTTCGCATGTCCTTTTTCTCGAAAATAGCACAACCATCTTCACTCAAACGAGGGTAGTGGGGAGTCTTTCTTTCTACTGATTTTGGAAAAAGAATCAAGTCGTGTGATAATCTGTTTTGAAAAACATGTCTAACTTGTTCAGAATCAATGCCAATTTGAGCCAATGCGTAATTACCAAAAGGCAATTTGTATTGTGCTCCAATAGAAAAAATCCCATGACTCGTTTTCCCATAGGGCAAATCTTCAAGGATTCTGAAACCACTGGGACATTTGTCCAAATGAACTTTTTCCCATTTCGAGCCTCGCGTTTCGCCTGTCCATAGCTTGATACCCATGTTAAAATTATAATCTTGATACTGATAAGCGAGCATGAGATTACCCGTTCTAAATTTATCTCGACCTGTACCCGCGAAAATGTCGTTTTCGAAAAAAACTTGAAAACCAGAGCTTTGAATAGTCCATCCACCAGAATTTTGGGATGTTTGTTTGTTGTCTCTGTACCAAAGGTAATTATACCCAATAGCATTTTTATATGCCGTTTGATGCTGTAAACCACCCCAAATGAAACTAGTGTCTTTGTCTCGAGTTCCGCCCATTAACAATGCACCAAAAGCCAAGCGATTTTCCCACATTTTCTTTCGAGAACCGATGTTGTTTAGCGAGAAAGTACTGCTATTTTCTAGATTGATTTGCGCAAAAGCGTAATTGGCATAGACATTTGCTTTCAAACCTATTTGATTCGTATGCGTTCCTATATTGATGACCAGCCCTAATCGTGCGCCCCAATTTTTATCCTGATACGATTGTGCGAATGACTCATTAGAAAATTGTAAGGTCAAATAAATCAGTATTACCGAAAAAAAGAATTTGTTCACAGCGGAATACTTTCAATTATCGTACCTAAAAAGACAAATTATTAATCTTTCGGTTTTAACGAATGGATGGAGTCTTCTTCGATTCGAATATATTTGGATTTGTAAAGGTTGCCAACCGCTTTTTTGAAGTTTTTCTTACTCATCCCGACTTGTCTCTTGATTTCATCTGGAGAACTTTTATCGTGCAAATAAAGAATCCCACCTCGACGCTGAATCATATCAAACAACTCTTCTGAAAGTGGTTCTATTTTGCCATAACCTTCTGGCTCGAGGCGAACATCTAGTTTGCCGTCTTCACGAATATTGTAGACGTAACCTGTTGTTATTTCGCCTTTTAACACATTTTTGTTAAAGTCCTGGTGATAAATCAATCCAGGGAATCGATCATCCACAATCACCTTTACACCTAAGTCAGTTGTATCGTCAATCATTATATCAACAGGGACGTTCAACTGAACAATGCTCGTATCCGTTTCGAAGAATTTTTTATATTTCGTGGTCGCTACTAATCGATCTGTTGCATCATCAAGGAATAAATAAACCATTACAGATTCTCCTTCAACTAGTTTATAGCGCTGTTCTCGATAAGGTACCATCAGGTCTTTTTCAACTCCCCAATCCAAAAAAGCACCGAAGTGATTTACTTGATTTACTTTAAGATAACCGAATCGATCTAAAGTAACGTTAGGTTCTAAAGTTGTTGCAATTAATCTGTCTTCTGAATCGCGGTAAATGAATACAGTAATCGTATTACCGACTTCCCATTCTGGGAGCACATATTTTTGTGGAAGTAAAACATCCTGATTTTCGTCACCCAAATATATGCCAACACTTGTGAACCGGAGTATCTCCAGATCATTAAATTCTCCAAGAATCATTTAGAAATAAAGAGCTGAGGCCAGTTTAGAATTAACCACCATACAAGGCAAATTCAAACTGTTGGTGATTAATGATTGACCGAATGTTTCGAACTGTGGTAATATACTTTCAGAATGGTAGGCAAAAGCTACTATTTCTGCACTTTGACTTTCAGCGTATTGTTCAATTTTTTTGATATAACTTCCTTTAGAAGAAAGTTTTACGAATTCAGCTTTTACTCCTCTTTCTTCGTAATTGTTTTTCACGATGTGTGTTCTTGTTTTCATCGTCATAGACAAACGCTCGTCATTTTGGTCTTCCCAAAGAATGTGCACTTCTCCTCCAAAAATATTGGCCATATCTCCAGCAATATTGACAATTTGAAGAGATTCTTTTGTTAAATCAACAGGAACAATAACTTTTGAAATATTTCTCAAAGGCGTCCCTTTTTGCACGACAAGAAAAGGTACATCAGATGTTCGTATCATCTTTAAGGCATGTGAACCAAAAAGTTTTTGAAGCCCTAAGGCACCATGTGTACCCATGATAACAAGTTGAGCATGTTCGCTTTTAGCCATTTTGCCCATATCGTCAAGGTAACTGCCTGTTTTCACAACGGGCGTTAAAGTACATCCCTCAGGCAACTTTTTTGTGGCAATTATTTCTTCCAGCTTTTTATGAGCTTGTTCTTCTTTACTGGATGTGTTCACTACATGGAGTAATTCAATATCTGTATGAACGTGATTCGCAATATGCAAAGCGTATTCAAGGGCTGTGTCCCCAATTTCAGTAAAGTCGTGTAAAACGATGTACAAATTTTTACTCATAGCGACGAATTTGTTATTTATCAAATATAATAAAATGTATCATATAAGGAAATGTCAGAGATGGAAAGAAATGAACAGTCAAATATGAATTACCTTTTTTTCTTCTTTTTCTTTGGTTTCTTCCAGTCACTATAAGGATACTGATTGCTGGGATCCCGTTTATCCTTTTTCTCGAATAGTTTTCTTTTTTCTTTTTGAGGTTTTTTACCTTTTTCGTCTACTGGAGCACCCTCGGGCAAGGCGGCTTCGTGATTATTCCCTCCCGCTGGAGCGTCTTTGTCACTTGGATTTATCCACCGATTTTTAACTTTTACCGTTTTTATTTTTCCTTCTGTGTCCGGCACTTCAATTTCAAATTTCTCCTCAAATTTTTCGTTAACGGCAATAACGTCTTCCTGAAGATACCATTTTCCGTTTTTTAAGATAAAGGCATCATACGATAAATCGGGGACATAATAGGAGTAATGACCCACTAAATTGGGAGATTCCGGCGATAAATGATCGAACAATATTCGGTTGTATTTGCCATCAAAACGCAAAGACATAGTTGTTTTCTCACTATGCTCATAAAAAAGACGCTTGAATGTTTCGTTACCGACTTTAAATACGGGACTACCCAATTTCGCTTGATTTCCAGAAAAATAAAGTACATCAATTAGCTTCATGTTCGATGTTGATCCTAGACCGTCCCATCCTAGAATGGTGTACATGTCTCGGTTTCCCTTTTCAAAAGGAATTATTTGATAATACAGAGCACCATACCATTGGTTGGATTGTAAAATTTCCGTGGGCCGCATGGCCATTACGTCATATGATTTGGTTAATTCATGTAATCGATATTCTTTTTTCTTTTCGTCAATATGTTGGATAAAGCAGTAGTATTTTTGTGTTTTATCATCTTGTTCAACATTCCAATTTACAATTCGAACCAATCCGTCAGGTGAGAGAATGAAACCAACTGTCGTAAGTCTATTGAAGTTATACGTCATGGAGCTCTCAAGATTCAAAACTTCTTTGAGTTTGGTTTTGAATAGTTCGTTTCTTTCCTTTTTTTCAGAATTGTTTTCAGCCAAACGAAGAGATGAAAGTAATTGCTCTAGCTCGTTTTCGTTGTCTTGAAAAGACGTAACAGTTTGAGCATGAAGGGTAATGCTAGTCAAGAAGGTAAACAAGAAAACCCAAAATAATCGAATCATTCTATTGGTAGATTTGTTGTCAGCAAAGATACAAAATCCGTGCTAGATAATGCAATAACGCTAAAAACAAGGGAATGTTACGCCGGAACCTGAAGAAACTGCTCTAAGCGAGTATTCTTACAACTTCTTTAAATCGGCAATGGTCTGTGATGGATTATCAGATCCAAAAACAAAACTTCCTGCTACCAAGGCATTAGCCCCTGCTTGAACAAGTAAACGGCCCGTTTCAAGATTAACACCACCATCAACTTCTATTTTAGCACGTGATCCTTTTCTATGAATTAAGTTGGACAATTGTTCTACCTTATTGATTGCATTTGGAATGAATTTCTGGCCTCCAAAACCTGGATTAACGGACATGATAAGTACTAAGTCCAAATCCTCGATTACATCTTCCAATAATTCAATTGACGTATGTGGATTCAAAGCAACACCGGCTTGCATACCATTGGCTTTTATGTTTTGAATGGTTCTATGCAAATGACGGCAAGCTTCAAAGTGAACCGTTAAAATATCGGCTCCAGCAGCTTTAAATTGCGATACGTAATCATCTGGATTTTCAATCATTATGTGAACATCAAGTGGTTTCGTTGCGTGACGTTTTATAGCTTCAATTACGGGAAAGCCAAAACTGATATTCGGCACAAAAACACCGTCCATAACATCCACATGAAACCAATCTGCTTCTGATTTGTTGATCATTTCAACGTCGCGCTGAATGTTTGCAAAGTCACAAGATAAGACGGAGGGAGCAATAATTGTAGCCATGATTTTTTTTGGCAAAGTTAAAAATTAGTCTTCAAAGGAATTTCATTTGTTGACAAGTTGGCACATTGTGTATATAGAAATTGTATTTTTATTGAAAAAAAGCATCCTTTATGACCTTGTCCGCTTTAACCGTAATCATGATAGCCACTATTCTTATTTCATTAAAAGCGATGAACGATCCGGAAATGAAAGAAAAATGGATGTATTCTCCTTATCGTGTTAAGCATAACAAAGAGTCCTACAGAATTATCAGCCATATATTTATTCATGCTGATATGGCTCATTTGATTTTTAACATGATCTCACTCTATTATTTGGGACAGCTGTTAGAGCAAGTGATGCAGTTCAAATATGGTTTTTTAAAAGGTGAATTGCACTTTGTTTCCATATACTTTTTTGGCGCTTTATTCGCCACTTTAATCCCTTATTTGCGCAATCAAGACAAGTATGAGTATAGGAGTTTAGGTGCATCTGGTGCAGTTTCGGCTGTTATTTTCGCAGCCATTTTGTGTGTTCCAACCATGAAGTTGGGCTTGATTTTTTTGCCTTTTCAATTTGACGCGTACTGGTTTGGTTTAGTTTATCTCATTTATGAAATTTACATGGATAAAAGAGGAAATACAGGAATAGCGCATGATGCACATTTAGGGGGTGCTCTTTTAGGAATTATTTATATCTTGGTCATTGATCCCGAACGAGGAGTTAATTTTGTGAATGTCATTATGAACCAAATTACCAACTAAACCATGGCAAATCTATTTGTGAACATTAATGGACAAGTCCTAGAGTCTCAGCAAGGCGGGATTCAGGCGGACAATCGCGCATACCTTTATGGTGATGGAGTTTTTGAAACCATCCGGATTTTTCAAGGGAAGATAATCAACTTTGAAAATCATTTTTCAAGATTAATGGAAGGGGCGAAAGTGCTAAAAATAAGACTTCCCAATTTCTTTACACCTGAATTTTTTATAGAAAAAATAGAAGAATTACTTGCTAATTCTGAGATTAATCAGGGTGGACGAGTACGCTTGTGCATTGATCGTATGGCAGGAGGAAACTATACTCCTGAATACAATGAAGCTGTTTTTACAATTGATGTGAAACCCGTTCCTCAAGCTGATTTTGAATTGAATTCCAAAGGTTTGGAGGTCGATATTTACACGGATATCCGTAAACAAAAGAATATTTTAGCGAATTATAAAACGAAAAATGGACTTTTATACGTCCTTGCTGGAATCCAAGCCAAAGAAAAAGGTATGCATGATATGCTTATAACCAATGGGGATATGAGTATAATTGAAAGTTCTAGTTCCAATTTTTTTATAGTCAGCAACGGTGTTTTGTACACGCCAGGACTTGAGGAAGGGTGTTTAGCAGGCACAATGCGGATGCAAATAATTAACTTGGCCTTAGCAAATGGAATAAAGGTTTATGAAAGTGCTATTCTACCGCAAAATTTATTGAGCGCAGATGAAGTCTTTTTAACCAACGCTGTTCATGGGATAATGTGGGTCAGTGGATATCGCACCAAAAGATACTTTAACAATACCTCTAGAAAATTGGTCGCTCACCTCAATGAGTTTTGGGACAATCATCTTAACCCAAAAACGAATCAGCTAGAAGATACGGAAGAATGAGAAAACTTAATTATATAAATGTTAACTGAAAGTATAATTCAATACATTCAATGAAAATTCTGTATCTTTGCACGAGCGTAGCACAAATTATGTGCGTTTTGTCATTCCTTTTTGAATAATAATTAGACAAGTCAGTCCCAATCTATTGACCAATCGATTCTTAGTTAAGTAGTTAATGACGTGCTAAACCAGAATTAGAAATTTTAATAAAGTCAATGGGTAAGTCACAAGAAACCTACAGTAAAAAAGAAAAAGAGAAGAAGCGCTTGAAAAAACGTCAAGATAAACTTCTCAAAAAAGGAGAGCGAAAAGAAAATTCTACCGGTGGTGGATTAGAAAACATGATGGCCTATTTGGACGCCGAAGGTAATATCGTAGATACTCCGCCAGAAATCACCAAAAAAGTTGAAATCGATCCAAATGATATCGTTTTAGGAGTGCCAACTCGTGAAGCGGAAGAAGACCATGGAGATCCAGAAGGGAAAGTTGCTTTTTACAACGATTCTAAAGGTTATGGTTTTATAAAGGATTTAAGAACGCAAGAAAGTTATTTTTTCCATGTTAATGGTTTAATTGACGAAGTTCGCGAGAATGATAAGGTAACTTTTGTTTTAGAGCGTGGTCCAAAAGGAATGAACGCTGTTAAAGTTAAAAGAATCAGTTAATTGAGCGGAACCTTTGGGTTCTAACAGTTTTTCGAATCAAAAAATTTAAGCATGTCCACTTTCGATAATTTCAAACTTAAGAAAGCTCTTCGAAATGCGATAGCGGACTTGGGCTTTACAGCCCCGACACCCGTTCAGGAACAGTCTATGGCTCCAGTTTTGTCTGGAAAAGATGTTTTGGGTATAGCACAAACTGGTACAGGTAAGACATTGGCTTATATGTTGCCAATTTTGGAAGGTTTGACGTATTCTGATCAGTTGCATCCCCGAGTTTTAATTTTGGTGCCGACAAGAGAGCTTGTTGTTCAAGTTGTGGATCAAATAGCCTTGTTCACTAAATACATGAATGTTCGTGTTCTAGGCATATACGGTGGTGTTAATATCAATACGCAGCGCAAAAATATTGCATTAGGAACCGATATCATCGTTGCAACACCAGGACGATTATATGATTTAGTTTTGAATCAATCTCTATCATTGAAATTTGCGAAAAAATTAGTGATAGACGAGGTAGATGTCATGTTAGACCTCGGATTTCGACCTCAACTCATGAGCATTTTCGAGTTAATGCCGGAGAAGCGTCAGAATATTATGTTCTCGGCAACTATGACGGAAGAAGTTGAAGAGCTTATTGACGCTTTTTTTATTGCTCCACATAAAATATCAATTGCTGTCAGCGGAACTCCGCTGGACAATATTAGTCAAACCAGTTATAATGTTGAGAATTTCTACACGAAGGTTAATTTGCTGAAGCATTTGATATCTGACAGAGAAACTTTCCGAAAGGTTCTAGTGTTTATGGGAAGCAAACGTTTGGCGGATAAACTTTTCCTTGAATTGGAGGAAGATTTTGGTCAAGAAACAGGAATCATCCATTCGAATAAAGCCCAAAACACCAGACTTGTTGCCATAGATCAGTTTGATCAGGGTCAAAATAGAATTTTAGTTGCCACAGATGTAATTGCCAGAGGATTAGATTTAGACAGAATAACACATGTCATCAATTTCGATACACCAATTTTCCCGGAAAATTATATGCATCGAATTGGTCGAACAGGTCGAGCGGAAGAACAAGGGAGTTCCATTTTGTTTTCGACAGAAAAAGAGTTAAAAGCCAAAGAAGCTATTGAATCCTTGATGGATTATACTATTCCTTTGATTCCTTTTCCTGAAGAGGTAAAGTATTCAAGTGATTTACTCCCGGAAGAGCGACCAGATGATTTCATCGATAAAAACCCTACCCGAAACGACAGAAACGAGGAGCGAGGAGCGAGTTTTCATGAGAAAAAGAAGAAAAATCAAAAGGTAAATCTTGGTGGAAGCTACAAACAAAATATAGGCAAGAAATACAAAAAACCTAAGACACGTGGAGATAAAACGTACCACGCCAAAAAACGACGTGGCTAAATTCTACTGATTTTTCAATTTTGCTTTCGCGTTCTTAATACTATCAATTTCAGCCTGATTCGGTGCGTTGTGAACAGGCGCCTCTTTCAATTGTTTATCTTGTTGTCTTTGAGCCTTTTTCATTTGTCTTCGCTCTTTTCTAGTCATTTTGCCCTTTGCAATAGTATTAATTGAATCGGTCGTTACGTGCTGAAAATGAGTTGAAGCACTTGTTGTGTTATTTTCTTTTATTTCTTTTCCGTTTCCTCCTTGGCAAGAGACAGTGAGTACAATTGCATAAGTGCTAATCCAAAATGATAATCTTTTCATTTTTCAATGTTTTAGAATTCGTGGATATAGAAACAAAATATGTGCCAGCAGATAAAGCACCTTTGTTAAAGGTCAATTTGTTCTCCCCATTTTTTGGAGTGCCTTGAAATAGTTTTTTAACTGTTTTGCCATTCAAGTCCTTGATTTCTATGCTTATTTCTTCTGGAGATTCTGACATAAAATTTATTCGAATGAAGTCGTAAGTTGGAACGGGGTAAATGATAAAATTATCATCTTTTTCATTCTCAACTAGCGCAGTGACATCTGTTCCACTAACTTCCGCTATCCATGTTTTATAGGTGTTTGAAACTCCGGCTTGAGGAATGTTTGCTCCATAACAACCCGCCACCCAAATTTTTGGAGATGCACTATTGTGTCGTCTTGAAATTCCAGAATAGTCACCCCAACGCTCATTACCAGTAATTACGTCAATATGAGATTCTCCAGCTTTCACGAGAGTCGAAGTCGACCAATTCATGGCATTATCACAATTTACGACGCGTACTTCTGCAAATTTGTTTGGTGCTGCGCTCAAATAGCCAATCATAACGGATTTGTTATTCGTTAGATTGGTAAAAGATGCAACTGTAGGGTACGAATTGTCAAGTGTTCCAGGAGATCCAAAAGTAGAAGAGGTGTTTGTTCCCGTACCTACATTCAAACGATTATAATTAATACCATTCCACCCCGAACCAACATCAGAATGAAAAACATAGTGAACAAGGCCATCTAAAAAGAATGCGCTCTGGATACGGCAATCACCATTACTTAATGTTTGTGTGCTGCCCTGTTGATTGGCATCTGCTGCTGGGCTGTAGAAAGTTGAATTGATAACCGTTTGATTCAATTGAGGGTTGGAAGCCAAAACATTCGTTAATGTCCATAATTTAATTTTATTACCCCCGCCAGCGCTATTGCTAACAAAATTAATTCCAGGACCAATATTTGTTCCATTTCCTGAGGATGCAGGAACAAGCGTGAAAGCATTAAAAACAGTATTGTCTAATCCAGACCAAACTTGAAAATTGACAGTTCCTCCAGAGTATCCTTGCGATTTTGTCATTTGATAAACAACAGCCTCATTGAAGTTATTTGAATTGGAAAACAAGTTTCCTGTAACGACTACTTCTTGCGATGTTACACCAATATTCGGATAATCAAACCAGCTACCATCATTTAAAGGATTTCCACTAAATGCATACGTCCACCAGCCATCATTGGGATTATTTGTTTTTGAAAAACTGACTACAACTTTCGAATTGCTCGAATTTGTGCCATGTAATACAACTAAAACAAATCTGTCCGATCCAGCATCATAAGTGACTTTAGGGTCATAAAGCTGACCGTTTAGAGTATTGTCGTTGAAAAAGTCAGACCAATAATCACCATATAAGAAATTTCCACTTGTGTTGTAATAGATTATTCCATCATTGTTTGCTGTGACAATGAATCCTCCATTTGAAATAGCCATTGCATTGTCTGGTGGTATGCCGACAGTTGTCCAATTCGCTTCAAAATTAGAACCCAATACCGGCGTAGCAGTGCTTTTTGCAATTATGTCCTCGGAAGGTTTTATTGTGGATCGCTCACTTTGTTTGATTGTTTTTATGGCGTGAACCTCTGGTAAAAGGTGGTTTCGCGAAAAGGTCGGTCGCACAGACGACGCCCATTTTTGAGAATTGGGGTTGGTCGTCACTTCCGTTAAAAGGCTTTGTGCTTTAATTTCTGAATGCACAGCTGCATTCTCCTTAAATGTAATTACTTCTTCACCATTGTTTTGTGCAAAGACAGTTCCTGCAGTGAAAAGGATAAAAATAAATGTGTTAATTTTTTTCATATTGTTGAGCATAAGTGCTTAAAAGTAACAAATATTCGATTTGTATAATAGAAAAAGATAATTTTTTGAAACTGTTTAGTTTGTGCAGATAAGAGAGATGATATTCTCATTTCCAAACGATTCCTCGCTACACGATAGGTAAAAGATTTATCTTTACTGCTTTTTAGAGATCCAAAAAGTATTTTTTTCATTTTGAATAGGGGTAAGGTGAATTTAGATTGTCTTTCTAGTAGAAATAGATAAAAAAGAATATTTGTCATTATATGAACGCTGTTGTAGAAGTAAATTCTGAGCATTTCGAAGCTCTTTTTCGTGAGCATTACGAAGGATTAGGGAGATATGCGTTTTCGATATTGAAGAATCAATCTGTTTCTGAAGATACTGTACAAAAATTGTTTGTGAATTTATGGGAGAAAAGAAAAGAACTCCGAATTCAAGAAATCAAGCCGTATTTGTACAGGTCGATATACAATTTGAGTATGAACGAGCTTAAAAAAATAAAAAAAAATCAGTTGCATGTGGAAATATCAGAGCGACCCGAGGTATCTGGAAGTTCAGATTCAAGCAATGGAATTCTGCAAGAAGAGTTGGAAGGTAAAATTGAGCAAGCTTTACAAACTCTTCCTGAAAAATGCGGCGAAGTGTTTCGAATGAGTCGTTTTAGTGAAATGTCCTATAAAGAAATTTCAGAGAAACTTGATATTTCTATCAAAACGGTTGAAAACCACATGGGAAAGGCACTACGATTGATGCGTATTGAGCTAAAAGAGTATTTATCTGAAGTAATTGTTATACTATTTTTATTAAAGGGATGGTAGATACCAACAATCATATCGAAACACTTATCGTTACATTTTTGCGAGGATATGCCAGTCCTGAGGAAGCTATGCTTTTGCAGCAGTGGATAAATGCTTCTGAAGAAAACAAACAAATTTTTACTCAATTTGAGAAGTTATATTCCGTAACACATAATTCAGAGTCTTTCGATATTTCTTTAAAAGAAAATATATGGAGAAGCATTAAAGAAATTACTGTTAAACAAGAAGTTAAGTTGATTCATTTCAATAGGAATCAGTTTGTTTTTGCTCTTGTTGCTGTACTCACTCTAGCATTTATTACGACAACAATTTGGTTCAATAATTCAGTGAAAAAAGAGGTTTTGTCTGTTGTAAAAACCTTCGAAATCAAAAAGAACGAAGTTCAAAATCGCACGCTAGTAGCTGTGAATGGCTTAGAGTCTTTTACGCTTTCTGATTTATCCAATATCAAACTGAGCAAAGGAAGTAAGCTTATTTTTGATAAAAACTTCAACCAAAAAGATCGAATGCTTGAATTGAAAGGAAGTGGCGAATTTCAGGTTGTCCATGACGAAGAAAAACCATTCATTTTGACTGTGCATAAATTAAGTATAATCGATATTGGTACTCTTTTTAGGGTTGAATCTAATCCAGATACGGTTAAGATAGTTGTTGAGGAAGGTGCAGTAGAGCTTCGCTTAAATGGACAAATTATCTCCATGAATGCAGGGGATAGTGCATTCTACTTGATTAAGAAAGATTTCATCTCTCAATATAGTAGGAAAAAGGAGAGAAAAAATAAAGTTTTTGAGTTTGATGGAACAAGTTTGAAAGAGGTCGTATCCATACTTAGTGAATTTTTTGAAAGACCAATTGTAATAAAGGATAAAGCACTTGAAACATGCCCATTAACGGTTCAGTTTAAAAATGAAAGCCTAGTAACTATTCTAGATATTGTCAAAGAGCTAATGGATATTAAAATTGTAAACAATAACCAAGTAATCGAGTTGTATGGAAAAGGTTGTAACTAGAATAACTCTGATTTTCAGCTTGGTATTTGGTTCTTTTTCAAGTGTTTGGTCTCAGGAAATAGTTCCACCTCTTGAGCGTAAAGTTTCATTGGAATTCAACGGTGCGAGAGTGAAAGAGGTTTTAAAAAAAATAGAACAACAAGCGGATCTATCTTTTGCCTATAAAACTGGAATTTTAGATGAAAATATTTTGTTGAATAGAGCTTATGTCAACAAATCTGTTCGAGAGGTACTTAACGACGTTTTCCAAGGGTCGATAAGCTATAAAGCGAAAGGAAATTACATTTTGTTACAAAGTAATGTTAAATCAGAAGGAACAGAAGTAATTATTGAAGGATATGTGGTCGATCTTATTACAGATTTGAAGATTCCATATGCCACGATATATGATGTCGCAACGCTATCTTCAGCCGTGTCAGATGAATACGGACATTACATTTTGAAATTGGACGTAAACAAAACATCCAATTTGAAAGTTAAAAAACAAAATTATCACGATGCAGATATCTTATATAGAATGGAAGGGTCAAACGTAATAAACATTATGATGCAACCTTTTGATTTACAGAAAGATTCAGTTCAAATAGTTTTTAGCGACACTTCTAGTCTGTTGAAAAGAATTCAAACTTTAAGATGGTTGAAACTTTCAGATGAACGAAAAGCAAATATTGGCAATTTCAAAGATTTGATCCAAAGCAAGGTGCAGTTTTCAGTGCTACCCAACATTGGCACAAATGGAAAGTTAAGTAGTTCAACTACGGTCGATTATTCATTTAATCTCTTAGGAGGATTTGTTGGAGGTGTGCGGAAATTAGAACTTGGAGGAATCTTTAATATGGATTTAGATTCTGTTCAATATGCGCAAGCGGCTGGTGTTTTCAATGTTGTTGGTGGTCCGCAAAGTGGATTTCAAGGATCAGGTGTTTTTAATTTAAATCTTTCATCATTCCAAGGGGCACAATTTGGTGGAACCTCGAATTTTGTTCGTGGCGACTTCAATGGGTTTCAAGGCGCTGGCTTTAGCAATGTTATTTTAGGAAAAGCAAGAGGGACTCAATTCGCTGGCTTCACTAATTTTGCTAAAGACTCGTCACTGTTATCTCAATTTGCAGGTTTCTATAACCATGCTGGAAAAAATAACAAGGGGGCACAAGTAGCTGGTTTCATGAATTATACGGGGCGTAATTTTAGTGGCGCACAAGTTGCTGGATTTATGAACTTTTCACGAGATCATCTTGCTGGAACTCAAATTGCTGGTTTTCTTAACGTTGCAAAAAATGTAAATGGTTCTCAAATCGGTTTTTTAAACGTGAATGACAGTATTCACGGAATTCCCGTGGGTTTTCTTTCGTTTTCAAGAAAAGGATTACATCAATTAGAAATTTCAACTAACGAAGCAATACCCTTGCAATTAGCCTTTAAAACGGGTGTGCATTCGTTTTACAATTCTCTTTTGGTTTCTGCACGTATTGAAAACAATCACAAACCTATATTTGGTTTGGGATATGGAATAGGCACGAGTCTCCGGTTCAATGATAAAAATCGTCTGTTTTTCGATTTGCAAGGTCAGCAGTTTGTTCAATCCAATTTATTTGAACCCAATACTTTGAGTAAATTAACTGTTTCTTATCAATATCAATTCAAAAAGAACCTGGCTCTGGCTATCGGACCATCGTTGAATTTCTTGTATTTAAATGATACGAATCTAAGTTCAACCAATGATTTGAAGCGTTTGGCGCCCAATGATATTTATAACTTTTCCAGCTCAAACGGAAGATATGGACAAATGTGGGTAGGTGGACATTTGGCACTAAGAATTTTCTAATTCTTTTCAAATCGAGTAGGGGTATTTGAGAATTATATTGTCTTTAGATAAATCATCATAAACTAAAGACAATGAATATCTTAAACTTACTTCTTGCACTTTTATCTTTTCTTTTTTACAGCACAATATTTGGACAAAACTTAACTCAAACCGTTCGAGGAACACTCGTTGATTTCGACACAAAAACGGAAATATCTTTCGCAAAAGTGCAGATTTTAGAATCTAATCCTACTCTTGGAGCAATTGCGAATGAATATGGCGAATTTCGAATAGAAAATGTTCCCGTCGGGCGATTTACGCTTAAAATCACGGCATTTGGATATCAAGAGCTTACCATCCCAAATCTATTATTGGAATCAGGAAAGGAGAAGGTTCTGAACCTGGAAATGCAAAGCGATGTTCAAGTCGCAGACGAAATAGTGGTAAAAGCTAGAACAGACAAATCTGAATCCATCAACAAAATGGCCACAGTAAGCTCGAAAACGTTTACTGTGGAAGAAACGAATCGCTATGCAGGTTCCATCAATGATCCAGCGAGAATGGTGGCTAGTTTTGCTGGTGTGGTCGGCGATTCGGATGGAAATAATGACATCGTTGTTCGCGGAAACTCATCGCGTGGAATATTATGGCGTTTGGAAGGAATAGACATCCCAAACCCAAATCATTTCGCGAACAATGGCACAACTGGTGGTCCAGTTAACATGCTCAATGGTGCAATGTTGGCCAATTCCGATTTCTTTTCTGGTGCTTTTGCACCTGAATACGGGAACGCTCTTTCAGGGGTGTTTGATGTCAAGTTCAGACAAGGAAACAACGAAAAACGTGAATATTCATTTTCTGCAGGAGTTCTTGGTATCGATGGTTCGATGGAAGGACCATTCAAAAAAGGATATAGAGGTTCTTATTTGATGAATTATCGCTACTCGAGCATAGCCTTGTTAGACGCGTTGGGAATTCTTGATTTTAATGGCATACCGAAGTATCAAGACGCTTCAATTAACTTTAAATTTCCCACCAAAAAATTCGGAAATTTCGCACTTGTGGGTTTAGGAGGGATCTCTGGAATTAAAGAAACCAATAAGGACGATTCCTCAGGATATGTTTATGGAATTTATAATTTCAAAGCAAGTATGGGAGTTATCGCACTGAAGCATGATTTTCTTATAAATCCCAAAGTGTATGTTAAAAGTTTTGTTTCTACAAGCACCGCTTCAAATGGCGGAACAGCGGTAGAAAGAGATTCAAGTGATGTTCTGTATGATTCTCAAAAAGAACGATATACAGAAAGTAATTTTAAAGTGCAGTCTATTTTCAACTATCAACCTAATAAGAAAAACACTTTACAAATTGGTGGAACTTACACACATCTCTTATATCGTTTTAAAAATGAAGTGGATGAAACCAATTCGGGCCAATTAACGTCAAAATTTAAGTCAACTGGTTCAGGTGACATGTTGCAAAGTTTTGTGAGTTGGAAATATAGGATTAGCAATGAATTAGCCATTGTTTCAGGTGTAAATCATACACATTTCTTAGTAAACAACAATGCGGTTGTAGAGCCTAGATTAGGGGTAAAGTGGCAACAATCAACCCGAAACGACTATTCCATGGGTTTCGGTATGCACAGTCGTTTAGAAAGTTTGTCTGTTTATGAAATGAATCAAATTCAGACGGACGGAAGTTATTATTATCCAAATAGAAATCTCGATTTCACAAAAAGCGTTCACTTCGTGGCGGGATACGGAAGAAGAATTACAGAAAATCTTCGTCTGAAAACAGAAATCTATTACCAATATTTGTACAACATTCCGATAGAAAACGATCCCAATAGTTCATTCTCTTTATCGAATTCAAGTGGAGGCACAGTATTAACTCCTTTAGTGAATAAAGGTAGTGGACGAAATTTTGGTCTAGAGATGACTTTGGAGCGATTTTTTGCCAATAATTTTTATTTTTTGGTTACAACTTCATTGTACGAAGCCAAATACAAAACGTTAGAAGGAATTGAGCGCAATTCAAGGTATAATGGGAATTTTGCATTCAATGCTCTTGGCGGGAAAGAGTTTTTAGTCGGAAAAAGCAAGAATAAAACCATTGGATTAAATTTGAAAATAGCAGTTATTGGAGGCAATCGTTATACCCCAATTGACTTGGATGCTTCAATTGCTGCGGACCGAACCGTTTTATTTGAAGATAAAGCATGGGAAAGCAAGGCTCCAGCCATATTCATACCCAATTTTGGATTTACCTATCGAGTGAATAAAGCGAAAGTTAGTCATTCGTTCAAAATAGATGTTCAAAATGTAGCCAATAATCAGTCAAAGCTGAGTCCGTATTACAATTCTAGAACTCAAAAAATCGAATGGAATACGCAGCTTTCAATGGTTCCAAATTTGATTTATACGATAAAGTTTTAATAGATTTAAATATACTTAAAATCAAAATTTTAAAGTTCAAACATATAGCTTTAATGGTGTAAATGACTAATTCGACGAGCGATTTTGCACCTAATTTTGAAAATGAATTGACGCGATAACCATCAAACGACAAATTATGGGAAAGGCTTTCTGTATGTAAGCGCAGATTATTATGAAACGCAGGTAGTTCGCTTGGGCTATAGCTATAAGTTTTGAAGAAGTTTTATTAAATTAACGGAATTCGAATCTTGCAAATGTTTTAACGAAAAGTATAACATATTCAAAGTTTAGTTAAGCTACATTGTGATGCACTATCAGAAATCAAAAATGATGTATTGATATCGATTAATGAGAAAGAAATGTGTAAAATGCCCATGACTCGTTTAAAAGACTTTAAGGCCGGATGTCTGCCAAAAGATAAACCGGATTATTATGGACGATTTCAGTCAAAAGGCAAAATGATTGCAATACTTTGCAGTTGTTTTTAACGCTCTTCGCTTGATAGTGATCAAACATAAAATTATAAAAAAACATGGTAAATCAAACAAAATCAAATGTTTACAGGTCTTTATTTATGTGGGTTTTACTCTTTTATTCTGTTCTTTCCTATAGTCAAAACGTTGTTCACTATGACTTGTATGTGACGGATACGATCGTCAATTTTACAGGAAAAGAAAGAAGAGCAATTGCCGTTAATGGTCAAATCCCCATGCCAACATTAACATTTACGGAAGGTGATACAGCTGAAATTGTTGTTCATAATCAATTGAAAGAAGGAACAACTTTACATTGGCACGGTTTGTACGTACCAAACAAGGAAGATGGCGTGCCATTTTTGACCCAATTGCCAATTCCGCCAAGAGGAACGCATACCTATCGTTTCGCCATCATTCAAAATGGCACTCATTGGTATCACAGTCACAGCGGTTTACAAGAACAAATAGGTATGTATGGCTCTCTCATTATAAACAAAAAAAAATCTGACCCGAGCTTCAGACCTGGTATTGATGATATACCTCAAGTTCCAATCGTATTGAGTGAATGGACAGATTTAGATCCGAATAATATTCATCGGATGTTGCACAATGCGAATGACTGGAGCGCGATTAAGAAAAAAAGTACGCAGAGCTATTCGGAGGCAATTGGAGCAGGGCATTTTAAGACCAAAATTGTGAATGAATGGAAAAGAATGTTGGCGATGGATGTGAGTGATGTGTATTATGATCGATTCTTCATAAATGGCAGTTCTGAACAACAATTGTCCCAATTCAAAGCAGGGGATAGGGTGCGTTTGCGCATTTCAAATGGAGGTGCTTCTTCTTATTTTTGGTTGAATTATGCCGGTGGTAAAATGACTGTGGTTGCCAATGATGGTAACGATGTCGAACCTATTGAAGTTGATCGACTCATTATTGGCGTTTCCGAAACCTATGACGTTATTTTGACCATACCGACCAAAGGTAGTTCTTATGCGTTTACTGCTACACCTGAAGATAGAACAAAATTAGCTTCGCTTTATATCGGTGAAGGTATAAAACAAGCGGCCGTGCCGATGCCCAAGTTGAAATATTTTGAGGGTATGAAGATGATGAACAACATGATGAATATGAATGGAACAATGGATGCAATGGGGATGAGCATGAGCCTGCAGAAAATGGACATGAATACGGTTATGTATCCCGAGATTACTGGAACCGTTCAAAAAAATGGACACAACCACGGTGAAATGAAGAAGGAATCGATGGAAGGCGATACTTTGCAAACGGATAATGCATCTGAAGAAATGAATATGAATCCTGCCAAAAGTATTGTGACTTTGAATTACAATAATCTCAAATCTCCAGAAAAGACAATACTTCCTGAAAATGCTACTATCAGGGAATTGCGATTTGAACTTACGGGTAAAATGAATCGATACGTATGGAGTATGGACAACAAGGTTCTCGCTGAAACGGATAAAATTTTGATCAAAAAAGGCGAAACAGTCAGAATTACTATTTACAATAATTCCATGATGCGTCATCCCATGCATTTACACGGCCACGATTTTAGGGTTTTGAACCAATATGGTGATTATTCACCTCTGAAAAATGTCCTAGACATAATGCCAATGGAAACTGATGTAATTGAGTTTAATGCAAACATGGACGGCGACTGTTTTTTTCATTGTCATATTCTTTATCATATGATGTCTGGAATGAACCGTGTGTTTTCTTATGAAAATTCTTTACCAAATCCATTATTACCGAATAAGAAAAAGGCATACAGAAAGCTCCAGCACGAAAGCAATCAAGCGCATTTTATGTTTATAAATGATTTCGCAAGCAATGGAAACGATGGCAGGGTGTTGTTTCAAAATACACGCTGGAATTTAGGTGCAGAGTGGCGTTTGGGCTACAATGATCGATTTGGGTATGAAACAGAAACACATTTGGGAAGATATTTGGGCCGTAATCAATGGTTTATGCCTTTTTTGGGATTTGACTGGCGATATCGAGTCAAAAATGGTTTAGGTGAGGAAAACTTATTTGGACAGTCAAATACGAAAGATAATCGTTCCGTTTTCAGCGCAGGTTTCGAATATACCTTGCCCATGCTTGTCGTGCTCCAAGGCGAAATTTTCACAGATGGAAATGTGCGGTTTCAGTTGAAAAGAGAAGATATTCCTCTTTCGCCCAGACTTCGGGCTGTGATGATGATCAATACAGATAAAGAATACATGCTTGGATTAGGATACATCTTCAATCGTTTCTTTTCTTTAACGACGCATTATGATAGCGATATGGGATTGGGGTTTGGTGTTCAATTTAGGTATTAAATATTGTAAATCAATTAATTATATTTGTTTGTTTAAAGTAAAAAAAATTGATTTCTGTCGTACTATCAATCAAAAAAATAAATTGAGGCATTCACTTAATGAAAATTCTTTGATATTGAAGAATCAGGAATTGTAATGTTCAAACTAATCTATTAATGTAGGCGAAAACCAATTGAATAAATAAAAACTCAAAAAACTGAATATCAGAATTTTAGTAGTGGTAAATTGTTTTAGGATTACAATTAATAATGAATAAAACCTTAAGTATATCGGATGAAAACGTTAAATTAGCATCGTAAGTTAAAACGAAAAACCATGAAAATATTTTTTACCATTTTATCACTAGCTTTAAGTTTATCGACTTTTGCTCAAACACCAGTGAACTTAAACATCTATCATAAGTTGGGCGTGAACGATTTCGCTTACAATGCTGCTTCTCAAAATAATATGACCAACGGTGCATTTAAATTGACGAGAATGGAGTATTACTTGACAAAATTTACAATAATCCACGATGGCGGTCAATTGACAACGATTCCTAGTACTGTGATTGCAATGGTTAAAGCGAATGAATTGACATCGATTCCTTTGGGATCATACAATATTACAACCGTTGAAGGAGTTAAATTTCATGTTGGAGTGCATACTCCTGCCAATCACGAGGATCCATCCGTATTGCCGCTTGATCATCCTTTGTCGTTTCAGTCACCTTCAATGCATTGGGGTTGGAGTTCGGGTTATCGATTTATTGCTTTGGAAGGAAAATCTGGTTCAGCTTTGAATCAAACTATGGAGTTACATACAGTTGGAGATCCAAATTATTTGGAAACAACGGTTACGGCAGCGGCGAACATTTTCAATGGAGAACTATACATCAATCTGGATGCTGATTATACAAGAGCACTTGAAAATATTGCTATCTCTTCTGGTCCAATTGTGCATGGTGAAACAGGTGCACCAGCAACAGTTGCCCAAAACTTTAAAAATTATGTATTTTCAGCGAGCGCAAGTTCGGCAGGTTTGGAAGAAGAAGTTCAGGCCAACATTAAAATATTCCCTGTTCCATCAAACGGATCATTCACAATAGAAACACCATCTACTTTCGTCGGAAATTCTATGAAAATATACAATGCAAAAGGACAGGTTATTGGTTCGTATATCTTAAGTAATGGTTTGAATTCTTTGCAAGTTGATTTAAAAGAAACAGGCGTATTTATCGTTGAGTTTTATAACGATGACAAGCGCATGAATGCATACCAAATCATCAATAAATAGTTTGAATATTTATAAGATACTTCTCGTAACTTTTCTTGGTTTTGTCATACTTTTCTCATGTAAAAAGAAGATGATGAACCAACAGGGGATGGGGCAAAGTGGGCCGTATCAATTTCAGTACGGTAATGTTTTACCCGATCCGAATCTGCCAAGCGATAATCCTTTGACGCATGCGAAAGTGATGTTGGGAAGAATGTTGTTTTACGAAAAAAAACTTTCTGGTGACAATACCATGGCTTGCGCAACCTGCCATGTTCAAGCCAATGCTTTTTCGGATACACGACAGTTTTCTATCGGTATCGATGGTTTGCCCGACGGAAGACATGCAATGGCCATTGTAAATTTAGCATGGAATACAAACGGTTTCTTTTGGGATGGACGTTCCGCAAGTTTGAGAGAACAGTCTCTTAAGCCCATTCAAGATGTATTAGAAATGCATGAGACGCTACCCAATGTTGTCGCCAAACTCCAAGGTGATTTCATGTATAGAAACATGTTCAACAACGCTTTCAATTCTGTGGAGATTACGGCTGAAAAAATCAGTTTGGCCATGGAAGCTTTCATGTTTACCTTGGTTTCAAAGGACTCGAAATACGACAGATATTTGGAAGGAAAGGCTCAATTGACAGCAAGTGAAGAGCGGGGGAGGCAGTTGTTTTTTACAGAATACAACCCAGGGTTCCCTGATTTGTCAGGAGCGGATTGTGCGCATTGCCATTCGGGAGCGAATTTTGAAAATGACCAATTCATGAACAACGGTTTAGATATAGACGCGAATCAGGCTGACAATGGCTACATGAATGTAAGTATGAATCCAAATGACAAAGCTAAATTCAAGGTTCCGACTTTGCGAAATGTGGAAGTAATTTTCCCGTACATGCACGATGGAAGATTCCAAACTTTAGAAGAAGTTGTTGATCATTACAATAGCGATATTCAAACGTCATCCACGGTGGATCCTGCCGTGCTTAACACACAGGGAACGGGACTGATGTTGACATCTCAGGACAAAACAGATTTGATAAATTTCTTAAAAACGTTGACGGATCAAACATTCTTAACGAATCCAAGTTTTTCCAATCCGCATTAAAGAGAATAAAATTATAGGATGAGGGTGCTAATTTGGCACCCTTTTTTTATGTTCACTAACGTGAAGTAGTGACGAATAATTAACTCTATTCCAATTAGTTAGAATGTCTTTTAATAAATCTCTCGTCGGTTAAAGTCTTCAAGAAAGCAATGAGGTCATTTCGCTCCGCATCACTTAGTGTAAACGGTTGAATAATTGGGTTTTTGTGCGGATTGTTTTTCCCGCCCGACTCATAATGACGTATCACCTCTTCAAGCGATTTTAGACTTCCGTCGTGCATATAGGGGACGGTGAGTGCGATATTCCGTAGGGTAGGAATCTTAAACAAATCTCGGTCAACTTCTAATTTCGTTACCCGCATGCGACCGCTATCCGCATAAACCTCATACAAACCGTTGTTTTGGGTGGAGAAATCCGTAAAATTAAATCCATTGTGACATTTGGTACAATACAATTGATTAAAAAACAAGTCTTTCCCTCGTTTTTCGCTTTTCGTCATTTTGTACTTTTTCTTCTTAGATAAGTCGTAGGGTGAAGTACAACTGACCAAAGTGCGTTGAAAAGTCCCCAAAGCTCTTGTAATCACATAAGGATCTAAGTCTCTGTCGTAGGCCTTTTTGGCTAATTCCACATAATCAGGATCTTTTTGCAAGCGCTTCATCACTTCAATGATGTTGAACGCCATTTCCGCGTGTTCCTCAATGGGAACAATTGCTTGTTTTTCTAAAGTTTCTAGAAATCCATCAAAAAGATAAGTCGGATTGAAACCCACATTCGTCAAAGTAGGAGCATTGCGCGTGCCCAATCTACCGCCGACGCCTGGTGTTATTGATTGATTGTCTGCAAAAGCTAATTTTGGATTGTGACAGGTATTGCAGGCAATTGTTTGGTCAATCGAAAGTCGTTTCTCAAAAAAAAGTTTTCTACCCAATTGCACCCGCAATTCCGTAATCTCATTTCCTTCAGGAATAAACATCTTTGGAAAATCCTTGGGCAATTTCTCCAAGCGATATGAAACGAAACTTTCTTTTTTCAAGAGCACGAAGGAGCTGGCTATGAAAAGTAGGAAGAGAAAGGTGTATTTCCAAAGGGATTGCATGAGGTAAAGATAAGGAAAAGAGCAATAAAACACTCTGAATTGAACATTGAATAAAATTGAAAACGAATATATTTCAAGTCGTTATTTCATAGAACGAAGATGAATATTTTACCTAAAAGTTTATTGTAAGATAAATAACAAGATCATTTGCTTTTTATAACAAATATATAACCCTCTTTATCCTTGTATTTAGCCAGTTAATTGGTAACTTGTTAAAATTCAAATAAATAATCGAAATCATGAAAGTTAAAATAGCGGTGTACGAAACACACGATAAAGCAGTTGATGCAGTTAAAAAATTATCAGAGCATAATTTCCCTATGGATAAGATATCCTTGCTGGGAAAAACCGATATTGTTGATGATCATATTCATTTGAAATCTCTCAATCCCGTAAAAAATGCCCCAGCATTTATTGGTGCTGGCGCTGGTGCGCTGATCGGTATTCTAACAGGAATAGGTGTTTTTGCAATTCCTGGTTTTGGCGTTTTATATGGAGCAGGTGCTATCCTCGGAGGAATCGCCGGTTTCGATGCGGGAATAATCACAGGAGGAATTGGGACCTTATTGTTGACCATCGGAATCACAAAGGAAAAAGTTGTGCAATACGAAGAACATCTAAATCATGGAAAATACATGATTGTTGTCAATGGTGATGAAAAAAGCATACTTGAAGCGGAAGCGATTTTACATACCGAGGGCACCCATTTGTTAATAGATTAATCGAACAAAAAAGTAAAATATTATGAGTTTTTTATCAGATAACGTGATTCCTGACAATCACGGTAAAATTTTTGGAACCAACGCCATGGAGCCGGAAGAAATGGACAAAATAAAAGCGTCGATTTTGACACTCGAAGGAATTAAAGATGTTGCGTTAAATACAGAAATATTTCCACGAGAATTTACGGTACACACCAACAAAGTCGTTCAAGTTGCCGACATTGAAGACAAAGTGAAGAAAGCTGGTTTTCATGCCATTCCAAAAGGTATATTTCCGCTTTAGTCTAAAAGTATAATACAAGAGGGTTTTCATATGGACTTTGTCTTATAATTAATATTATGTTAAATATAATTTTCTAGAACTCCCTCCAATCATTCATAACAGCACAAAAACGAGAACACAATCGCGATTGCATTCTCGTTCCTTCTTTCTAAATCAATCACGCTCTCTTTTAACTTATACCAAATAATTCCTAAAATACCATATACGAAAATCCCAAAGATATTATGCCGATATAGATTTCAACGAGTATGAAATACGACATTTAAAATCATATTCAGTATCAGATCGTTTTTAGGCTAATGTACTTGTCGCTTAAAAACTGCACATGGCATTTGGATCACCAAAATCTACAGCTTGGCCAGACTCGTTCACGCGCCAGATAATTGGTTTGCTGAATGATCCGCGGCGTTTGGTGCCAACAAAACTATTGGAATCCATTTTTGTACCGTTATCTTTCACAATTTTCATTTGAATCTGCAGATGCACCAGTTTGTCTTTTTTATACTTCGAAACATAATAAAAGTCTATACCTGATTTCAATGCTTCCTCTTGAATTTCTCGTAATTCGTTTTCGGTCGTTTCACTTGTAAGGACGTGATATACACGCTTTAAATTCCCTTCCTCTACAGGAGTTGTTTTTACGACTTTCTGACTAACCAAAGGTTCGCGATTCTCCTGAATATTGACAAGTTTATTCTCCAATGGAACAGATTTCAAAGGCTTTACTTCCAAAGGTTTCATTTCTGGATAATTGATGTCAAAACCATATGCTTGCTCGTTTTCATCCAACTTCCATATAATATTGATTTCGTATTTATTCAAATAGCCAAAACCTTCAATAGTCTGTTCTAATTGGCTTTTTTTGCTGTTTTTCAAGGTCATTTTCAGTTTTTTCAAGCGAACGGTCTGCCCTGTACCCTTGTTTTTGTAATCGAAATTCACACCATAACTTGCTGCTTCCTCTTTAATCATGTTCAGCTCCGCTACCGTTGTATTTTTGTTAATGGAACGCATGATTTGAATAGAATCGGCACTTATTTCTTTATCGATTTCAGTCATTGTAATATCTGATTCTGTCATCAATTCGTCCAAATCATCCATTTCGCGAGCCACACCGTCCATCTGTTCTCCAATCGCGTTAAGTTCTTCCTCTATTGGGTTCATTTCATTCTGATAGCGTGTTAATCTCTGTTCCAAACCACCAATTTTGTCGTCATATTGCTCAATTTCTTTATCCAATTTCTCGGTGTTTTTATCCGCATCTATCTGTGAAAGTCGCTTTTCGTCTAGTTTATCGCGTTTCAAGAGCAATTGATTTTGTTCTTCGGACACCACCAAAAATACTTCCAGCTTTTCATTCAACGCATCGAGTAACTGGCTGTGAATGCGCATCAAAGAATCCATTTTTTGCATTTTGGGTTCCATCAGCATCATTATTTCGTTCTGACGGACCATTTCAGCATCCATTCTATCCATCTCTAGATCCAATAAGGCCATATCATCCTCCAATTGAGCCATGTCTTTTTCAGGGTCACCTTCAAAATGATTGTTTGCCGTATTTCTGTCATCAAGACCGGTAAATTGACCATTTTCGTCTACGAACCAAGCCAAATCAATAGAAAATTGAGGACTTCGCAATGTGTTTCCAACGGATATACGTTTGAACATGGATTTATCTTCCGAACGCATGGTGACCTGCAAACTTTTGATGACATTTCTCCGCATTTTGGCTTTGTAAGACAGGCGAATCCCAGCATCTTTAGCCACTTCTTTCATGTTTTTTAATTCTTCTAACGTCGTTTGCTCTGTGATGGTGAAACGGATGCTTTCTGGTTCATTATCTGCAATTACTTCCTTATCCACGGGTTTTGAAGCATGATTTCTCGAATTTTGATCAATTACAATGGCTTTGCTGAAAGTTTCTGAGTTGGTCGCCGTTCCGTTTTCATTTGAAATTTCTGGAACATCATACGAAACAAATTGAGCCAAATACCGTTGGTCAGTTGCTTGTTTTTGTTCTTCTTCCGAAGAATTTATGACAGAAATAGTATTTTCTTCTAGTGGTTTTTCAGCTTTAATTTTAACTTCATTTGAACCTTGCAATGAACTGTATATCAATACTGTACTGGCGAAAATTGTTGTTGCGCTTACGGACATAATAATGAATTTAGATTTGAATAATGTACTGGTGATCATTTTCGCATGTGCCGCGGATGTCGCGCCAAGCGCTAAACCTCTTGTCAACACAGCACTTGCTTCCGAAAATTGATATTTCGGTTTTTCGGTGCGAGCACTCTGGAACATTTGGTCCAAGATCTCGTCTTCGTTGTATTTATCCTGGTATTTCATTGGTGGATCTCCCCTCTTTTATAAACGGATTCAAAACTCAAAACCTGGCGCAGTCGCTCTCTACCGCGCCGCAGTCTTTGTTTTACATTCGATTCCGTAGTTTCTTGAATTTCTGCAATTTCTTTAATGGACATGCCCGATATTTCAAATAAAATGACACTTTCTCTTTGGTCTTCATTCAACAAGGCCAAGGCTTTGTGCAACATAAAAACTTCTGCTTCGGCATCTGTATTTGAATTGACATCCAAATAATTCTGGCTTTTGGTATCAAAAAGGTCACTATTTTCTTTTCTCTTGCGCTTGTTATTCGCCAAAATGCGAACGGCAACACTGAATAAAAAAGAGAGAAAAGATTGTTTATCGCGTAATTCCTCAAATTTCTGGAAAGCCAAGAGCAAGGTTTCGTTCATCAAATCTTTGTAGTCCATGTCGCCATAGACACGAGCTCGGCAAAAGCGCTCAAAACGGTCGTGCACCGGCTCGTATATTTGTAAAAACTCTTGTTGTTTGTTCTTGCTCATTGCTTCGCGACTTTTGGGTCACACTTGTTAGGTGTTGCTTGGGACGGAAAAGTTACAAAATGGATTGAGAAATAAGAATTAAGAATTAAGAATTGTGGAATGAGAAATAAGAAATAAGAATGATGGAGGAAGAATTAAGGGTGAATAATTATAAATTCTTAAATTAATGGTCTATAAAACTGTTGATATGAAAAAGCTGACCCTATTTATTACCTTGTTTTTGATGAACACTCCATTTTTTGCGCAAAATGAGCGTTATATTGAAATCGTTCAGAGTGAAATTGTGGAATCATTAGTAAAAAATGTTGAGATTAAAATTTATCGATCGCAATTCGATTCAGATGAAATGATACCCCCGGCTTCTACTGGAAATTATCCTCCAAAATCCAATAAAGTAGAATCAAAAGCCCATCTGTCTTTTGCGGCATTAAAAACGAATTTAATCCGTTTAAAAATTCCTGTTTATTCGACCCTTGGGAAAGATTTGGATTTAATAAGTGAGTATAGAAATCAACAACATGACAGTAATGACACGCTTCTCATTGTCACGACGAGCAATCAAGAAGAATTCGATAAAGTAAAATCAATCTTGCTGTCTAGTTCTTTTGCTTCTGAAACCCATAAGGTTAACTATGAAGATGTCAATGAAGTGAAACTTCGGTATGCGATTTCTAAAATGAAAATAAACGCCCAGGAAGAAGCCGATGTTATCGGTGAAACTTTGGGTCGAAAAGTTGGAAATATAATCAGTGTTTCCAATTCAACTCAGATGAACATACTTCAGATGAATCCTGAGATTATGAAAATATATGCAGAGCGAATCCTACCAGAGTCTAACGAAAATTACACGAATGCACCATTTGAGTTGATACAAAAAGAGATCAGGACCTATTCCTTTCGATTTGAATTATTATTGTTGTAAAAGACTATTTTTTATAATTCCCATATCCCCCTACTAAATTATATACAGTCGTAAAGCCTTGATTCAAAAAGATTTGAGCAGCTTTAGAAGAACGTCCACCAACAGCGCAATACACAACGATAGGTTTTGATTTGTCCAAATCCAAGGTTGCAATTTTGTCCGCAAATTTTGGATCAAAGAAGTCCAATTCTTTAGCGTCTCCTATTTTTCCACCAGCGATTTCGCCAGGAGTTCTCACATCCACAATCTGCAAACCATCTTTCCCTTCAAATGATTTTTTAAAATCTGCTTGAGATAAATTTAATACGCCTTTTGGAGGCGCAGCAGTCGTTTCTGAGGCTTTTACAGGTTCGTTTGTATTGCCGTTTTGCGCACAAGAACTTAATGCTATAGAAGATAGAATAAGGAAAGTGTATATTTTCATGGGGAATCAATTAATAATTAAGAATTCAAAGAGTAAAATTAAGAATTATAAGGAAAGTTCTCTGTAACTATTGTTTCACAACAATTCGTAATTCTTAATTTTAACATTCGTAATTCATACTTGACTAATTCGTAATTGATTTGTTATCCAAAGAAGCACAAAAAGAATTCAACCAAACCTTTTGGGAAATTTTCCGCAAAAGAATGCGTAATTACAAATCGTCCAATGGGCGTGGAATCAATTGGTTGAACTACCCTTCAGATGTAAAATCCATCTTTATTCGTCTGCAAGTCGATAAAAGAATTGCAGCATTAAATTTCGATGTTCAGTTCAAAGACCCTGAAATTCTCGCCATCGTTTGGGAACAACTGCACGAAATGAAAAAAATCATGGAATCTACCATGGGCATCTCTGGCGATTGGCAAGAACACAACTATTTAGAAAACGGACAACGATTTTACAGAATTCAATGGTCAACGGATAAATGGAATTACCACAAACCTGAAGATCATGCAGAAATTTATGCTTTTTTAGAATCTGTCTTGCTGAAATTTGATGAATTTTACCAAGAATTCAAGGAAATTATCATTAATCTGGTTCATTGACCGTCCCATTCCTTACTTTTGTCAATATATGATTAAAAATATGATTAAATCACTTTTTGCTTTTTGTTTTTTGACCTCCACCCTAGCCATTGGTCAAACCGTAATTTTTACAGAAGATTTTGAGTCTGGAATCCCAGCTACTTGGGGAATTCGTAACGTAGATGGATTCACACCAGACGCGAGCGTTAGCGAATACACAGATGCTTACATTTCAAAAATGGACCCAGATGATTCAATGAATTTAACAGCAAGCTCCACTTCGTTCTTTAGTCCCGTTGGAGAAGCAAATCGTTGGTTAATCACTCAACCCATAGTTTTAGGTGGATATGGAAATAGTTTTCAATGGAAGGCGAAATCGCACGATCCATCCTACCCAGAAACATACCTGGTATTGGTTTCTACAACGGATACATTGATGGCCAGTTTTACAGATACTTTAGGGTTTGTCGTTCAAGAAAATGAAGATTGGACCACAAGAACAGTTGATCTGTCGGCTCTTGGATATGATAATCAGACAGTTTATGTAGCTTTCATTCTACAAACAGACGACGGTTTTAAATTCTATTTGGATGATGTTACGGCCTCTAAAGAAGATCCCGTTGGATTAGTTGAAGAGATAATTGTTCAATTGTCTATGAAAACTTTGGACGCCAATGGTCTTTTTGAAATCAATTCAGACTTGAGCTTTGATCGTGTTATTGTTTATCACGAAACAGGTTCAGTTGTTTTGACTACAACCGAAAAAAGGATTGATTTGCGCTCAGCTAAATCAGGAATGTATTTCCTTCAAGCAGTAATTGGTAATCAATTGTTTTTGAGTAAGTTAATAAAGTAGTTAATTTGAGTTTTCCTGTCTGTCAGGATAACTAATCAGTTCCAAATCATATTTAAAATCGCTGAACGATTCATGTTTCAAAAAGATTTTTTTGGATGACATCGAAATGATCATGAACTGCCATTTTTCATCTTGAAAATCTATGGTTACAGATTTATCACCTTCATAAAGGATAAGTTCTCCATAACGTTGTGGCGTGAATCCAAGTGTATTCATCGGTTGAAAAAGTACTTTTCCACCTTCGAAGAAAATAGCTACGTCTTTGTCTTGAAAGTTGGGTTTGCTGTAATTCACACCTTTTTTCAAAACACGGTTGATCACCCATATTTTACTACTATTATCGTGTAACGTACTTTCTCTATTTTTCTGAATTATTTCCGCATCACTGGGGTCACACGAAAGCAATAGCAAGCCAAAAAACAAGAACAGAATACGCATTAAAAGATCATTTGGTTATTCATAATCGATTCGTAAACGCTTTTAGAATATTCAACTCTATCTGCTTCTTTTACCTTCCCACCCCAATTCGGGCCTTGAATAGCATCTACATGTTTGTATTCGTACTTGCTGTCCTTCCATGTGAAAATACAATTGTAAAACATCGGAACGCCAGCTTCGTCTTTGTCTCGGAAACGAATTATTAAATCATCATATCCATTGTCGGCCGGAATTCGACCTATTATATTTGCAACGAAACCATTTAACTTAATGAGCTCTCCTCTTTCTCTTTGAAAAATCAAAACTCTACGTAAAGGAAAACCACCTGTTTCTGCCTTGATAATTAAGATAAAGCCATTTTTAATCGAAATGTCTTTTTGCAAAGGCAAAAATTTAAAATTTTCCGGAGAACAAGGTGGTACTTCACTGTTGGCCGTCAAATTCGGATCATTGGAACAAATTTTTATTTCGTTCAATAGTTCTGCTTCTTCATCAGAACCAAATTTATCGTCGTTAAACAATATTTCAATATCTTGATACCCTTTTACATCCTCAATTTTAGCCTTTTCATTCCCTTTTTCATCGTTTTTATTCGCAGGCTTGTGATCTGATTTACACGCCGTAAAAACCAGTATGATTAATGCAATAATTCCAATTATACTTTTCATGTTATAAAAATAAAGATAAGGTCATGTTTTCCGCTTCTTGAAAACGTTTATTGTCGATTTGGTTACGGACTCCTTTATTTTCTGAGAATTCTAAGAGTTTTTCTGTCGGCATGTTCCCTGTCAAATCGTCTTTCGCCATGGGACAGCCACCGAAACCTTTAATTGCTCCATCAAACCTGCGACAACTTCCTTCATAAGCCGCTTCAATCAAAGCCAATGCGTTTTCAGGAACAGTGTGCAGGTGAGCACCAAATTCTACGTTTGGTAAACTCGGTATAATCGTTGTAAACAAATCTTTTACGATTTCTGGTGTTGCGCTACCAATTGTGTCAGAAAGTGCCAGGATGTCAATCTCAAAGTCTTTATTCAATCTTTCAGACCACATCGCAACAAGATCAGGATGCCAAATTTCACCATACGGATTTCCAAATCCCATGGACAAATACACCACAAGTTTTTTATTAGCTTTAAGTGTCAGATTTTGAATTGCCTCAACGCGATGAAGCGATTCTTCTATCGTAGCATTTGTATTTCTTTTCTGAAATTCTTCTGAAATAGAAAAAGGATAACCTAAAAAATCAATTTCTTCAAAAGAACAAGCATCTTGAGCCCCTCTTTCGTTGGCAATGATAGCTAGAAGCTTCGTTTTTGATTGTAAATTCAAATTTTTCAGCACTTCGGCAGTATCACGCATTTGTGGAATAGCTTTTGGGGAAACGAAGCTTCCAAAATCAAGTACGTCAAAGCCACAAGTTAACAGTAAGTTGAGATAATCGATTTTCTTTTCCGTAGGAATGAAATCGTGCCAACCTTGCATTGCATCTCGTGGACATTCGATAATTTTCATTTCATCTTGCATCTTATCCTTGCGCCAAAATGGCTTTATTGATTCGTTTGACGATTGCTGGACCTTCGTAGATGAATCCAGTGTACAATTGTATTAAATCTGCTCCAGCGGCTAATTTTTCAAGTGCGTCTTTTTCAGAGTGAATTCCACCTACTCCGATTATATTAAAAGATTTATTCGATTTATCAGCCAAATACTTGATAACTTCTGTTGAACGACTGCCTAATGGTCGGCCAGAAAGCCCTCCAGCACCAATTTTTTCTAATTCTTGCTTAGATGTTTTCAAGCCATCTCGCTGAATAGTCGTATTTGTTGCAATTACACCTTGAATTTTGGTTTCTTGCACTATTTCAATTATTTCATCCAATTGGGTATCACTCAAATCAGGTGCGATTTTTAAAAATATCGGTTTCGGATTATCATATTCCTTATTTTTTGACATCAATAGTGAAAGTAACTTTTTCAAAGGTTCTTTCTCTTGCAAGTCTCTTAAATTAGGTGTGTTAGGTGAAGATACGTTTACCACAAAGTAGTCAACATAGGGAAAAAGAGCTTCGAAACAGATTCTATAGTCTTCATCCGCTTGATCGTTTGGAGTTACTTTGTTTTTGCCAATATTTCCACCGATTATCAAGTCAACTTGCCTGTTTTTCAGGTTCCTAATGGCTTCGTCTACACCATCATTGTTGAATCCCATGCGGTTGATGATGGCTTCGTCAGGTTTTAATCGAAACAGTCTCGGTTTGTCGTTACCGGGTTGACCTTTTGGTGTGATTGTTCCAATTTCAATAAATCCGAAACCACAGTAGTACATATCGTTGAACATGGAAGCGTTCTTATCGAATCCTGCTGCAAGTCCTACAGGATTTTTAAAAGTCAAACCTCCAATATTTCTTTCCAATAGCTTGTCTTCAATGAAATATTGTTTCTTAAACAGCCATTTTCCTCCTGGAATAAAAAGCGTGAATTTCAATAAAGAAGTAGTGAAATAATGAACTTTTTCAGGGTCGAAAAGAAACAATATGGAACGAAGAATGCGGTACATTTTTTTGGTACAAATTTAATACACTACTCGAATTCGAACAATGATATCTATGAAATTAAGTGAGGTAATTAGAATTTGTATCGGCCACCACCCTTGAACTTCGTCGGACGTCCAAATTTATAATTGGTAGGTTTGTAAGTTAAGTTGCGGTATATGACGATGTTAGCCGTTAAATAGCTGTCTTTGTTTTTATCCCCTCTTTGTTGACCAGCGGAAAACCAATACTGATTTTGAACAGATGGATTAGAAAAATAGGCAGCATCTTGACCATATGCTGTTGCAATAGCATTTCTGTCATAATAGTTTCCAGAAACATCATCAATATAATCTGAGAATGTTGCCGTGTAGGTCACTTCAAATCCGATTCTGTACACTTTATCTAGTCCCCAACGGAAACCAACTCCCATAGGAATGGCAAATGTGAAAGGTATGTAGTCTTTTGGTCCGCCATCCAAACCTTGACCTTCCGTATTTAAGTCGGCCAGATTTACCCAGCTTCCATTCAATTTAGCTTGTGGATTAAAATATGTTGCGCCTATGCCACCAAAAAAGTAGATTTGATTATTTCTTTCTTTTGCCGAACGTATTCCAGGAATATTGTATCGTCCACCGAATTGCTCATAGGTGTAGACAAGCCATTCCAATCGTTGAGAAAGAGTCACTACCGGAGAACGAAAACTTAAATTACGGCTGTTACGAATGATTTCCTGCGTATTGGCGTCGGTACCTCTTAGTAATCCACCAGAAAGTTGAGTAGTTGTAGCCCATTTCGGACTAAAACGAAAACGATAACCAATCATACCGCCTAAAGAAGTAGCTTGTATATCTAAATCTACTGGACTATAATCCGTTCCAATTTGATTTCTCCCTCCTAAATCACCGAGGAAATTGGTCCCACCAAAGCCAATAAGAAATTCTTTCTTGTTGAGCGACCAGTTGCGCTGGCTGTTGAAATTTGTATGCTGCCCAAAAACAGGTACCGTAAGGAAAACCGTAAGCAGATAAAAGAATGTCTTTCTAATGTTCATTAACTTTAATTGAAGCAAAAATAGAGAAAGTTTATTCTAAATTCAAACAAAAAACATCAAAACATTAAATATCAAATGTTTAAAACTTTAAAAGTGTGAAACAGAATTCTTCTCCTGTCTCCATGCTTTTCGTAATTATCTCGTCTTTGGTGCTTCTTATTAATTCGAAAGACAAACGTTCGTCGGGCATATTTGGTTTTCTGAAAAACAGGAATTCTTGATTATTTCTCATAATTAAATCCGACCGATAAAGGTTTTGACTGTTAGAATATCGGTTAAACCAATTAGGAATATCTTCTTGAGCAATAGTCAAATTAACCAGTAAAAAATTATTATCCGTTCGTTTTAAATACCAAAAACGAGCATTTTTATTCGTGCAACGGTAAATTAGCACTTCTTGCTTATGCAAATAAATCGTATCAACTTGAGAACTAGCAGAAAGCGAGAACCAAAGAGAAACAAAAAGAAGTAATAGTTTATTCATCTGTCTTAACGGGCATTAAGTTCATTGGACTAAGAAATATAACACGATAACTGTCATGAGACATTGCCTTGATGTTCGTGAAAAACATCATGTTATTGATTCCAAAAACTCCTATTTCTGTACATACTTCCGCTGGAACTTGTTTTCCTATAACATGCTTTTCTGTCCAACCAGCTTTACCGAAATAGCTAATGTCATATGAGAGGATAGAACAATTTTCAGAAGTTGTCATACCGGCAGAGTCACATAATTTCCAATAAGGAATTTCGCCCAATTGTATATTCGCGATGCTAATATGAAAATTATAGGATTTCAACAATCGTATAGTATCCGTCTGAGAAAATGACAAAAACGGAAAAAGACTAAGCAGTAATGCTATTTTCACTTAATATTTTTTGGATGGTTTCCAAATTTACATTTTCTCTGCCTATTCGTTTCAAAATAACTGCTGAATCGTTTAATGGATCATCGTTTATTTCTTGTTTGTAATACAAGTCTCCTTTTTGATCAATTACAATAAGGGTGCTTTTATTTCTTTTAATCCACGCCAAATCCTGAATTTTATGGAAATTGATTTCACCGAAAGTAAAGCGTGTGTTTTGTTTTTGGTCGAAAACATAGGCACCCGCAACATTAATTCTTACCCCATCTTCATTTTTACATAAAATTGGTTGGTTAAAAGGTTTTGGGTAGCTGACCGGTTTATCACAATTGAAAACACCAAAGTTATTTGTCAGAAAATTTCCTCTTGTATTGGATAGGTTTGCGCCTGCCGCATTTACGGATTGAGCACTAGTACTTGCCACACTTCTTTGCGCTAATTCTTGGTTTTGAGATGCAGGAACATAGCTATTGAGTTGATTCTTAATATCATTTACCTCAGTTTCGTACTTTAATTTAAGGGCTTGATCTCTTTTCAACAAAGCAATTCGCTCTTCTTCCAACTTTACAATTTGCGTTTGTTTATCCGCTTTGGCCTTTTTTAATTCTTGATCCAATTTGGCCAATGATTTTCCTTTGAGTACTGGTTTTACAGGTATGGAGAAATTTTCCTTGCTGTTTTTAAAAGTAACAACATAGTCGGTTTTGCCTTTCGATACATCCATATCGTACCAAGTTTGGGAAGATGCGTACTCAATACGTTTTTTGAAGGCAGACATGTTCGCCTGAGTTTGATCCTTTGGTAATAGATATTCAAACTCCACTTCTTTGTAACCAGCCAATTCAGGAAATGAACCTTGATCGAACTCAACAACTAGTTTTCGAGCACTTTGAGAAGGAATTAACGCTTCTTTTTCTTCTGCTTTCTTTAGTTCAACGATTTCTTTTTCGCAATTTTCAATTTCTGCCTTTATTTCAACAACTTGACTAATAATTTTGGAATTGTCTGGAAATTTAGTCGTGACTTTCGCGCTTGAAACTTCTTTTATGTTACATGGATATTCTGTCCATTCACCATTTTTATCGTTCATGGCCCAAAATTTAAAACCGTCTCCGGATTTCTGCAAAGTCATATCCACTTTGATTGGTTTTTTGGGATCAATGGAAATTGCTTGACCATTTTGCTCACCACGAATTTCTATCATTCCACCCGATTCAAAAGCAGATGTTTTTTCAAAATCCATAGGTATTCCAGCTGTAAAAGCTTCTGACGGATCCGCGAATTCACGAACTTGAATGGTTACTTGACCATTTTTATCTGCAAGTAAACTGCCTTTCGGGATATCGATTATACTTCCATTTACAGTAATTACTTTCCCCCCATTTTTAGGGTCAATTGTGAATTTTTCAAAAGGAATGTCTGAATTTTCACTCACAGACTTTATACATGGAGTGTCTTCAAGTGTTTGGTTATCTTTGTTTTGTGCTTTCGCAACTAAAGTAGAATTGTTCTCACCGGCAAAAAAGTTGTTTTGAAATGTTATGGTTAATACTAAGGCTAAACTGGCGAGGCCAACGGGGCCATAAAACCAGGGATTCTTCCACAAGGGAGGTTTCATTGCTTGATAACCTTTAATTACTTTGTCGAAGTCTTGTCTGGATTGGATAAAGGAGGAGTCCAGTGGTTTTCGATCGAGATTGAATTTTGTCTTCATATCACTGTTTATCAATAAAATACTTTTTTAATTTCTCCAATGCTCTGAAGGATTTGACCTTCGCATTGTTTTCTGTTAAGTCTAGAATTTCCCCAATCTCTTTGTACGATCTTTTTTCAAAGTAGCGCAACTCAATCAACTGCAGGTCTTTCTCATTTAAATTTTTGAGCACAGAGAATAATTTATCTCGGTTCTCGGTGTTTTGATCTTCGTCCATTTCCAGTACCATGTTGGAAAGATGAACGGTTTCTAAATTCACTGTTCTTAGTGCCTTTTGATCACGAAAAGCTTGGTATAGCTCACTTTTAGCAATACGGTAAAGCCACGAAGAAAGTGGTAATCCCCTGAATTCATAATTCTTGATGTTTTTCAAGGCTTTCATGAAAACTTGGGATGTAATATCGAGCGCTTGTTCACGGTCATCCATCCTTTGATAGATGTAGCGAAAAATTTGCTCATGATACTTTTGGTAGAGCGGACCGAATTTCTCCGGGTCTTTTTGCGCTCTCCTGATCCAGCCCTGCTCCTCCTCTAGCTTGGCTGAATTTTGATGATACACTGGGTTAACTGACATAGGTTTTTGGGTTTTATTCAAGCATATGTAAAGCGGTTTAGTCTTTACAGTTAATACAACGACTCAATCTCGATTCGTTACAGAATAAAACGAAAAAAATATTAATTTATTATAAAACCTACTTCAATTACAGGGTTTTAGACTTCGTAAGCCCGACTTTTTTCCAGTACTTCTTGGTAAATATCCTCGTACATGGGTAGTACGCGCTCCAAACTAAAATGTTTGGCTCTCGCTAATGCATTTTTGCGAAATTGCGCCATTAACTCGGGTGACTCGAGCAAGGTGATTGCATTTTTCGCCATATCTTTTACATCTCCAACTTCTGATAAAAACCCTGTTTCTCCTTGAATATTAACTTCAGGGATACCTCCAGTGTTTGAAGAAATTACAGGTACCGATTTTGCCATGGCTTCGAGTGCCGCCAATCCGAAGCTTTCCGTTTCAGATGGTAATAAGAACAAATCGGTTAGTTCCAAAACATGAGATGTGTCGCGAACCTTACCTATCATGATAACACGGTCGCAAAGACCATATTTTCGACAAAGCATATCGATATTAGCTCTTTCTGGTCCATCACCCACAAGTAGTAAAACTGATGGTATTTTCTCATTGACACGCACAAAGGTGTGCAACACGTCTTCTACCCTTTTCACCTTTCGGAAATTAGAAATGTGACATAGTATTGGTTCATTGGGCTTGGCATATCTTTCCCGAATAGCGGCTAAATTTTCATCCGGTGCTTTTTCCTCTACTTGAATAAAGTTGGGAACAACATGAATGGTTTTTTGGGTTTTGAAATGATCAAGTGTATCCTTTTTCAAACTTTCTGAAACTGCAGTAACGGCGTCTGATTGATTCAAGCAGAAGGTAATTACTGGTTCAAAAGAAGGATCTTTTCCAACCAAGGTAATATCCGTGCCATGCAAGGTAGTGATGAATGGAATGTAAATACCTTCGGAAAGCAATATTTGTTTCGCCATAAAGGCCGCGGAAGCATGCGGAATAGCGTAATGAACATGCAGTAAGTCTAGTTTTTCGTATTTTACTACATCCACCATTTTACTCGCCAACTCCGTTTCATAAGGTTGATATTCGAAAAGTGGATAATCTGTTACAGCAACTTCGTGGTAAAAAATATTTTCACGAAAACTACCCAGTCGCACGGGCTGTGAATACGTTATGAAATGGATTTCATGTCCTTTTTGAGCCAATGATTTTCCTAACTCTGTCGCTACAACTCCTGAACCTCCAAATGTTGGGTAAAGAACAATTCCTATTTTCATATTTGTGTTTCTTTTAAGTGTTTTTCTAGGCTAATTACTTACAAGAAAATTGAAGTTTTTAGCATCTTTCACACTTTCGTATATTTTGGTTTGAATATTTGTTCGAATATTCATCTTCACTATTTTCCAATTTTCAGCGTTTGGATAAACTCGATTCGATAAAAATACAAAGTTAATCTTGTGTTGCGGATCGGCCCAAGCCAATGTTCCGGTAAATCCAGAATGACCGAAACTACTTGGAGAGGCTGATGAACATGCCGTGGCCGCAGAACCATTCAAGTTTGGTTTGTCGAATCCTGCCCCTCTTCTATTGCGACCAGGAAATTGAACACTGGTAAATTCGTCAACGATTGCTTCTTTCAAAATTTCTTTTCCAGCGTATGTTCCTTTGTTCAAAAGCATCTGCATTAAAACGTACAGGTCATTCGCCGTTGAAAATACGCCAGCGTGACCGCCAACTCCACCCATCATGGCTGAACCAGGATCATGAACATAACCATGAACAACTTGTTTTCTAAAAGTTCTGTCGTTTTCTGTTGGTGCTATTCTATCCAAGTTGTATTTCAAAAAAGGATTGTAGGTCATGCTTTGTAAACCCAATTGTCTGTAAATGCGTTCATCCACATAATCTTGCATCGGTTTTTGACTCTTTTTCTCAATTATCTTTTTGACAAAATAGTAACCCAAATCCGAATAAACATAGGATTTACCCTTCAAATCACACGATAAAATTCGGCTATATATCGTATCTGGATAGTCTTTACGAATCCATAAATTTTGCGCCACAGGAAGGATAAAGTCTCCCGTTTTTTTGTTGGAATAATATGCAGAACTTGGTTGACCTTTTTGAAGTGTTTTCAAATAAAAAGGTACCCACGCTGGCAAACCTGCTTGATGCGCCATCATGTCTTTCAACCAGATGTTTTTCATAGGGTTGTCTCCAACTACTTCTGGTATCAGATTGGTAAGAGAATCTTCCAAAGAAAATTTCCCTTCACCTTGCAAAGCCATTAATGATACTGTTGAAGCAGCAATTTTAGAAATAGAAGCAATATCATAAATTGTATTGTTCAAAACGGGCTTTGTTTTTGAATAGTCATGAAATCCGTAATTCTTTTGGTAAACGACATGCCCATCAACTCCAAACATTATTTGGCAACCAGGAAATGCTTTGGCACTAATTCCGCCTTCTGCAATATTATCTATACTTTTTAAATAACTTTCATCAATTCCAAGATAAGCAGCATTAATATATTTCAAACGGTTCAATGATTTGATTTTAAGACCACTACCCGGTGGAAATTGAGGAGTATGGTAAAACGGTAAATTTCCTTGGAAATCAAACGCCCCGAAAACAGCTTGAATGGCTAATGATTTATCAAGAATTAAATCTTGAGGCATTATGATAATTGAACTGAATTTCGAAAAATTGGAAGTTCTTCGACGATAAAAGCTACCAGCATCGGTTAAAAGGATGTATTTATAATTGTCTTGCGAATTTGTGGCTATTCTTATCGCATCATCAATATCATTACCAAAGCCATCCAATAAGACGATTTCTAAAGAAGTTTTGGATTTGGATTGAAATGCTTTTGAAGGTGCATAATGTTCAATTTTCTCGGAAAAAAGTGTGATGTTTTCATCCGAAGTTTTAAACAAAACTGTATCGTGTAAATTGTTGATAGGCAGTTGATTATTAGTATTCTTGACACAGGTAATTGCGGCTTGATGAGACTGGTATTCAAATGGTTTGCTATAAGTGCCAAACGACGTTGACTTATTTTTCCCGTGAAACAAATCGTATTTCATGCGAAGAATACGCATGCATCTTAATTTTAAGTTCTCTTGATTTTGATTAAAATAAGTTTCGAGAAAAACTAATAAGTTCTTTTTATTTCGAGCAGAAATACAAACCAAGTCGCTACCATCGCTTAGGCTTTTCATGGCATTTGAGATTTGTTCTTCGTCGTTCAATTGACTAAAATCCTCGCTCAATATAATCCCTTCAAAGCCCATACTGTTGCGTAAAAAGGACTGTCTTGAGGAAGATTTAAATTGCGGAATTCGTTCAGTAAAAGTACTCATGTCGTCATTCATCTGAATAATACCATGACCTTTTCTGGAATAATATCTGTTTCCCGAAAGTCCCAAGGCTAAATAATCAGCATACTCTGTTTTATTCAGCTTTTCTTCTTTGAAAAAAAAGTCATGTATCCCGATTTTAATTCCATTGTCTTCAGAAGCTTGTAATATTTGACTCCAGTATTTTTCTGATGCTAAAGGTGACTCTTGAAAAGCAAACTCTTGATTTTCCCATTTATAGAGATTGGATTGAAAAAAAGGACTTAAAACAATATTTGCACCACTTTTTTTGGCATTTTCCATGTCAATGGCCTGCGCATAGTATGCCAGTTTGTCGCGACCGCTTTGTCCAATGACTGCCCTGTTCACTGAATTTGAATCCAACGTCTTAGCCAATCCAATACGCAAAGGTTCTTTTTCAAAAGTTGTTGATGCGGATTTTTCAAAACTTTGGGTTCTTAAATCAAACAAAAAACCGTTTGTTTCCAATGAATCGAATACAATAGAAGTATCAGACGATTTGATCGAATGAACGCTAAGCAAGTTATACCGTTCTTGCATGGACAGTGAATTGTAAACACTGTCGATGTTTTGTTGTGCAAGGTCCTGCGAAGAAATGAATTCTGAATCTACATCTTTTATGTTTTCTTCACCTGAAAGGTGCAACATGGAGAACAAGATGTAGGTCCAAATAATGGATCGAAACTTCATTATGACAAAAATACTTTGGATTCGTGACAATATCTGTCCGAATTATCATAATTATTAACAAAAACCTGTCCAAACTTGAAAGGGAATGACCAAATGTCAGAATTTTGTTCAAGGAATGATTCTTGATTACCTTTGTATTGAATTGATAATTATATTTTTGTTGATTAGATTTATATCATGAAGTTCAAATTCCTCGCCAATAACATCCAGAATAAACGTTTTGATTATGCGCCTATGCACTATGATGAGCGAAAAGAGCGTCTGGAATTAAAGAAAAAAGAGTTTGACCGCTTAGAAAACGAAGACCTTTCAGAGCGCGACAGAGAAGATATTTTAAGACAGAATATCAAGGATTCTTGGTCTCGAGCGCAAAATGTTCAAACACAAAAATCAGTTTCGAATTATCGTATTGTATTGTTAATCATTGTTTTACTTGCCTTGGGTTATTTCGTTTTTAACGGACTTGACGATGTGGACGAAGTTGTAAAAAAGCTATGGTAATATGAGTGGAGTAATCAAGTTATTGCCCGATCACGTAGCCAATCAAATTGCAGCTGGGGAAGTTATCCAAAGACCAAGTTCTGTGGTCAAAGAGTTAATGGAAAACGCCATTGACGCGGGTGCGACTAAAATTGATGTCATAATTAAGGATGCTGGAAGGACCTTGATTCAAATCATTGACAATGGAAAAGGTATGAGCATGTTTGATGCAGAAATGTGTTTTGAACGTCATGCAACCAGCAAGCTTCATTCGGCGGATGATTTATTTAATTTACAAACCAAAGGATTCCGAGGCGAGGCACTGGCTTCTATTGCCGCTATCTCACATGTTGCTTTAAAAACATGCCAGGAAGGTGATGAAGTGGGGTCTTTATTGGAGATAGAAGGTAGTCAGATCAAGAAAAATGAACCGACTGTTTGTGCAATTGGTTCTTCTTTCGAAATTAAAAACTTGTTTTATAACGTTCCTGCAAGAAGAAATTTTCTTAAATCAGATGCGGTTGAGTTCAGGCATATCTTGGAAGAATTTGAACGTTTAGCACTCCCCCATTTTGATGTTGAATTGAGTTTGACACACAACGGCAATGCAGTTTTTAATTTGAGTAAGTCTAATTTACGACAAAGAATTGTTGGATTATTCGGTAAATCATACAACGATAGACTCGTTCCTATCAACGAAAGTACTTCCATCGTTTCGGTAGAAGGTTTTGTAGGAAAGCCAGAAGCAGCTCGGAAAACACGTGGGGAGCAGTTTTTATTCGTCAACAATCGTTTTTTCAAAGATCATTATTTCAACAATGCTATTCAAAAAGCTTTTGAAAATTTGATATTGCCGAAAACATTTGCAAGCTATTACCTCTTTTTAGAAGTGGATCCAGCGAAAATAGACGTGAATGTTCATCCTACAAAAACAGAAATTAAATTTGAAGAGGATCGTTCCATATATTCTATCATCCACACTTCTGTAAAAACTGGATTAGGAAAATATCATGTAATACCAAGCTTGGATTTCGAACAAGAAACAAGTTTTGAATTACCTTATGGTATTAAAAATCAGGAAATTAAACACCCTGAGATAATGGTAGATAAATCGTACAATCCTTTTAAAACTGTTTCGAAACCAGCGAGTTCAGCATCATCCTATTCATCGGGTTTTTCCCCTGCAATCAATAAATCTGCTTTCGAATCTCAAAAAGATGTACCTCACTCTTGGGAAAGTTTTTATGATATTAAAGAAGAAGATGATGAGCAAGCGAATCATTTGGATTTGAAGGTAGATTCGTTCGAAAATGCGCAATTCATTTTTTCAGGCAATTTTATGTTGACGAATTGCCAAGAAGGTATCCTCAGTATTCAGTATAGAAGAGCCTACGAACGAGTTGTTTATGAGGATATTATGCAATCTTTTCTATCGCAACCCGTTTTGTCTCAGGCCTTGTTATTTCCCTATGAGTTCCCTATAAAACCAAGTGAAAAAGCACTTTGGGAAGAAAATGGTAAGCTTTTGAAACAGCTTGGAATGGATTGGGAATTCGTGGAAGAAGAAATGATATTGAAAGCCGTTCCTGCGGTTCTTCAAGAGGAAAATATTCATCACTTGATTGAGTTGTTAAAGCAACAAATTACCGTTCATGAGATTGATAAAGGAGAAATTGCGCATCGTTTTGTGATGAGTTTATCAAAAGCGGCCGCTAAGCAAAAAAACTTAATCGATTCTAACGAAGCCGCAAGAGAATTGGCCTCTTCCCTGTTCGCATTGGAACAGCACAGTCATTCTCCGTCAGGAAAAAATATCATTCATTATTTACAAGCAGACCAACTCGGCAAATAAGATAAAATTTATGTTCTCCTTTTTAAACAACATACCCATCGTAACGAAAAACATTTTGCTGATAAATGTGGCGTTGTACATATTGATGATGGTTTCTTTGAGTTCAGGTGGTCCTGATCTTAGCTATTATCTTAGCGCACACTATGTTGGGACTCCATTTTTTGAACCGTATCAGATTGTGACGCACATGTTTATGCACAGCAATCAAAGCATTTTTCATATTTTCTTCAATATGTTTATGTTGGTAATGTTTGGTTCCCATCTAGAAAGGTTATGGGGAGCTAAGCACTTTTTTATTTTCTATTTTGCCTGCGGATTTGGTGCCTTTGCCCTTGACAATATTGTTCATGGTATGGAAATTTATCAATTGAAATCAAAAATAATCGGTAGTGGGATGAATATAGCTGCCGTTGAGCAATATATTGAAACTTGTTCAACATGTGCAAAAAGAGACCTAGTAAGTTTGGCAAAAAGTCAAGAAGGTTTAGATAGCGCCTGGTCCTACTTATTGGCCTCATTTTCCAATGGAGTTGGAGCTTCTGGTGCAGTTTTTGGACTTTTAGCTGCTTTCGGAATTTTATTTGCGAACACAGAATTGTATTTGATGTTTGTACCTGTCCCAGTAAAAGCAAAATATTTAATTGGAATTTACGTACTCTATGAGGCTTACAAAGCATTCAATCCGACCATAGGTGATTCTACAAATCATTGGGCTCACCTTGGCGGCGCAATAGTTGGTGCAATAATTGTTTTGATTCGCCGAAAGACCAATAAAACCAATTTCTATTAATGGCACAGGCAAATTTTATCGACCAACTCAAATCGCAATACAACAATGGCGGAATGCACATTCGGCTAATTGCATGGAATCTAGGTGTCTTTTTCTTGATTCAATTGGGTTTATTGATTGGCAATAACAATCCTGAAATTCAATATTGGGTGGATCGGATTTTCACGCTTCAATCCAATGCATACGCGTTTCTTTGGAGCCCGTGGGGATTATTCACTAGCATTTTTGCCCATTTCGGGTTTATGCACTTTCTGTTCAATATGATTTTCCTGTTTTTCACGGGCCAAATGTTTTTACAATTTTTTTCAGGGAAAAGACTTTTGTATACTTACATCTTCGGTGGTCTTTTTGGAGGAATAGTTCAAATCATTATCGGTTTGTTCCCTGAATTATTTGGAGAAACAGGTGCAAGAGTTGTCGGCGCATCGGGTTCTATTATGGCTATTTTTATTGCGCTAGCCATATACAAACCTCAATTGAAAGTGTATCTTTTCGGTGTGTTTGCGCTTCCCTTATTTGTATTAGCTATATTGTTTGTTGTCAAAGATTTATTTTCGATAGGTTCAAATGATGGGATTGCCCATTTTGTTCACTTAGGTGGAGCCTTGTTTGGATTTATTTCTGTGCGGAATTTAAATTCTAAGAATAATATCGTCACGCGTTTGATCTCATTGGTGGAGTCTTTTAGTACAAAAAGGAAATTGAAAAAATTGGAAGGGCGAAAACCTGCCAACAAAGTTAGTGACGAAGAATTCAATGAAACCAAAAAAATGACCCAAGAACAGATTGATGCCATTCTTGATAAAATAAGCCGCTCAGGTTATGATTCCTTAACGAAAAGTGAAAAGGAATTCTTATTTAAACAAAGCGGACGATGAAAGAAAAAAAGTGGTTCAAAAGGTTGTCAAAATTTTTCAAATTTTTGACGGTTTTCGCCATGCTTGGCTTAGTTTTAGCATATTTCAGCCCTTATGTTCATCCTGACACCGTGTGGTTTTTGCCCTTTTTTGGACTTTTATATCCTGTTTTTCTTATCATCAACATTTGTCTACTCGTTCTTTTTGTATTGTTTCGTTCAAAATGGAGCTTCGTAATTTTATTTGTTATTCTCATTGGTGGAAAGCTACATTTTCGTCAATTTGCTTTTAGTGGACCTGAAAAATCAGAGGTTTCAATGGAAGGATTCACGGTAATGAGCTATAACGTCCGTTTGTTTGATTTGTATAATTGGTCTGTAGATTCAAGTAATGTCAATCGACTAAAAATATTTAATTTCCTGAAAGAAGAACAGCCGGATATTGCTTGTTTTCAAGAGTTTTATCATCAAGACAAGTCTTTAACTTTTCCTACACGTGATAGTTTAGTTGAAATACTTCAAACTATTGATTATCATGAGCGTTACAGCTATAAAGTAAAAGGTAGAAGAAATTTTGGAATTGCTATTTTATCCAAATTCCCCATGATTGCTAAAGGTGAAGTTCCTCTGCAATTGACATCGGGAAATGGAAACGATAATTACTGCATTTTTGCTGATGTTGTTCGCGATAAAGATACTTTTCGTGTATATAATGTTCACTTACAATCCATTAAAATAAAATCGGATGAGTTCACGTATATCGATCCGCAAGGCAAAGTGGCAATAGATAAATCGGCAGCGATTGAAAACGTGGTCACCAAATTGCGAAAAGCTTATCCAATGCGTGCAGATCAGGCCCAATTGGTGATTGATCATGCTAGAGAATCTCCATTTCCTGTTATCATTTGCGGCGATTTTAACGACACTCCACTTTCCTACACATATCAAGAATTTCAAAAAGAATATTCAGATGCGTTTCGACAACTTTCATCTGGAATTGGCGCAACATACGCTGGTAAAATTCCTGCAGGACGAATTGACTACATTTTTTATGGAACGGGGTTAAAAGGATGGCAATTCGAATTACAAAAAGAAACATTGAGCGATCATCACGCTATTTGGTGCCGCTTTTCTCGAGAAAAATCAAAATAATTTGTATATTTTAGTGCTATGCTAGTTGAAATAAATGAAAACAATATAGACAACCGTCTAATCAAACAAGCTGTTGATATTTTGAAGTCTGGAGGTATATTAATTTTTCCGACCGACACTGTATATGCAATGGGTTGCGATTTATTTAATAAAAAAGCTCTCAATCAGCTAGCATCGCTAAAAGGTGAGAAATTGAACAAGGTAAATTTCTCTATTTTGTGCCATGACTTGTCCAATTTGTCTGATTATGTAAAACCGATTGACCGTTCTACATTTAAATTATTGAAGCAAAATACACCTGGTCCCTTTACTTTTATTTTAGTGGCCAATAACGATGTTCCAAAACTTTTTGACAGCAAGAAGAAGGAAATCGGAATCAGAATACCACACAATAAGATTTTGCTCGAAATTATCGAAACCCTCGGAAACCCAATTGCAACAACTTCGCTTCACGACGAAGAAGATACGCTTTTGGATTATTTTACCGATCCGTATGAGATTTACGAGCGATACATGGACAACAACAGCATTGAAATGATTATTGATGGTGGTCATGGTCGTCTGGAAGCCAGTACAGTTGTTGATTGCACAGACGGCGATTTCACCATCCTTCGTCAAGGTGCAGGAATTATAGATTTATGATTATCATTTTAGATTGCGGCAGCTCAAAAGTTCCTGACATTGAACAAATGGTGGACGAATACATGGATTTTAAAACGGTTCCGTTTTTAAACTTTAATCCGAATGAGTTTGAAGATTATGCTGGAATAATAATTTCTGGTGCACCATTGTTGATTACTGAAATGAATATGGATAAATATCTGGTTGTGTCCAAATGGATTAAGACTTTAGAAAAACCAATTCTAGGAATTTGTTTTGGTCATCAGATGATTGGTTTGCATCATGGTGCTTTCGGTAGTAAAATCAAAGAAGATAGAACATGGCAAGAAATAGAACAAATGGAAAGCGATCGATTGTTTTCGCGCATGCCAACTGTTTTTAATATGATGGAAGATCATTGCGAAGTGATTTCTATTCCTCGAGATTTCGTTTTATTAGCGAGTTCGGATGCGTCTATAAATGAAGCCATGCGGCATAAAACCAAGAATTTGTTCGGTGTTCAGTTTCATCCTGAAGTATCGGGGAATATGGGAAGTATTTTGATAGAGAACTTCATTAAAATCTGCCAGAACCCAGATACCCCACATGCCGATGTTGAAATATAAGCTCTGCTAAATTTCATAAAGACAATAATTTCACGAATTTTAAGGCATGTTATTGAATCGCATATTTATCGGAATGTTTTTCATTGCCTTTTCAATTGCGGCTGCCAAGTTGCTATTTTGGGGAGATTTGAACATTTTTAAAACAATGGTCGATTCTCTTTTTTCGGCTGCTGAGAGCGGATTTACACTGGCTATTGGACTTACAGGCGCACTTTGTTTATGGATGGGATTCATGCGAGTTGGAGAAAAAGGTGGTGCAGTTTCCTTATTATCAAAAGCAGTTGCGCCTCTGTTTAGTCGTCTTTTCCCTGAAATTCCAAAGGATCATCCTGCCGTTGGTTCCATCATGATGAATTTTAGTGCGAATATGCTTGGACTTGACAATGCAGCAACTCCTCTAGGTTTGAAGGCCATGACAGAATTACAAGAACTCAATCCTGAAAAAGAAAAAGCTTCAAACGCCCAAATCATGTTTTTGGTGCTCAATACGTCTGGACTTACTTTAATTCCTGTTTCAATTTTAGCTTATCGTTCAGGAGCTGGTTCAGAATCACCTTCAGAAGTATTTCTCCCTATACTTTTAGCAACGTTCTGTTCAACTTTGATTGGACTGACTTATGTTGCTTTACGTCAGAAAATCAACATGTTACATCCTGTCATTTTAATGTATTTGGGAGGGTTAATTGCCATGGTTTCTGGATTGATTTATCTTGTTTCAGTTCATCCTGAGTATTCCGCTTCAATATCTAATGTTGGCGGAAATGTTGTTTTGATTGCTATTATCTCATTGTTTTTATTGCTCGCTATTCGGAAAAAAGTCAACGTCTATGACGAATTTATAGAAGGCGCAAAAGAAGGATTCAACGTGGCCATCAAAGTCATTCCCTATTTGGTTGCAATTTTGGCAGCTCTGGCCGTTTTTCGCGCCTCGGGTGCTTTGGATGGATTACTCGTTGGAATTGATTGGACATTGATTCAAATGGGTGTTGTTCATCGAGAATTTGTAGATGCCTTGCCAGTCGCACTGATGAAACCATTTAGTGGTTCCGGAGCAAGGGGTTTAATGTTAGAATCATTTGAAACCTATGGCGTTGATACTTTTCGAGCCAAAGTAGCCGCAACTTTCCAAGGTTCAACTGAAACTACCTTTTATGTCCTAGCCGTTTATTTCGGGTCAGTTGGAATCAAGAACACACGCTATGCCGCTGGAGCTGGTCTTTTGGCTGATTTAGCAGGAATTATAGCAGCTATTTTTATCAGTTATTTATTCTACACCATAAATTAATGTTCGGCAGAAAGAAAAAAATAGCGAAAGAAGATATTCAAAAAAAAGAATTAAAAGATATTTCTTATTCGCCGAAAATTATTTTGGCTTGGGCGAAAGCACTCGAAGGAAATAATGAAATAGCGGATTGGTTATTGAACAATGGCTACAAAGAATTGGTCATGGCAAATCATGCCATTCATCTCAAAACCGAAGCTAGAGACTGGCTGATGAACAATGGTTTTCCACATTTGATGGCCATGATTAATGCAGCTGAAGGCAACGAAAGAGCCCAAAAATGGCTTTTGAGACATAATTTTCAATATATGTATCACATGGCCTTGGCCGTTGAAGGGGAAATGGATAGCTGGGATTGGTTGGGAAAAAATGTAGACGTAGATCTCTTTTTATTGACCAAAACAATCAAGAAAATAAAGGATAATATTGAAGAAAATCACAACGATATTCATTCTTTCGGCAAAGACTAGCGGACGTTATATCGTCTTTCTATTATACTAGCTCCTAATCCATTCTTTAAATAATCTGCATCGAACATTTGTGCGCCCTTGATTCCATTGACAATCAAACGAATTTCAGCTTTTAGCTTTCCAGTTCCTTGACCATGTACAATTAACATTTTTCTGACTTTTGCTTTTTCGGCTCGTTCTAAAAATTGATTAAAGTGTTTCAATTGGGTCAAAACTATTTCATGATTGCTCATATGTCCATGCGAATCCACAAGGTTTTCCATATGTAGATCAATTTTCCATTCTTCAGTTTTTGCCAGACTTGGTTTTGGAGTCAGCTCTAATAAATCTTCCGCTTTATCATGTTTCGATTGAAATAATTCCTTTTCAGAAACAGCCATATACGGCACCAACTCTTCTTTTGCATACCAGTATTCAAAACCAGATTCGTCTTGAACTCTGACTTGAAGCTTCTGAATTTCTAGAATTATGCCATGGCCTGTTTCACTCAGGAAAGAAACTTTACTACCAACCACCAACTGATTTGCCATACCAATCAATATTGTTGTTCAATAGGTAAAGAACAGGAACGATTATTGCGCTTAACCAAAGCAATACCGCCACTGTTTTGGTGAAAAAAGAGACATCGTAAGTCATTGGAGGTGACAAAACGTTTTTCACTTGCACCGCCACTATTGGTTCAGCGTCTTCACCCGAGTTTAAAGAAATATACTTTTCCAAAGCTGGCGTATGTCTTAGAACTATTTGTTTGATTTGAGCATATTGTTTGTTATTCAAATCTTCATAGGTCGTTTCGTATTGCACATCGTCTTCCTTCAATTCCTTACGAATTTGAAAATTCTTTTGATTGCTGCGTACTCGAAAAGACATCAGAAATCCAAAGCCAATAAGGATATAGTTTTGCAAATAAATCCCAAAAGCAATCATTAAAAGGGAGGAAATCAAACTGAACAAAAACTGGAAGAAATCCTTTTTTCTGGTTATCATGAGTCTCAACAATTGACCGCCATCCAAAGGGTCTAATGGAATTAAGTTTAAAATGTTCAAAAACAGAAAGAGCAAAGAGGCTGTCATTAACCAATCAGAATGTGAATTTTGAGCAAAATAAAAGCTAATAAAGCCAATAATAATGCCCGGGATTGGTCCGGCAAGAACAATAATAAAACTTTCTTTTTGGGAATATTTCTCTTTCGTTCCTGAGACAAATGCCCCCATTAGTGGAACAAACAACATTCTCACATTCTTATAAGCGAAAATTTTCATGAACATAAAATGACCCAATTCATGAATTAAAAGAACACACAGTAGAATAATGATAAATGAAAAGAAATTTGGAAAAATAAGCAATAAGCCTAAGACGAATAAAGCCATTGAGAAAACAGTAAGGCCCAAACTATTTTTGGCCTTTTTGGTTTCTATACTAGGTTTGTCAGGGTAAAAACTATAATCATCCATTTCATTAAAGATATGACATTTTTCCTTTTTTATTGCATAGACCTTGCCAAATTTGCAAAATCTTTGGCAAAATAGGTTAATATCCCGTCTGCTCCTGCCCTCCTGATGGATAGTAACATCTCAGACATGGCAGAATCGTAATCCAGCCAACCTTTTTGTGCAGCGGCATGTATCATCGAGTATTCACCACTTACATTATAAGCTGTAATTGGAATTTCGTGATTCTCTTTAAGTAGATGGATAACGTCAAGGTATAAGGTCGCGGGCTTAACCATAAGCATATCAGCACCTTCAGCAACATCCAAGTCTGCTTCTATCAGTGCTTCTCTCTTATTTGCAGGATTCATTTGATAGGTTTTCTTATCACCAAACTTCGGAGCTGAATTCAATGCTTCTCTGAAAGGTCCATAATAAGCGCTGGCATACTTAGCGCAATAAGACATAATACTTGTTTCAGTGTAGCCATTCAAGTCGAGTTCTTCTCGGATATATCCAACTCTTCCGTCCATCATATCTGAAGGACCGATAATGTCGATACCCGCCTGCGCTTGAGCTATCGACATTCTACCTAGGATCTCCAAAGTTTCATCATTCAGAATTTTCCCTTCTTTTACTAAACCGTCATGACCGTCGGAACTATAGGGGTCCATAGCGACATCGCTCATGAGGACAACTTCCGGAAATCTCTCCTTGATTGCTCTTATTGCGTGTAAATAAAAGTTGTCCTCAGCATAGCTATAAGAGGCAATTGCATTTTTATGCACATCCTCAACCGCTGGAAAAATGTCAAAAATCCGAATCCCTAATTTCAAGCAGTTCTCAATTTCCTTTAACAAAAGATCAGCAGACCAACGATAAATATTTGGTAATGAGCTTATTTCTTCTTTTTTATTCGTGCCATCTACAACAAATAAAGGAAATATTAGATTGTCCACGCTGAGATGCGTTTCTTGTATGAGGTCCCTAATAGCGGCTGATTTGCGGTTTCTCCTTGGGCGATTGTACATAATCTTTTTTTTTCAAAGTTAAGGCTTTCCTTAGTTTCAAGAATTGATTGTTGATTTAATTATCCAAAAAATAGGGTACTTATTCCCATTTTGATTATTTTTATTCCAGATTAAACCAATTTTATGAGCAAAATAATAAGCTACCTGTTGTATTCAGCAGTTGTTTTATTCATCCTTCTATCATGTGGGAGCGATGATAACACTAGAGAAATGGATGAGGATTTGAAAAATCCGAACCAAACTCTGATGACTAATTTTGACAATAAAGTATTTAGCATTCCGTCTCCAGTTCAAACTTCTTTGCTCATTAAACAATTGAATCTTCCCTTTTATGAAGATGTATTGAGCCCTTTAGATGGTGTATCAAAATATTCGACACGGGTTTCACAAGCGCTTAATTTAGGTGTGTATGGAACTGATTTAGGTTATGTAGCATTGTATAATGAAAACTCCTACTCTATAAAATATTTAGCTGCTGTTCAGAAATTGACTGAAAAATTAGGACTTGAAGGAGCGTTTGACAAAAAGTTCTTGAATCGCTTTGAAAGTCAATTATCGAATCAAGATAGTTTGATGGTATTGGTTTCGGAAGCATTCAAGAAATCTGATTTGTTCTTGAAAAATTCAAATAGAAAAGCTGATGCTGCCAGAATTTTAGCTGGAGGTTGGGTTGAATCAATGTATATTTCGAGCGAGATAAACAAAATGCAATCTACTCCAAGAATTGTTGAAAGAATTGGGGAACAACAGTGGTCCTTGAATAGTGTTATTGAATTGTTGTCGGAGTATAATGAGGATAATGCTAACGATGACTTAATACAAGATTTAAAGGATCTTCAGTTTTATTTCGAGAAAATCGATTCGAAATACACCTACAATGAGCCGACAACAGATGTTGAACGAAAAACGACGATGTTGAATCATAAATTAGAAATAAGAATTGATACGGATATATTGAATCAAATTAGTCTGAAGATACAATCAATTCGAGAAAAAATAACGAACTAAACAATTATGAAATCAATAATAATCTTAGGTTTATCCATAATCCTTTCTTCCAGTTTTTCGTTTGGACAGGATTGCGAACAAATTGCCCAGGACTGTGCAAAATATTTGAGTGGTGATGCTGGAGCGAAAAGGTTCATTTCAGATGGACAAGTGTATACTGCTTTTTTAGACAGAGAGAAAGCTGAGTTTAAAACAACATTGTATGGAGGTTCGACCTATCGTATAGCTGCAAGTGCCGGTCGGAAAGAAAATTATGTGATTTTTACGGTTAGAGATATGAATGGTAATATCTTGTACACCAACAAAAAATACAAGAATGCACCTTATTGGGACTTCGAAGTAGCCAATACGATTCCAGTTACTATAGAAACTGAACTAGATCCAGATTTTAAAGTGACGGGATGTGCGGTAATGTTAATTGGATTTAAGCAATAAATCTTAATGAGTGAACGCATTTTAGGGGCGTTAATGCAGCTTTTTGCCATTTTGGCAAAGGTTGACTACTCATCTACACGCGAAGCAATTTCCGATGATTTAGAAATAAGTGAACAACGCAGTGTAGTTCATAGCTTTCTTTTGAATGAATTGAATTCATCTCAAATTGAGCGTTATTTGAAAATATTTGATGAGAACATTGAGCTTCTATATAGTCGCCGTGTCCGAAAGGACGGTGCAATAAAAAAAGCCTCAGTAAATTCAGTTAAAATATTACGCATATGCTCTGATATTAATAAAGAGTTGACGCTAGTACAAAAGAAAATTGTTCTTATTAGAATTTTAGAGTTTGTGCGGATTAACAAGTTTACCTCGCAACAGATTAATGATTTTGTGACCACAGTTACGGAGAGTTTTAATTTTTCAAAGGAGACTTTCGGTATTTTACAGTCTTTTGTTAATTTAAAATTCAACGAAAAAGTTGATGATCCGCGAATTGCCTATGTTTCTTCTGCAGAACTGAATTTTGATTTCTCGAAGGTCATAAGACATACCAATTTGGATGCAGAAATCAGAGTGCTTAGAATTGAGTCCTTCAATTATCTTTTCTTGCGCTATTATGGGCAAGACCAACTTATTCTCAATGGACAAACCGTTCAAAAAGACAGAGTGCAGATTTTTTCTAATGGGGCCAGTATAAGGACAAGTAAGTCAAATCAAATTTATTATAGCGATATAATTTCGAAGTTCTTAAGTGATGAAGTTCGCGAAAAAGTTACCCTCACCGCTTCAAATGTATCGTATAATTTTGATAATGGTAAAGTTGGTATACATCCTATTTCATTCCAAGCGGAAGGTGGTCAATTAATCGGAATAATGGGGAGTTCGGGCGCAGGAAAATCAACTTTACTTAATGTCTTAAATGGAAACTTAAAGACAAATACAGGAAAGATATGCTTGAATGGAATTGATCTATCTGATAATAAAAGTTTAGAAGGAAAAATTGGATACATCAGCCAGGATGATCTGTTAATTGAAGAATTGACGGTATATCAAAATCTTTTTTTTAACGCTCAATTAAGCTATAAAACAAAGTCTATACAAGAAATCAATAAAAAAGTACTTGAAGTACTCAAGGAAGTTGGATTATATCATATTAAATATCTCAAAGTTGGAAATGCTTTAAGCAATACTATTTCGGGTGGGCAAAGAAAACGCTTGAATATTGCAATAGAATTGATCAGAAAACCATCGGTTTTATTTGTTGATGAACCTACATCAGGCCTGTCTTCGAGAGATTCAGAAAACATAATGGACCTGCTCAAAGAGCTTTCGTTAAAAGGCCAATTGCTTTTTGTGGTTATTCATCAACCATCTTCAGAAATCTTTAAAATGTTTGACCGTCTTTTTATTATGGATGTGGGTGGCTATTCAATTTTTGATGGAAAACCCTCCGACGCTTCCGTATATTTTAAAGTACATGCCAATCATGCTGGAGCTGAAGAATTTGAGTGTTCGGAATGTGGGAAAGTTAATCCTGAGGAAATTTTCAATATAGTTGAAGCAAAAGTGGTTGATGAAGTTGGTAATATTACGGAACTCAGAAAAACAAGTCCGAAAGAATGGGCGATAAAATTTAGTGATCAAGTTTCAACTTCTATAAAAGAATTTGAAAGGAAAGATTTTGAGAAATATGCTGAAAAACCTTCATCTTGGACTCAATTTAAGGTCTATTTCCAAAGAGATTTCATGACTAAAATCTCAAATAAACAATATATACTACTTAATTTAATCGAAGCGCCGATTCTAGCCTTCCTTCTCTCCTATTTTTTAAAGTACTATGGTGACAGTAACTCAGGGAAACAACAGTATTCTTTTTATCACAATGAAAATATTCCTCAATACATTTTCATTTGCGTAATTGTTTCAATTTTTCTTGGCTTAGCGGTATCGGCAGAAGAGATAATAAAAGATAAAATCTTATTGAAAAGGGAAAAGTTCTTGCACCTATCACGAGGCAGTTATTTGTTGTCAAAAGTGGGTATATTGTATATTATCAGTGCAATTCAATCGTTTTTATTTATATTGATAGGAAACACCGTACTTGAAATACCTGGAATGTTTTGGGACTTTTGGTTCCTTTTGTTCAGTACAGCCTGTATGGCGAACATTCTTGGGCTATTAGTATCAAGTACATTTAGTTCGGCCAAAGTGGTTTATATATTTATTCCCTTATTGATTATTCCACAGCTTCTTTTCAGCGGTGTTATTGTAAAATATGATCGTTTACATCCTGTTATAACTTCTGAGAAAGACGTTCCGTGGATAGGAAATTTAATGACTTCCCGTTGGGCTTATGAAGCTTTAGCTGTTAAAATATTTTACAATAATCCAAATGAGTCGGACCTTTTTGAACACAATGTTAAGATGGATGAGGCATCGTGGAAAAAGGACTATTGGTTTCCAGAAATGAAACGAAATGTTGCCATTTTGGAAAAGCAAAATGAAAGTGTGGAGAATAGAACAATAGCAAAAAAAATATTGTTGACGGAGATATCTAATGAAAATGGTAAATGGAAAAATTTCAATTGTACAGGTTGCGAGTTAAGTTCGAGCGAGCCCAATGTTTTTGAGTTAAAAAGATATTTAAACAGGTTGAATAAATACTATGAACAAGTATACAAGAAGGAGTTGAATGAAATTGAAGGATTTAAAAGAGAATCGGGGCAAAAAAAATATACTAAGATAAATACTTTATATGCAAATGAAAGTCTGGATAGATTGGTTAAGAACAGTAATGAATTTGATAAATTAATTGTTTCAAACGGTCAATTAATACAAAAAAGTAATCCTATTTATCGCGAAACAAATTCTTTATATTTTCTAGACGCCCCGTTCTATTCTCCAAATAAAAAAATATTTGGGATAAGTTTTTCGACTTACTCGGCTAATATTGTCGTTATTTGGTTTTTTAGTTTCATGACTTATTTATTGCTTTACTCTGACTGGCTTAGAATACTGGCCAATAGAAAATGGATTAATAAACAAAAGCCTTGACTAATAATTCAATTAATCAAGGCTCACTTTATTTTCATCTTTTTTTACATTAACATTCCTCCACAAACATTTACGGTTTGTCCCGTTATGTATGTGGACATGTCAGATGCAAGAAAAACTGTCAAATTTACCACATCCAAAGGAGAACCACCACGTTTTAACGGAATAGAGTTTCGCCATTCTTGAACTACTTTTTCATCCAAAGCTGCAGTCATCTCAGTTTCAATAAACCCTGGAGCAATAGCGTTGCATCTAATATTTCTGGAGCCTAGCTCTTGAGCGATGGATTTCGTAAAACCAATCAAACCTGCTTTTGATGCGGCATAATTGGATTGGCCAGCATTTCCGCTTACGCCAACTACGGATGACATATTAATTATACTTCCACTTCTAGCCTTTAGCATTGGTCTTTGAACGGCTTTAGTGAGATTGAATGCTGATTTTAAGTTGGTGTTTATAACTTCATCCCATTGTTCTTCAGTCATCCGCATTAGCAAGGTGTCACGTGTGATACCTGCATTGTTTACTAAAACATCTATTGTTCCAAATTCTGCTACCACATCATCTACTAAAGTTTGAGCTTCATCGAATTTTGCTGCATCAGACTTAAAACCTTTTACTGTTCCGCCATTGGCGCTCAATTCTTTTTCAAGAGCATTTGCTTTCTCTTCTGACGACAAATAAGTAAATGCAACTTTCGCGCCTTGGTTCACGCATTCTTCTGCTATTGCTTTTCCAATTCCACGAGATGCTCCCGTAATCAATACCACCTTATCTTGTAACAATTTCATATCATTCAATTTTATTCGCCAAAGATAACATTATACAGAAAAATATAAGAGATGTTAAATTCTGAAAAAAATAAAAAAAAGTTTTTTTTATTCAAAAGGTTTCATATCTTTGACTCGGTTTAGTTGTAAAAGGTAGGTTAGGTTTGAAAGGAGCAAGACACCAGTTTTGCTCCTTTCCATTTTAACAAAGTTCCTTAATTAAAGAAGTCCCAACTAAGTCCCAATCTCAATACAAACGGCGATCTATAGTAGTTCTGGAGGATTTCAGTATTTCCTGCTGTCCAAAATGATTGTAAATTTTCTGCACGAACGAAAAACCTAAATTCTTCTATTCCCATTCCAAATGTACCGTGCAGAGCATAAGGTTGTCCACCACTTCGGTTGTTGCTATCAAAAGCGTAATTATCCAATAATGTATTGTAGCTAAGGAATTTATAGAACGAATTTACTTGTGGATCAAGGGCGAACATTAATTCTAGTTTTTTGGCTTTGAAGACCTTGGACTTGAACAGAATACGCCCAGAAAAAACAAATTCTGGCATATAATCTGAACCCGTTTGATATTGAAAACTGGGGTACCAATGAAGTTTACCGAGATCTAAATGTGTTTTCAAATGAAAATAGAAAGCTTTTATATCGGAATCCGCTGAAATTGTCCAAATGGTATCTTGCCATATCAAATTGTTAGTCCAATTCATTATTCCAGCTTTGGCTTGAGTTTCAAGTTTCCAAAAACTTATTTTTCCTTGGGCGCCTAGGTTGAATCTTTTTTGTTTCGTAAAACTAGAAGCGCCATAGTTTATATTATTACCAAAGTAAAAACGCTGAACCAATTCAGGCATAGCATCTGCATAATTCGCAAAAAGACCTAAACTTTTATTTTTGTCGCCAATTCTAAATTCGTTGTTCGTAAAAAATTCCTGCTGAGCTCCGATAATATTTTGCGTACTCTCATTTTTAAAAGCAATGTTTTTATGACTGAAAACAAATTTTATTTTGAGACCGTATTCTGCGGTGTCTCTATTGGTGCCTAAATTTTGAAATCGCCAATATCTGTGAGTTCCAAAAGCTAAAAGATTGAATTTTTTGTTTTCCATAAAAATTCCAGCTCCAGATGATAATTTTGCGTCCTGAAACTGATCCGTGGTTTCTGTCGAATCAATATTGATTTGGGAGTAAATAAGGTCTAAATTTTGGTTTTCTTCTTTATACACTCTGTTCAATAAATTGAAGCCTAATTCAACGGCAGGTCCAATTTTTATTCTTGAAGAATCACTCAATGCATTATATTTCAGAAGTAATTCAGAATTCACGCCTTTTTGAGTTGATGAAGCATTCGTTTTGTACACATCAGCAAAAGGCAAGCCAAACGAATCGATTTTCCATGATAAAGAGTCTACATTTCCCCCGTATAATGAGGATTCTCTCCCCGAATAACTGCCTTTAAATGAAAAAGAAAACTTGTTTGCATTTTGGTATAAGCCGAAACGAACTAGGTTTTGTGAAAAGCCACTATTGACAGCGAATCCTCCAGAACTTTGTCTGTCAATTGTAAGATTCAGCAGTAAATTCGTGTTAATTGATTGCTGATAATCTGCATGTAAAGCTTGTGTTCCTTTCAGTCCAAATGAATAAAAGAATCCAACATGCGGTAAAGCACTAATAGTCTTTTTTTGAAGTAAAGATGGCTTTTGAAATGCAAACAGAGATGGACTTGCAATAAGAAAATCGATTGAGGGTAGTTGCTCGAAGTTATCAAATCCTATTGCAGGAAAGGTAGTATAAGGATTAGCGTAGGTTAAATCAAAAGTATCAATCCTCCCTCCAGTTCGAAAATTATATTTTAAAGTGTCGACGGGATAAAACTCCACGCTTTGCGATAGGGAATTATTGGCCCAGAGCAGAAGAGCAATAAAGGAAAATAAACTTGCTTTCAAACGTAAGTTTTGCCTTAAAATTACGAAAAAAGGGGCTAAAAGCCCCTCTTCTTTACCTCGGTAAAAAATGTATTATAATTTATTGATCATCACTTGCAAACCAGATTTTAAATTGGCTGCTTTATTGTTATGAATCACGTTGTTTTTCGCTAATTTATCCAACATAGACACAACAGATGGATACAAAGCAATTGCTTCATTTTTATCTGTCAATGCACGCAAATTACGGACCGCGTTACGCGTTGTTTTGTGTTGGTATTTGTTACGAATTTTCTTTGATTCGTTTGATCTAATTCTTTTTTTTGCTGACTTATGATTCGCCATATTACTTTATATTTAGTCTTTTTAATACTGTCAATGTAGCCCATAGGAGAATCGAACTCCTGTTACCAGGATGAAAACCTGGCGTCCTAAACACTAGACGAATGGGCCTAATCTAGTTTCTTTGTAGCCCATAGGAGAATCGAACTCCTATTTTACGGATGAAAACCGCATGTCCTAACCGTTAGACGAATGGGCCAAAATTTATCCTTTCAATTAATTTCGGAGTGCAAATATAGTCTGTTTTTTTTTAAGTGCAAACGCTTTGAATAAAAAAAATTAAGCTTTTTCAAATGAATTTTGTTTAAAACCTAATCTTTTACTTGTTTTCATCTGTAAATCAGCACTAATAGCGAGTATTTGAGCTAAACTAATTTCTTCAATTACTCCATAAGGTGGAGCAAGTAAATCGAAATCTAATGCATGAGAAAACGAGCATTGAACGATATGTTTCAATATTTCAGGAGACGAAATATTCTGTTCAGGGTCTTTAAATAGGAAATCCAATTGCCCCTTGCCTTCTACCATTAGGTGAGAATCGTAATTAACAAAAATTCTACCAATAAGGAATCCAGAATCATTCATTCTATTATAAATAAATGAATCAGCAAGGAAGTTGTAGATGTGGATTATCCCAAAATAGGCTCTTTTGTGCTCAGCTTTTATATACTCGCTATCCCATAAAGGGTGTTCATCTTCAAGTAGAAAAACGTTAGAGTGTAATTGAAAAATAACAGCGTCACTTCCAATCATAACTTTTATTTCATTGTCACCCTTTTCTTCAGCATTTAAACGTATTCTATCGTCTGTAATACTTGGCTTTATGGCTGCTATTTCTTCGTCAATAGCAGTTTTAAGCTTTCGGAATACGCTTTGAACCTCTTCTGAAACATCTTGTTTTAAAATAGATTTTTGCTCGAGTAGGTCCTTAATCGTTTTTCTATTGACTTCCATTCCTTTTTTCATACTAATACGCTTTAGCAAAAATAACTCTTCCCTTTGATGGTTTTCCGGAATACATACAAACACCCTCTTCTTCTTTTTGATCTAAAGGAATACAGCGGATTGTTGCTTTCGTTTCTTCTTTAATTTTAGCTTCAGTTTCCTTTGTTCCATCCCAATGGGCTAAAAAGAACCCACTTTCTTTTTCTAATAAAATTTTGAAAGTTTCGTAGTCGTCAACTGCTCTTGTGTTTTTGCTGCGGAAATCAATAGCTTTCGTGTAAAGATTGTCTTGAATGTCATTTAAAAGAAGTTGGATTTGCGCTGTGAAATTTTGCAAATTCAAAGTATTCTTTTCTTTTGTATCTCGTCTAGCTACTTCTGCTTTGTTTTCGGCTAAATCTCTTGGACCAATGGCAACGCGAATCGGAACACCTTTCGCTTCATACTCTGCAAATTTCCAGCCCGGTCTTTTGTTTGTATCATCATCGTATTTCACAGAAACACCTTCTTTTTTCAAATCATGCATTAGTCCATCGACTTTTTCGTCAATAGCTGCTTTCTCTCCATCCGTTTTATAAATAGGGATAAAAACAACTTGAATTGGCGCCAAAGCTGGAGGTAAAACCAAGCCTTCATCATCTGAATGTGTCATGATTAGTGCGCCAATTAATCTCGTGCTAACTCCCCAAGATGTTGCCCAAACATATTCAAGTTTTCCAGTTTTATCTGAAAATTTAACATCAAAAGCCTTAGCGAAATTTTGTCCTAAAAAATGTGATGTTCCTGCCTGTAAAGCTTTTCCGTCTTGCATCATTGCCTCAATACATAAAGTATCCAATGCACCAGCGAATCTTTCGCTTTCGCTTTTCCGTCCTTGAATAACTGGCATCGCCATGAATTTTTCAGCAAAGAAAGAATAAACGCCAAGCATTTTATTGGTTTCTTCGATTGCTTCCTCCTGAGTTGCATGTGCTGTGTGGCCTTCTTGCCATAGAAACTCGGTAGTCCTAAGGAATAAGCGAGTTCTCATTTCCCAACGGACAACATTTGCCCATTGATTTATTAGGATAGGTAAATCGCGATAAGACTGTATCCATTTTTTGTATGAATTCCAGATAATAGTCTCGGATGTAGGTCGAACAATTAACTCTTCTTCCAGCTTAGCATCCGGGTCAACAATTACACTTTTACCGTCCTCCCCTACTTTTAACCTATAATGCGTAACTACAGCGCATTCTTTTGCAAATCCATCAACATGAGCTGCTTCTTTACTTAAATATGATTTAGGTATGAAAAGAGGGAAATAAGCATTCGAATGTCCAGTATCTTTAAACATTTGATCTAAAGCATCCTTCATTTTTTCCCATATCGCAAAGCCGTATGGTTTTATAACCATGCAACCTTTAACGTCTGAGTGTTCGGCTAAATCCGCACGATCTATAACTTCATTATACCATTTTGAATAATCCTCACTCCTTGTTGTATATTTTTGGCTCATTTTTTGCAGTATTTTATGCAATTATGTTACTTAAAAAGTTTGTAAAAATACTAAGAATAGCGTAATTTTAATGTAAAATCAATACTATGAAACCACTGACATCGATTTTATTCATTCTACTGATAGGTTTTTCTATTAGTTCATGTTCCAACATTCGTCCCATCATGGACGACAATGTTTACGTTATGAATTCCGCTATTGTTCCAGCTGGGGAGGATTTGGTGGATGAAACATCATACGCTACATTCAAACATCGTCAAGAAACCAACAATCCAACGAATGGGTATTATAGTTCTTTATATCAAACAGCCATTTTTGTTAACCCTATGATAAATTCTTCATCCTGGTTTTATTATGGTCCATGGAATAATTTCGGGACTTTAACTGGGTCATTTAATCCATATTGGGGAGCACATAGAAATGGTTATTATGGTATTGACATGATTCCAGGAATGAGTGGTTATAGTCAATATTGGGGTTATGGAGCTTATCAATATTACTACCCATACAATTCCAATTACGGAGCTTGGGGCTCTGTCTACGGTTTGAATAACTGCAATAATGGATTTTATAATTCAGGATTTAATGGAAATAATACTTTCAATTCAAATGTAACAAACAGTGGTTTGTTTACCAGTGGACCAAGAGCTACCGTTTCTGGTTATTATTCTGGAAATAACCGTGGAGGAACAGTTCAGGTTAAAAGTGCGCAAACGATTACCAATTCTTCTCCTTACAATTCATTCAATCGAACAAATTCTTCACAACGAGACAATGCTTTCGATTCACGTGGTTCCAGCGCGCAAAGACCTATTTACAGTCGCCCGACAAGCAGAAATGAAGGTGGCACGCAAAATAGTGTTCGAGGAGGTTCGAGGGAAGAATATTCGACTTCTTCATCGTCAAATGGAGGAATTCGAATGCCTAGATCCAATTCTAGTGGTACAATTTCAAGTCCTCGCTCTGGAAATTCCAATTCAGGAAGTGGTTCAAGCACGAGCGGAGGCTCACGTTCAAGTTCTCCATCCCGACCTGGAGGGCGCGGACAGTAAAACCAAATAGTATCAACGACAAGTTTGATGAAAAAGAGCCTTTTTTTTTTCTTAGCGACCTTATTGATTGGCACAGCTTTTTCTCAAGGTGATGCCGATTTGTTCCGCTATTCAAAAACCGAACTTTTTGGAAGTGCTCGCTTCGAGGCGATGGGTGGTGCATTTGGGGCGTTAGGGGCAGATTTAAGTGTTTCTCAGATAAATCCAGCTGGTTTTGGACGATATTCTTCCGACCAATTTAACTTAAGTTTGGGTGGTAGTATTGTGAAAAACAAACTCACATTTAATGGAAATTTAGAGAATAGTAATAGTTTTACATTCAAGCCGAATTCACTTGGGCTAGTTTTTTGTCAGGATGATTCTCAAAGAGAAGGCGGATATCAGTACATTCAAATTGGACTAGGATACAATCGATTACAAGATTTTCGTAATACCTATTCATACAGTGGTTATCAGTATGAATCACTTTTGGAAAGCTTTGCAGCTTCTGCAAATGGAACGCCTTACTATGACTTGTATTTAACTCATCCTTTTAGTTCAAGTTTAGCATGGGAAACTTATACTATAAACCCTGTTGGAGGAAATAATTACGAGGCTGCTTTGTATAATTCAGGTGATCAATTTCACAGGAGAAATGTAGAAACTAAAGGAGGAATGGGCGAATATTATTTGTCTCTCTCTGGAAACTTTATGAATGCTATTTATGTTGGCGGTAATATTGGATTCCGAACACTAAAATATGAGGAAACAATCAATCATTATGAGGAAGTTACCGATACAGTTGGAAATGATCTACGTTCGTTTGACTATATGTATAATTTGAAGACAAAAGGCAACGGAGTGAATGCTAAGTTCGGTGTTATACTCTTACCAAAAGATAATATTCGTATTGGTATTGCTATACATTCTCCAACTTTTTACGATTTAGAAGATGACACTAAGGGTGATATGACGGCTCAGTTTAATTATGGCGAAAGAAAGGTAAACGATTCTCTAAAACCAATTGGTAATTACAAATATCGCTTGCGAACACCACCAAAGCTGATTGGGTCATTTGCCTATATTTTTGGAACTAGAGGATGTATTAGTGCTGATTTGGAGTATGTTAATTACAAATGGGCCAATCTCCGTTCAACAAAAGATATACAGAATTATCAGAGTTATGATTTTACAATAGAGAATGCTGTAGCCAAAAAAGTGCTACAAAGTGCTTTGAATTTTAGACTGGGAGGAGAAATAGTTTTCAATTCTGTTTTCTTTCTTAGAGCAGGTTTGGGGCTATCATCCAAAGCTTATAATTCGAGTGTTGAAGTTGAAAATGGCTGGGATAAATCTTATTCTTGCGGCCTTGGATATCGCGCAGGAAAATCTTCTTTTGATTTGAGTTTAAAACAGACACAATTGGACAGGGTTTACACAGCTTTTCAAGGCAGTACGGCAGAACATATCTATACTAGAAACTCATTCGTCCTAGGTTTCACCTATTTACTTTAATAACTCTAGATCTTACCGCCTCAGGGAATGTGATTTTTTCTCGTTTCATTTTCACCCAAGAGATGATGTCAAAATATTCTAATAGCACACTTTCGTTTTCATCTTTCAGTAAGGTTTCCAACTCATTGTAAAAATCTGTAAAAATTTGATTTTTAGAGGATTCATTTTGAACTTTCGAAAGTTTTTTTAAATTCCGAATAAGTGAAGTTTCAACCTGCAATGTTCTTTCCTGTTTGTTTAAATACCGGTTAGTGGATTTAATGACATATTCCAAGAATTCATAATTCTGAAGCTCGTAGTGCAGAATCAAATTAAAAATTCTGGCAATACCATAAATATCTTGACGAAGATTCTGTTCGTTATCGTTCAGAACATTGTTTATAAATGTCAATGCTTTTTTGTAATCACCTAGTGCAAAATGCATGAAAGCCTTATTGTAGTTGAGTATAACCTCTTGCTCTTTATTAATCATTTCTCCGTAGAAAGCTTCTTTCTCAGAAAGGGATTGCAGTAATTTCTGGCTTTGATTAAATTCGCCTGAGACCTGAATTAGTCTCATTTCAAGCACAAAAGAATTGTAGAAAATTTTCACTTCAATATCCATTGATGCAAAATTTTTCGATTCATTCAATTTTCTCGTTTCAGCAATTAAATCCTTTGCTTGAAAAAAGTCTAAATTCTCAATATGACATCTACACAAATGCACCAGAGTCATTAAATATCTTTGAGCTGAATCTTGTTTTATTTTTTGATTTTCATCCAGAATAGTTTTGGTGCGATTAAAGAATGTAAAAGCGTCTGAATAGTTGCGATTAGTAGCGGCACATAAACCTTTTATGTAGAAACACATGGATGTCGCTCTAACGGATAAAGCAGTGTTTTTACCTTTAATTAAGTGATAATCCGCAATTTTCTCAACCTCGTCTCTTTCTTTAGAATTACGTGCGAAACCGCCACTTCGGAAAACCAAGTTGATTTTTGAATAAATGACTTGATATTCAGCTAAATTCCTTAGCTTTTCAATCACCATTTGTTCTTCCAAAATAAGTTTATCTAAGTCTGTACCAAATTCACCAGCCTCGTAAGCCTCTTCTAGCAATTTCTTTTCCCAAGAAATCAGCTCGAACCAATAATAAAATTTTTCGTTTTCTTCAGCAATTTTCTTGGCTCTCGAAACAAATTTGTCACATTCCTTAAACAGTGCTTTATTGTATAAAATCTCTACATTTTTAATTTCCTGTTTCAGCAAACTTGATACAGTATGCTCACTGTAAAAGGAGCGTAAACTCTTTAAAATTAGTCGATATAAATGATTTTTCTCTGAAGGGAGATGCTGAACGAATCTTTCCTTTGCAAAGTGGATTTTAAGTTCTTCTTCGTCGTATTTATCTTGCTTTTCGATGAAATCAAATATCTTCAAGTAGTTTTTATCCCCCGACTGCAAGGATGATGTCATCTTAAAAAATCTCTTTTCCGATTTGGAGAGAGAATTTATTAATTTAAATAATTCGTTTGATGGTTTCATCTTATTCTTAAACTTCTTAGACTACTATGTAACAAAAGTCTTACAAAAATGTTCAATTTATTCTTGAAAAGCTAAATCAAATAAAAAAAATCCGATTCAATGAACCGGATTTCAAAATATAGGATGAAGTGCCTTTTACTGCAAGTTAACTTTGGTCCCTTTTTCTAGAATTACGTTTGGAAGTATATCAGGATTTAGTTTTTCTAACTTTTTAAGTTTGATTCCTAAGTCTTGTGAAATACTTATTAAAGATTGGTTTTGTTGAGCAATTACAAATAAATCATCTACTAATGGCTTGTTACTTTTGGGTTCTAAATATACTTTATCACCTTTCTCCAGAAAATCCTTTTCGGCTTCAACGTCATTATATTTGCGCAATTCCCATAACGCTGTGCTAAATTCTTCTGAAATTCTGTAATACGTGTCTCCTTCTTCAGCAATTACATATGCACTTTTCGTTGTTTCAACGTCTACTTTTGTTGCATCTCCAAATTTATTTTTTGGTGGGTTCAATATTCCAATGTTTTTTTTCGGAGGTCCGATTGTTGCGTCAAAATCATGTAAATCAAAATCTTCGATAAGACCAATTAGGATATCTGCATATAAAGGGTTTGTAGCGTAACCAGCTTTTTTAAGTCCCCTTGCCCATCCTTTATAATCAGTTGTGTTCAATGTAAACAAACTAGCGTATCGGGAGCGATTGGTCAAAAAATCACTATGATCAACGAAAGATAGTTCAGCATTTCCATAAACACGGAAACACTCTCCTTTGGCATCATCGTCGTGGTACATTTTATCACCTTTCCAATCATGACATTTAATTCCAAAATGATTATTCCCTTGAGTTGCTAAACGCGAGGTTCCTGCTCCGCTTTCTAATAAGCCTTGGGCTAATGTTACGCTAGCGGGAATGTTTGTGTGAATCATCTGTTGTATCGCGGTTGTTCGATACTGTTCGATGTAATCTAATTTTAAAGCTCTGTAATCCGTTTCGGCGTATGACGTCGCAGTTATGCACGCCAGAGATAATACGACTAGGTTTCTTTGCACTTTTTTCATCTTGTTTAATCTTAATAGGTAAGTTCTTCTACGGAGTTATCAACAAGGAGTTACAGACTAATCAACATTTTTTTTATAAATGTTCTGTCAATTTGTCTAGAAACGCATTTTGTGACTGCCGTTTTTTCCGATTCCGTCGTTTGGTTTAGCTTTTGAGGCCGAAATTGGAAAAAACCGAAGATGATCGATTTTGAAAAGTACACTAACAAAGCAAAGGAATTATTGAATAATGCATTTGTGATTGCTAGCAATGAAGAGCGGTATATCATAGATAACGGTCATTTGTTGATTTCGTTGCTTGAAAAAGACAATTTTATTGTAGATTTTATTTTTAACGAATTAAAAAAAGATGTAAAACTCTTTAAAAGCATAGTTGAAAAGCAGGTTGAATCATATCCCAAAACCTCTGGCGGTCAGCCTCACATGTCCAACGATATGTTTAAGACATTAAAGGCATCAGAGAAAATTGCTGAAAACTGGAAGGATCAATTTATCAGTTCTGAAGCCTTGTTTGTCGCTCTATCACAAGGCAATGATAGTATAGGGCAAATATTCAAAGATCAAAAAATCACTGAAAAAAATATAATTGAAGCTATTATGAAATTAAGAAACGGAAATTCTGTGCAAGATGAGAATCAGGATGCGAACTATCAGTCTTTGAATCGCTATGCAAAGAATTTAAATGAAATGGCTAAAAGTGGAAAATTAGATCCTGTGATTGGTCGTGACGATGAAATTCGTCGAGTTTTACAAATTTTATCGCGAAGAATTAAAAACAATCCAATTCTAATTGGAGAGCCTGGTGTTGGTAAAACAGCAATTGCGGAAGGAATCGCACATAGAATTGTTGAAGGTGATGTTCCAGAGAATTTGGCCTCAAAAGTTGTTTACTCTTTAGATATGGGAGCATTGGTCGCAGGTGCAAAATACAAAGGTGAATTTGAAGAGCGATTAAAAGCAGTTATTAAAGAAGTTATTGATTCAGCAGGAGAAATCATTCTGTTTATTGACGAGATTCATACTTTGATTGGTGCAGGCGGTGGCGAAGGCGCAATGGATGCTGCCAATATTTTAAAGCCTGCACTGGCACGAGGAGAATTACGAGCCGTTGGCGCCACTACCCTAGCTGAATATCAGAAATACTTTGAAAAAGACAAAGCTTTAGTCAGAAGATTCCAAACTGTTTTAGTTGATGAACCTGATTTTGATGATGCAGTTTCCATTCTCAGAGGAATCAAAGAAAAATATGAGAATCATCACAAAGTAATTATTAAAGATGAAGCAATTATTGCAGCTGTAGAACTTTCTCAACGTTATATTTCCGATCGTTTTCTTCCTGATAAAGCAATTGACTTAATGGACGAAGCTGCAGCTAAGTTGCAAATGGAGATCAATTCCAAACCAGAGGAATTGGATGAGATGGAACGAAAAATAATGCAATTAGAGGTAGAAAAACAAGCCATCAAGCGTGAAAAAGATGAAAAGAAAATAGCTCAATTGGAAAAAGACCTTTCTGAGTTAAAATCTAAGCGGGATGAATTTTTAGCCAAATGGCAAAATGAAAGAAATGCCGCTGAAATGGTTCAAGCCTCAAAAGAAAAAATTGAACAATATAAATTTGAGGCAGAGCAAGCTGAACGAAATGGCGATTATGAAAAAGTAGCTCAACTTCGTTATGGAAAAATTAAAGAAGAAGAAGTAGCCTTGGAAGCTCATAAAATAAAGCTACTGGAGATTCAAGTCAATAGTAAATTGATTAAGGAAGAAGTTGACGCAGAAGAGATTGCCGAGGTTGTTTCAAAATGGACGGGAATTCCAGTAACGAAAATGATTGAAAGCGAAGTAAGCAAATTACTCCGCTTGGAGGACGAATTAGGAAAAAGGGTAGTTGGTCAAAAAGAAGCAATCATAGCTGTTTCCGATTCTATAAGACGGTCGAGAGCAGGTTTGCAAGATGAAAAACGTCCAATCGGATCGTTCATTTTTCTTGGAACTACGGGCGTAGGTAAAACCGAGCTTGCAAAGGCTTTAGCCGATTATCTTTTTAATGATGATAATGCCATGACTCGAATCGACATGTCGGAATATCAAGAAAAACATTCCGTAAGTCGCTTGGTTGGAGCTCCTCCAGGATATGTTGGATATGATGAGGGTGGTCAGTTGACCGAAGCAGTTCGACGTCGTCCCTACTCGATTGTACTTTTAGACGAAATTGAGAAAGCGCACCCGGATGTCTTCAATGTCTTGTTGCAAGTCTTGGATGATGGACGATTAACCGACAACAAAGGCCGAGTGGTGAATTTTAAAAATACAATCATCATTATGACATCGAATTTAGGTGCCGATTTAATTCATCAAATGTTTGATGGTAAAAAGGAGAAAGATTATCCAATGGTCATTGAAAGCGCAAGGGAAAAAATTAACGAAATGTTGCGTCAAACTATTCGTCCAGAGTTTTTGAATAGAATTGATGAAGTTCTCTTGTTCACCCCGTTAACTGAGGAAAATATTAGAGAAATTGTCGACATCCAGTTAGATCGCTTGAAAGATACATTGAAGGAAAAAGGCTTTTATTTGGCGGTAACAGAAGATGCCATAGATTGGATTGCGAAAACAGGTTACGATCCATTTTTTGGTGCACGACCAGTAAAACGATTGATTCAGAAACAAGTTCTAACAGAGTTGTCAAAAGCACTTTTGTCAAATACAATTGATAAAGAACATAATGTAGTTTTAGATGTTTTCGATGGTAAAGTTGTATTCCGTAAACCAGTAAATGAAATCGAGGAATTGAGGGTTCAATAAGTTAGAATTAATAAATAAGCGGTACTTTTGCAACGAATTTATAAGCGAATATGAGTTTCAAACTGAATACGATTGCAGAAGCAATTGAAGATATAAAAAACGGAAAGGTAATCATTGTTGTGGATGATGAAAACCGAGAAAACGAAGGTGATTTTCTAACCGCTGCAAGAAATGTAACGCCAGAGATTATCAATTTCATGGCTACTCATGGACGCGGATTAATTTGCGCGCCTCTTGTAGAAAGTCGATGTGATGAATTGGGACTTGAGTTAATGGTGAAGCACAATACAGCCGAATACGAAACGCCTTTTACTGTGTCAGTCGATTTAATGGGACACGGTTGTACGACTGGAATTTCGGCTTCTGACCGTTCAAAAACGATACAAGCATTGATTGACCCTAATTTAGATCCAAAGGAATTGGGAAAACCGGGTCACATCTTCCCTCTTCGCGCCAAAAAAGGTGGTGTTTTGCGCCGAGCTGGTCATACAGAGGCTGCAATCGATTTATCACGAATGGCAGGTTTCGAGCCTGCCGGAGTTATCGTCGAAATTTTGAATGAAGACGGAACCATGGCACGTTTACCGCAGCTTATAGATATTGCTAAGAGATTTGGTCTAAAAATCATATCAATTGAGGATTTAATCCACTATCGATTAGAAAAAGAATCAC